>NZ_JBOFRG010000041.1:0-1938 GCF_051650885.1 Clostridium sp.
GAGGAACTACATTAAATATAGATAATATTATAAATAGCTTTGTACAAGAAAATTTGAAAAGTAAGGAATCAAATAAATTAGAGGAAACTTATTTAAAAACAGAGCTTTTAGTAAATGATGCAATGGGAGAAAATAAAAGCAATACAGCAGTAGTTATGGTATGTTATTTTATGCTTATGGCAGGGTCAGTTATAGTAGAAGATATTATAAAATTTAAGAAAGAAAATGTATTAAAAAGAACTATGGCAACACCAAATACTGATGTGGAAATAATAGGAGGGATATTCCTATCAAGCTTTATTCTTCAAAGTATACTTGGAATAATAGCTATAAAAATAATCGGAATAATTCTTAAACTAGAGTTTGAAAACTTTGGAATAGTCTCATTAGTTATAATACTTGGAAGCTTAATGTCAACCTCAATGATACTTGCAGCAATAAGGTGGTTTAAAAATGAAGGAATAGCAACACTTGTTTTAGTATTATCAGGACTGATTTTATTTACAATTGGAAACCTAGGAAATGTTATGAGTATGATAGAAAATCCACCTGCAATATTAAAGCTTGGGATTATATCACCATTTATGTGGCTGTTAAAAATCTTAGAAACAAGGGAAATAATAGTACCAACTATAATACTATTATTAATGTCAGGAGTATTCTTTACACTAGGAAGCTTCAAAATAAGAGAATTTATTAAAAACTAAAAATCTCCATATAAACCATAAAAACCTTATGTATATTATGTTATGACATAGCTAAATTAAGAAGTGAAAAAACAAAAGGAAATTACCAGATATAAGGTAGTTTCTTTTTTTGTGCAAAAGAAAGAGCAATAAAAATAGAGGATGTGTTTGTTATATTAACATTTAATGAAATGTTAATATAACATGGATTGTATTAAAAAGTTTTTTTGTTAATAATAAAGAGATAAGGCATTAGGAGGTGGGCAATATTGTCCTATTTTTTAAATTTAGTAGCTGAGTATGGATATATTTTAATATATGGATTACTTTGCATAGAGCTTATGGGAGTTCCTTTTCTTCCAGGAGAAATATTAATTGTATATTGCGGTTTTTTAGTTTATGGAGGAAGGCTTAATTTCTATCTTGTAGTTCTATGTGCTGCACTTGGGGTTTTAACAGGAATGTCTCTTTCATATTTTATAGGAAAGAAGCTTGGAAAACCGTTTTTTTATAAACATGGAAAGAGGATTCATTTAAGTCATGAAAAGATGGATAAGTTTTCAGACCTTTTAAACAAGTATGGAACTTTTCTTATTATGGTTATTTGTTTTATACCAGGAGTTAAACACGTTATAGGATATTTATCAGGAATATCTGATATGAAGTATAAAAAGTATGCACCAGGTTCTTTTTTTGGAGCGATTATATGGGTAACGAAACTGTTACAACAAATTTAAACAAAACTATACAAATACGTATAGAAGTATAGATTTAAAACAGAAAGCCCTCTGTATCTAGTGATAGGTGCAGACTCGGAGTTAATTGCTTTTAACCCCTAAAGCCTTATGGCCAAAGCGAAACTAGAAATGGTAAGCGTAACGGTGCGAAAGCAGAAAAAATAATAAGGATAGCCTAAGTTGAAATAAAATCTAATTAGGTCTTGTAATGGATAATCGTGACATATAAGATACGTTAGGCACTAAGGGTTTTTGTAATGGGTGTTTAGCAGGGAATGTCCTAAGTCTTTAAAATGATATGGATAACCTCCAACGACTATCTCCTTGAGGGAGAGTAAAGCCACAAGCTAAGGGTGGAAGAAAAATACCGTATCTCAAAGTTTTGAGATAAAGATATAGTCTACGCTTATGTGAAAGCATAAGAGGTCTACTTGTGAGAGAAAGACTGCTATAATGTTGCGAATTATAGTGAATGAGAAAAATATATATAAATCTAATAAATGTAGATAAAGTCT
>NZ_JBOFRG010000042.1:0-21012 GCF_051650885.1 Clostridium sp.
CACAAATTAGATTAATTCAAAATAATGATTCTTTAATGGCAGAGAAAATACAATCAACAATAGTAAATACAATTCCACTTTGGAGAAGTCAGATTGTATTAACACTTGGAGTTAATCATGCAAGTGATGCTTTAAAAGCCCAAAAAGAAGTAACTAACATGACAAATGAGCTTTTAAAAAGAAATGCAGAAATACTAAAAACTGCAACTATAGAAACTGCAAAAGAATCAGAACGAGGAATTGTTGATATAGAAACACTTAAGAGTACAAATGAAACATTAATATCAACACTTGATGAAATTCTTAATATCCAAACTGAAGGTCGTCAAAAACGTAAGGAAGCAGAGGTAGAGCTAAGAAGTATTGAGGAACAATTAAAAAATAAGCTTTTAGATTTTAAAAGATAAATAAAATATTGAGACTAAAATATAAAAACTAGAAAAATGCTATTACTAACAGAATTTCTTTTCTGTCAAAGAAATAGCATTTTTTTGCACTTATAATACAAAAAATAACTAATTAGGAATAAAATGTTGACAATGAATTACTATTAATTTACAATTTAATTGTAAAGTGAATAGGCAAAACAAGGGAAATCTTGTGACGCAAAGCTATAGGGATTAAGGCAGTTAAATGCTATATCAGCCAGTTGCTAAAAGTCTTTTAGACTTTTACGGGGGACATAAAGATTATTCTTTATATCCTTGTTCGGTTACTTCATTTTTAAAATGAAGTATGCTTGCGACCTATCTATTTTATAAAATTTTTTATATAATAGGGGGAATAGAAATGAACAAATCTATCAAAAAAATAATAGCGCTAAACTTATGTACAGCAGCTGTTATAGGAGTTACGGCTATCATGCCAACTCAAATTGCAAATGCAAAAACAGTAACTAATCAAGAAAGACAGGTGTTTTTACAAGATCTAAAACCTAATGTAACATCTGTAAAATATTCAGATATGGTTAGTGGAGATGGAGCAGTACATCTAAAAGTTAATTTACCACAAGGTGTAAAATTAACAACAACAGATCCATATAAATTTAGTGATGCTCTAACTCAAAATTATGATATTTCTATATCAGAAGGGGTACATTATAGTAAAGATTACTTTATAATTAATGTTAACTGGGCAAACTCAGGAATTAAATATCTTGGAGATTGGGTTATAAATGTTGATGGAAGTATGTTTACTGATGGAAAGGCTAGAAAGCTAAATATCGAGGTTAACAATAATTTATTTGTTGGAACACCTAAAATCACTACAAATGTAGATAAAGGGGTTACTGTAAATCAATTAAAAAATGGATTTGACCTTGAAATGAATTTACAAAATGCAGAGTTTAACACAGTGTGTTTTGGAAATTACATTAGATTAAGCATGATTAAATCAAGTGGATTAGATATTTATCCAGTGGCTTACTGTGATAGTCTTGGCAGAACTAGAGTTAAAATGAGAGTACAAGCTATGAATGGTGTAGAATCATGGAGAACACATTTTGAATTTAAAATAGAAGGTGAAGCTACAAACTCACCAGTACCAATAACAGTTAGAATTCCAATAATTAGATAATAAAAGATTATTAGAGTCCAAAGATAATTGCCTTATCTTTGGACTTTTTTTAGCATAAATTTCATTTTTAAAATTAAGATATTTTGGGGAGTTTTGTGAATAATGTTATAATTATTTTGGGAATTTAATAATAGGATTTGATAGGAGAAGGTTATGATTTTTAGAAAAGCAGTTTTAAAGGATTTTAATAGTATTCGTAAAATAATAGACGATGCAAAGGAGTATTTAAAGGAATCAGGAGTTTTTCAATGGCAAGGTGAATATCCGACAGATGAACTTTTAATAAAGGATATAAATTCAGGAGATAATTATGTAGTTGAAGAGTTTGGAGAAGTTATTGGAACAGGAGTTATAAGCTTTAAAGGTGAAGAAACTTATGAGAAAATAGAAGGGAAATGGCTTAGCAATGATGACTTTGTAGTGATACATAGATTAGCAGTTAGCAAAAACTTTAAGAATAAGAGTATTGCAAGTAAGATGTTAAAATTTACAGAGGAATTAGCTAAAGAAAATGGTGTGTATAGTATAAAAATAGATACACATAAAGACAATAATACAATGAAAAGATTAATGGAGAAAAATAATTTTACCTATTGTGGAATGATAAGACTTTTAGATAGTACAGAAAGGATTGCATTTGAGAAGCTTTTAAAGTAAGACATAGCTATCAAGGATTAGACAAACTGCTATAAATTTGATAGGATTTTTAGATGGCGAATTTTATACAAAGGAGAAAAGAAAATGAATATACAACCTATTTACATAGGTGCAGTTTGTTTAGCCTTAATAATATTTACAATGTTATATAAGGATGAAAAACTAGGACCTAAATATTTAAGAGCAGCAAAAAAGTTTATAATGATTTTGCTAGTTTCGGCTATTGCATATATATATGATCCTAAAATTGGATTGATTATAGGATTTACTTCAGCGTACACAGGAATTACAAAATTTGATAAGGATTTTAAGGGACGATTTGTATTAGAGTCTATAAAAATTATAGTAATGCAAATGTTAGTTGGAGTTGCGGCTTATTTATGTACTTTCAACAGAATCATTGCGATAATAGCATCAGCTATAGTTATCTTTATGATGTATTATTTCTTTACACATAAAGAGAAAATAGCAAGTACGAGGGGATATTTATTAACTTATATTATTTTAATAAATGAGAGAGTTCCAAGAAGTGATTTTAAAGCGGTATTTGGATGTTTACTTATAGGGATTGTCCTATCCATAGCTTTTTATTATTTCTTTACTCGTGATGAATATTATAAAGAAGCAAGAATATTAGATTTTAAAACATGGGGACAAAACTTAAAGAAAATAAACTTTTTTATAGAAGAAGATTTGGATAAAGAGTTTAAAATGAAGAAGCTTAGACATGCAATTATTTCAACAGTTCTGATGACTGGAGCAATTTATTACATGCTTTACATTGGGAATCCAGAGAGTATGTGGATTATTATAGTTGCGTCGGCTATTTTAGTTATAGACCCATTAATGTCTGAAAAAATGATTATAGATAGAACCCTTGGAACAATTATCGGGGCTATCATATTTTTAGTTGTACATAAGTTTGCTCCAAGTGTTGAGCTTACAAACATATTTTTATTTATAGCAATATTTTATCTTGTATTTCCAATGGCATATTATAAAAGAATGGTATTTATAACATATTTAGTATTAGAGGTTCATTCAAAAATCTCGGGGTATTCACCAGATTATCTTGTAGATTATAGAATTGGATTTACTATTGTAGCAGCAATTATAGTATCAATAATTGTAGCAATAGACAGTAGAATAAAGTTTGAAGAGTAAGGCGGGTGATAGCTTAATATAGCTATCACCTTTTTAATTCAGGATGAATTGATTTTTCAATGTTATAGTATTCAATTTTATAATTGATTTTATCTAAATTAAACTGTAGCTCTTCCATCTGTTTTAGAACAGTTTTTCTATGTTCTAATAAAAGATTTTTTCTATCATCGAAGGTATCCATTCCAATGATATACCAATCAATATATTGTTTTATATCTTTTATATGCATTCCAGTATTTTTTAGGCATGTTATTAATTTAAGCCATTCCAAATCTGTATCAGAGAATTTTCTTATTCCATTTTCTGTACGGGTTATAAATGGCAGTAATCCTTCTTTATCATAGTATCTTATTGTATATGGACTTATATTAGTCATTTCAGAAACTCTCTTTATTGTGTACATAAAATCTACTCCTAAACTATTTTTTAATATAAATAAATTATACTACATAGACTATAGGGTGATAAATTTATTTTTAAAAAGTTATTGACCTAGAGTGGACTCTAAGGTTTAGGATTAATTTAAAGAAAGACTCAGGAGGACGAGATAAGATGAATTTTAATTATTATATGCCAACAAAGCTTTTATTTGGAAAAGGACAATTAGGTAATCTTCATAAAGAGAATTTACCAGGGAAAAAAGCTTTAATAGTAATATCAGCAGGAAAATCTACTAGAAAGTTTGGATACTTAGAGAAGTTAGAAAATGAATTAAAGTTAGCAAATGTTAGCTATGTTGTTTTTGATGAGGTTCAACCAAATCCAACACTTGAAAACGTTAGAAGTGGTGCTAAGATTATTCGTGAAAATAACTGTGATTTTGTTATTGGATTAGGTGGAGGTAGCAGTATTGATGCAGCTAAGAGTATCGCTGTTATGGCTACTAATGAAGGTGATTATTGGGACTATATAAGTGGTGGAACTGGAAAAGGAATGATGCCTTCAAACAATCCATTACCTATAATTGCAATAACTACAACAGCAGGAACTGGAACTGAGGTTGACCCTTGGACAGTAATAACTAATGAAGATATGAATGAAAAAATTGGTTTTGGATATGAAAAAACTTTCCCTGTTATAGCAGTAGTTGATCCAGAATTAATGATGACAGTTCCTAAAATGCTTACTGCATATCAAGGATTTGATGCATTATTCCACAGCACAGAAGGATATTTAAACAATACAGCTTATGTAATGAGTGATATGTACGCACTTAAAGCAATTGAGCTTATAGGAAAATCTTTAAAAACTGCAGTTAATGATGGAACAGATGAAGAAGCTAGAGCAAATGTTGCCCTTGCAAATACTTTATCAGGGTTAGTTGAATCAACTTCAGGATGTACATCAGAGCATTCAATAGAGCATGCTTTAAGTGCATTCCACCCAAATATAACACATGGAGCAGGACTTATAATGATAAGCGAAGCTTACTATACTCACATAGCGAATACTGGAGCTTGTGATGAAAGAATGATAGACATGGCAAAAGCACTTGGAAAGAAAGATGCTACAAAAGCTATGGACTTTGTTGAAGCATTAGTAGAATTACAAAAAGCTTGTGATGTAGATAATATAAAAATGTCTGAGTTTGGTATAAAATATGATGATTTAGAAAAGTATGCTATAAATGCAAGAGAAACAATGGGTGGATTATTTACAGTTGACCCAATAGAAATAAATAATGATGATGTAGTATCTATATTACAAAAATCATTTAAATAAGCATTAAAAAAGGCTTAATGAATTTATTAGATTCATTAAGCCCTTTGAATTTAAAGCCATTTATCATAAATGGAAACACCTTGAAAATCTTTACTTTCCATTATAGAAATTTTCTTAATATAATCAGAGTATAATTTAGTTTAATTATAGAGGAGGTGGGGAAAATAGAGAAGAGGTTATAAAAAATTTGACTTAAAGTATACTTTAAGGTGCATAATAAGAAATATATATATTAAGTTTAGAGGAGTGGAAAAAATGATAGTTAATCAGGATAAGTGTATAGGGTGTACTCTATGCAAACAAGATTGTATTGTAAATGATATTGAAATGATTGATGGAAAATCATTTATAAAAAATGAAACATGTATAAAATGTGGTCACTGTATTGCTATTTGTCCAGTAAAAGCAATTTCATGTGATGATGAAAAAGATTATTCGATGGATGAAGTTATAGAATATGATAAGGAAACTTTTGATATTGAAGCAGAGAATCTAATGAATTTTATGAAGTTCAGAAGAAGTGTTAGATTATTTAAAGATATGCCTGTTGAAGAAGAAAAGATTGAAAAAATCATTGAAGCAGGAAGATATACTCAAACAGGAACAAATTCAGAAGATGTATCATATGTAGTTGTTCAAGAAAAGCTTCAAGAGCTTAGAAAAATGGGATTAGAAACTTTAAATGCAATGGCTGATCAAATGATGAATGATGAAAATACGCCAAAAGCATATATAAAGTATGCAAGAATGTGGAAGATGATGTATAAGCAATTCTTAAGAAATCCAAACGGAGAGGATAGATTCTTCTTTAAGGCACCTCTAGTAATTTTAGTTAAAGCAGAGAGAGCTATAGATGGTGGACTTGCAGCATCTAAAATGGAATTAATGATTAATGCATTAGGACTTGGTACATACTTCAGTGGATTCTTAGAAAGAGCTGTAGCAATGAATCCAAAGTTAAAAGAGTATATAGGAATAGGTGAAAATGAGGAGCTTGTAGCATGTATGGTTATAGGGTATCCTAAGGTTAAATATAAGAGAACAGTTCCAAGAAAAGAAGTAAAAGTAACTAGAATGTAGTAAACTTAAAAAAATCCCCTTAAGGCACTTTTAAAAGGTGACTTAGGAGGATTTTTTTTGATAAAATAAAAATAGAAAGAGGTGTTTTTATGAAGAAATGTTTGTATTGTAGAAGGGAATTAGAGGATAATTGTTATTCAAATAAAGTAGGGGACTTTTGTTCAGAGGAACATTTTGATAAATATCTAGAAAGTTTATCAGATGAGGACTATGTACAGGTTCAGAACTCTTTCTGTACATGTAGTGATGATTAAAAATAATTAAGCCTGGTAGGGAATCCTGCCAGGCTTAACTTTAATCGTAGTATCCTTTGAAATAATATCTTACGAGACAGATTCAATTATTTTAATACATTTAATACTTCTCTAGCAACAGCAGCACCAGATGCAGGGTTTTGTCCTGTAACTACTCTATCTTGTGATACAGCAAACTCAGCCCAATCTTCAGCTTTAACGTAGTTTGCTCCTCTGTTTACAAGTTCAGTTTCAGTTAAGAAAGGAACTAATTTATCAAGTCCAACAGCAACTTCTTCACTGTTAGAGAATCCAGTAACCTTAACTCCATCAACTAAGTTTTTACCATTAGATAATTTAATGTTTAATAATCCAGCTAAACCATGACAAACAGCTGAAACTATTCCACCATTTTCATAGATTTTTCTTGCAACTTCTTGCATTTTAGTGTCGTTAGGGAAGTCCCAAATAACTCCGTGTCCACCAGTGTAGTAAATTACTTCATAATCATCAGCATTAACTTCATCAACTGACATTGTATTTCCTAATTTGTCCATGAATTTTTTATCAGTATAGTATTTCCAATCAGTAGGAGTCATAAAATCATTTGTTAAGCTGTGTGGGTCAATTGGAGTATATCCACCTTTTGAACTAACATAATCAATTTCATAACCTGCTTTTTCTATAACATCTACAAAGTGAACAGCTTCACCAAGCCATAAACCAGTAGGTCTTTCTGTATTTTCATATTTAGATATATTTGTAACAACAACTAATACTTTTTTCATTTGTAACATCTCCTAAAATTTATATTTTTTCTTATTTATATTAACCAAATCTTTTCGAAAATATTTTGATATTTACCTGTTGAATTTAGTATAGGACTTAAAGTATACTTTAAGGCAAGAAGATAAATTTAAAAAAAATATAAACAAAGTGTGGAGTTAAAAAATAGAACGAAAGAAGATGATTTTATGTATCAAATAAAAGAGATTGCAGAAATAACAAATGTACCACAATCAAAGATTAGATATTATGAGAAAGAGGGAGTTCTACCGGCTTTTGAAAGAGATAGAAATAATATAAGAGTTTTTAATGATAAAGATGTGGAGCTTATAAATTTAGTTAAGTGCTTAAGGACTATAGGAATGCCAATGAAAGGGATAAAGCAAAATGTCATGCTATTGTTAGATAAAAGAAGCGACTTAACAGCAAGAGATATACTTGTAGAGCATAGAGATAAATTAGAAGAACAAAAAAATGAAATTCAAAGATATATAGATGAAATAAACTTAAAGCTAGAAAAATAAATTTCTAGCTTTAAACAGATTAGGAGAAAGATATATGAAAAATTGGAGCGAAGGTGCTAAGGGAAAAAAGTTTGTAGCATCATATAGCGGAGGGAAAGATAGTTCATTAGCCTTATATAAGGGGATGAAGGAAGGAAACGCTTTAGGAATAATAGTTATGATGGAAGAGGATGGAGAAAGGTCAAGAGCACATAGTCTTTTTCCAGATATTCTAGAAGCACAAGCAAAAGCCATAGGAGTTCCTTTATTTAAAGGAGCTACAAACTGGAATGATTATGAGAAAGTTTTTGTGGATATTTTAAGAAAAACAAGAACTTTAGGAGCAGAAGTTTTAATAACAGGAGATATAGACATGCCAGAGCATGGATGTTGGTATGAAAAAGTAGCTAACAAAGCAGACCTTCAAATAGGAATGCCACTTTGGAACATGAGCCATAAAGAAGTAATAAATGAATTTATCTCATTAGGCTTCATAACAAGAGTTATAACAATAGATAAAAGAAGTGGAATGAAAAAAGAAGACCTTGGAAAAGTTCTAACTTTTGAATATATAAAGGAACTAGAAGAAAGAGGAATAGACCCATGTGGAGAAGCTGGAGAATTTCATACAGTAGTAACAGATGGACCACTCTTCAAAGAAGAAATAAAAGTTAAATACAAAGAAATTATAGAAGACGAGCATAATATGTATTTAAAGCTAGAGCTAGAGAAATAAAAAAATTAAAGAGTAAGAGCCTGTGGAAAACTATTTTAAAACTTAAAAATAAATCTTGAAATATAGAAATTATATCAATCTAAGATAGGTGAAATAGAGGCTTGAGACAGGATATACCATTTGCTGGGGCTATCTTTAAGATAAAATAGGGTATAGTGTTTTGTGTCTATACCCTTTAAGTGAAGAGTTAATGGAATAAAATAAATATACTCATAAATATAAAAACATACTCATTTGAGGTCAAATGAGTATGTTTTTATACTATTTTATATGTTTATGGTAAAATGATAATTTTTAAAAGTAGAAATGCAAAATGGAAAAAAATATAAATAAAATAGAATATTTTATTGAATCCATATCTATATTGTATTACACTATAGATATGGAATTTTTTTAATTAAACTATGTTGTGATGCAATGTAGAGAAGTTGGTGAATGAGATGATAAATAAAACGCAGTTAATGAAGGGGATTATGGAGGGAGTTATTTTAAAGATAATTTCTATGGAAGAAACTTATGGCTATGAGATATATAGAAAACTTCAAGATTATGGCTTTGAAGAGTTTGCAGAGGGATCTTTATATCCACTTCTTTTAAGGCTTGAAAAGAATAAGCTTATAAAGTCTAAGAAGAAGAAGTCACCTTTTGGACCAGATAGGAAATATTATAGCTTAACTGAAGATGGTGAAAATGAGGTTAAAGAATTTAAAGAAGCTTGGGAAACGATTGATTTAAGTATTAAAAAACTATGGGAGATTTAAAAAGGAGAGAAGAATATGGGCGCAAAAAAGAGGTTAGATGGTGAGTATCTAGATGTTTACAATGAAATTATGGCAGAGATTGAGGTAGAGCAGATAAACACATTACATAAGGAAGAAGTAAGAAATGATATATTAGATATGTTTCTATTAGCACAAGAAGATAGTACACCAGTAAGTGTGTTGGTAGGTAGTGATACTAAAGGCTTCGTCAATGAGGTCTTAGAAAGCTTAGATAAAGGCAATGGAATATTATTAAGAGTGGGACAAGTAATAAGTACATTATTTATAGGGATGTCAGCCATTGCATTAATAAGGACTAAAAATGGAGTGTTAGAGTTTACGCTAGACATAGTATTTCTTGCTATGATACTTTTAGTAGGTGAGGGCTTAGGAAGAATATTTTCTAAAAAAAGTGGCTCGGGAAAATTACGAAGAAGTAAAAAAAGGAAAATTGAATGGAGCTTTAATATAGCATTAATAGGAGTGGGTGCTTTTATGGCAGGTTTTTTCAATATAGAAATGCCAATACTATTTGTAACAAGTTCACCATATATGTTTGTGATAGCTTCATTTATAATAGGATTTATTACTATGATTGTAACAGATGTAGTATTAAGATAGAGAGAAGACTCAAGATAATGAAAAATTATTTTGAGTTTTTTTGTTTTTAAGGTCTTCTACAAATCGGTCAATAGGATTATAATTATACCAATTAATGGGAAGTGAAGAGGTGGGGAAATGAATCAAAAATTTTTTAACTTATCAGATGAGAAAAGAAAGAGGATTATTGATGCAGGATATAGAGTTTTTTCAGAAAATAAATATAAAAAGTCGCCAATGTCTGAAATTGCTATGGAAGCAGAAATTTCAAAATCTTTATTATTTCATTATTTTAAGAACAAAAAGGAATTGTACCTATATTTATATGATTATGGAGTAGAGATAATTATGGAAGAAGCTTTGAAGGAGAAATTATTCCAAGAGAAGGATTTTTTTAAGTTGTATTTAGAAGGTGCAAGATGTAAGTTGAATATTTTTAATAGGCATAAAAATTTATTTGAGTTCTTAATGAAGGTTTACTATGAGGAAGATGAAGAAATTAAATTAGAGCTAGCTAAAAAGAATGGTTCTATGATTACATTAAAGAATGAGGAGATTTTAAAAGGTATAGATACTTTTAAGTTTAAGGAAGGTGTAGAAATTGATAAATTAGATAAAATGCTTAATTGGTGTGCTGATGGATATATGAGAGAAAATTGTAAGGAAAAAGTGGACATGCAAAAATTAGAAGAGGGATTTATAGAAATTATAAATTTTTTTAAGAGCAATACTTATAAAGGAGAGTATTTAAGTGGAGATAATTAAAATAAAAAATCTTACAAAGGATTATGGAAATAACAAGGGAATTTTCAATGTTAACCTCCAAATTAAAAAAGGAGAGGTGTTTGGGTTTTTAGGACCCAATGGGGCAGGGAAAACAACAACTATAAGGCATCTAATGGGATTTATACATCAAGATACAGGAGAGTGTATTATAAACGAAATGGATTGCTCAAAAGAGTGCGACAGGATACAAAAGATTTTAGGATATCTTCCTGGTGAAATTGCATTTATGGATGATATGACAGGCATGGAGTTTATCCATTTTGTCGCAGATTTAAAAGGGATAAAAAATTTCGACAGGGCAAAAGAATTAATTGAAAAGTTTGAGCTTAATCCGACAGGTAAGATAAAGAAAATGTCGAAAGGAATGAAACAAAAAATAGGGATAATATGTGCATTTATGGGAAGTCCAGAGGTTCTTATATTAGATGAACCGACAAGTGGATTAGACCCATTAATGCAGAATAAATTCATAGAACTTATATTAGAAGAGAAGGAAAAGGGAAGAACTATCTTCATGTCGTCACATATTTTTGATGAGATTGAAAAATGTTGCGACAGAACTGCTATAATAAAAGATGGGAAAGTTGTCGCAGTGGAAAGTGTAAGAGAATTGTCGCAATCAAAAAGTAAATACTACATTGTCACATTCAAAAATGAAAATGCGACAAAAGGGTTTAAGACAGAAAAGTTTAAAATAGAAAGATTAAGTAGCGACACTTTAAGCGTGTTAGTAGAAGGAGATATAAATCTATTTATAAATACATTGAGTAAATATGAAGTTAAAAGCTTAGATGTAAAAACTCAAAGCTTAGAAGAGCTATTTATGCATTTCTACGGAGGTAAAGAAAATGATTAGTGGAACACTTTTTAAGAAAGAAATAAAATCAAACTATAAGATAATACTGACATTTCTAGCGGTTTTAACGATGTATTCAACCAGTATTGTATATATGTATGAGCCATCTACTATAAATATTTTTGAAGAAATGGCAAAGAGTATGCCAGAGATGATGAAGGCTTTTGGAATGGATGCAGTTGTCACCAATCTTACAGAGTATGTCGCAAATTATTTGTATGGATTTATACTTTTAATATTTCCTATAATATGTACTATAATTTTAGGAAATAAATTAATCATGTCGTATATAGATAAAGGGTCTATGGCATATTTATTAACGACAGGAAATAAAAGAATTAAAATAGTATTGACGCAAGCGTTATTCATGTGCGTTACGACAGCTATACTAATCTCGTATACGACAGTATTGATAATAATATTAAGTAGTATGTCGCATCCGAATGGTTTAGATATAGAAAAGTTTATTATGCTAAACATAGTGCTTTACTTCTTGCAAATAGCTATAAGTTCAATATGTTTCTTTGCTGCATGTATAAGCAACAGTTCAAAAACTTACTTTATGATAGGCGCAGGTGTACCAGTTTTATTTTACCTGTTGCAAGCAATAGCTAATATGGGCGACAAGTTAGAAGGATTAAAATATCTGACGCTATTTACTGTATTTAATCCGACAGATATAATTAAAGGAGAAGGTGTCGGAATAGCAATTTTAATACTATTTTCTGTCGTGGTGTTGTTCTTTGGTGTCGGAACATATATATTTTCAAAAAGAGATTTATCTTTATAAAAAGAGTGATTTAAGGCAGTATAGGTTTTTGGTTTAAATAAATAACTCAAGTAGAATTAAACTTTTCTACTTGAGTTATTTATTTGTTTTTTGAATTTACTATAAAATTTTATCTATTTTAAAACAAAATCAGATGGAACTGGTGCAACAACACTAACGAATACGAAATCTTCATTTCCAGTATTTTTCATACCATGTTGTTCATTAGCTCTAGATAATACCATATCACCCTTAGTGATAAATATTTCTTCTTCACTATTAGGATAGAATATTCCTTCTCCTTGAATACAAATCCATAAATCATCAGAAGTTGTATGGATATGAGATTTAACTACTTGCCCTGGTTTTACACTCCAAACAGATCCACTTGTATAATCTGATGTATAGAAAACTGTTTTTGTAGCTTCATTGTCATTATCAATTTTAAAGTCTTTAACTTTAAATAATCTATTTTCCATTTAAATCACACCTTTCTAATTACTAAGTATAAATTAAAATAATATAAGTTTGTAGGAGGGGGAATAAAAATATAAAAAAATTTAATAATTTAAATACAGGAGTAGATGTATGAAAAATGAATTAGTAAAATTAAATATGAATAATATACAAAAGGTGAGCGAATTGCTAGCTGAGGCCTTTATGGAGAATCCTTTAATGATATATTTTTTTCAAGAAAAAGTTTTGAGAGAGAAAATATTACTAAAAATTTATAGAATTGTTGTTGAAGTTATGATGACAATTGGTACAGTATATGCGACATCTCATAATATTGAGGGAGTTATTGGTGTTATTGATAGTAGGAAAATAAATTATAAAAGTAAAATAAAGCTGTTAAAAATATTATTTAAAAACTTTAAGCTAATAAAATATATTTTCACAAATGATATTATAAGAAAATTCAGAAAGCTACCTAAAGTTAAAGAATATAGAGATCAGGAAAAAGTTTTCTATATAGAGATGGTTGCAGTAGACAAGAGATATAGAAAAAAAGGATATATGAGTAAGTTAATTAGAGCTGTAACAAGTGAAGCGGACTACAGAGGGTATGATTGTGTTTTAGAAACTGAAACTTTAGGAAATGTGGCAAAATATAAACATTTAGGGTTTAAAGTATATGATAAAGCTGAATGTAGCAAAGGGATGGTTTGTAAATATAAAATGGTATATAAACATTAAAATTCTAAGGTTAAAATATTAAGAAATCTTAAAAACTTTATATGATATTACTTAAGCTTTTATTTTTATAATAATAAAAAAGATAACGGAGGTAATATTAAATGTTTATATTAGAATATATAAAAAACCCAAGAAGTGTAGGAGCTATTGCGCCTAGTAGCAAGTATTTAGCAGAAAAAATGATTAGTGATATTAATTTTAAGGAAGCAAAATGTATTATTGAATATGGACCAGGAACAGGCATATTTACTGAAAAGCTTCTTTCAAGAGTGAAGGAAGATACTATTGTTATATTAATTGAGATAAATAAAGAGTTTTATAATATTTTAAAAGAGAAGTATGGATATAAAAATAATGTAATAGTTCTTAATGAGAGCGCTGAAAATATTGATAAAATTTTGGAAAGGTATAGTATAGAAAAAGTAGATTATATTTTATCAGGACTTCCATTTACATCATTACCTAGTGATGTTTCAAAAAATATTTTAAGTAAGACAGCGAGTATATTAAAGGGTGGAACTGGATTTATAACATTTCAGTATTCTCTTTTAAAGGTAGATTTTTTTAAGAAGTATTTTTCAACACTTAAATATAAGAGAGTACTTAGAAATATACCACCAGCTTATGTACTTGAATTTAAAGGAGAAGAGAATGCAAAAGAATATATTAGTTGTAGATGATGATAAGGATATTAGAGAGCTTATAGGAATTTATTTAGAGTCAGAAGAATTTGTTGTGAGTAAGGCATGTAATGGAGAGGAAGCTTTACAAATGATTGAAAAAAATAAATATGACTTGATTATATTGGATATTATGATGCCTAAAAGAGATGGCATAGAAACCCTTATTGAAATTAGAAAAAAATATACTATGCCAGTAATTTTCTTGACAGCAAAAAATGAAGAAATTGATATGATAAAGGGATTAACTTTAGGTGCAGATGATTATATAGGAAAACCTTTTAGCTCAATGGAGTTAATTGCAAGAGTTAAATCTCAACTTAGAAGATATACAGTTTTTAATAATAAACAGAAAAATATAATAAATATAGGTGAATTAAGTTTAGATATAAAGAGTCATAGAGTAACTGTTTCTGGTGAAGAAGTAAATTTAACACCGACTGAATATAAGATACTTGAGCTTTTATGTGAAAATAGAGATATTGTTTTTAGTGTAGAGCAAATTTATGAAAAGATATGGAAAGATAAATATGTAGTAGGTGATACAGCTATAATGGTTCATATAACTAAGTTAAGGCAAAAAATTGAGAAAGACCCTAAGAATCCAGAATATATAAAGACTGTTTGGGGTGTTGGATATAAGATATGATAAATAAAATAAGAGGTAAGTATAATCTGATTTTAGGGATAATTGTAGGGTTCATTTTAGCTCAATTAGTTGCAGCAGAAGGGTATGCAATCTTAGTATCAATACAACAAAAACAAGGGATGATTGACTCGGAATTCCCAGTAGAAAATGTTAGATTGATTAAAATTATTTCTTTTATAGTATTTGTAGCAACAATAGTAATATTTAATATGAAAAAAATGAAAAGGCTTAATTTAAATAGGTTAAATATATATTTAATTATAGCCCTTATAGTATCTGTATTTATAACGATTGAAGTTGCAGTCGTTGCAACAGTGATTTTAGTACCATATATTACACCAAGGCTTATAGAATATATGCAAAATAATTATTTTATATCTTTAAATATAGGCTTAATAACTATTGGATTAGGAGTAGTTCTTTTTATAATTATATTCACGTTATTTATAAATAAAAAAGTTAAGTATATAACTTTTTTAACAAAAGAAGTAAAAAAAATTAAGGATGAAGGATTTGGGAAAACTATTGATGTAAAAGGAAAGGATGAACTTGCAGAACTTTGTGAGAGTATTAATGAAATGTCACTAGAGTTAAGTGAAAGAAGAGAAAATGAAAAGAAAATAGAGCTAGTTAAGAATGAACTTATAACTAATATTTCTCATGATTTAAAGACTCCACTAACATCTATAATAGGTTATTTAGAGCTTATAAATAAAGAGAGCATTAAAGAGGAAGATAGAAAATTATACTCAAAGATAGCTTATGATAAAAGTTTAAGACTTAAAGGGTTAGTAAATGAATTATTTGAATATACAAAATTGAGTAGTCCAGATATTAAATTAAATAAAGTAGAATTTAACATATCTAATTTATTAAATCAAATTGTTGGGGAAAGTATATTAGAATTCATAGAGAAAGACATTGAGGTTCATTTAGATAATCCATATAGAGAATTACTATGTAATATAGATGTAAAATTATTTACACGTGTATTGGAGAATTTAATAAAAAATGCAGAAAAATACAGTGATAGAAATTCAATATTTAAAATAAAAGTTATAGATTTTGAAAATAAAATAGAAATTAGTTTTATAAATAAATGTGAAAATTTATCAGGAAAAGATATAGAAAAAATATTTGAAAAGTTTTATAGGATGGACACAGCAAGAAGTGATGAAATTGAAGGCTCAGGAGTAGGATTAAATATAGCTAAAAGAATAGTTGAGCTACATAATGGAAAGTTAGAGGTAACAAAAGAAGAAGAAAATGTAAGGTTTAATATAGAAATAAAGAAAGTGTGAGAGCAGATGAAGAAAACATTAGAGGATTATAAAGAAGTGAAAAAATTTTCTATTGACCTTGGAGTAACTCAAAGCTTTATAATAAAGGTATTATAATTAGGAGTTGAGAAATTATGAAAGGAAAAATAGAATTTAGAGAATATAAAAGGGAAGATCGTATATCTCTTGAAAATATAATAAGGAAAACATGGCAGTATGATTCGTTTTGCTCAGAAAAGGTTGCAAGGGATATGGCTAGTTTATATCTTGCAAGTTGTTTAGCGAGTCAGACTTATACAAAGGTGGCGTTAATAGATAATGAGCCCGTGGGAATTATTATGGCAAAGAATATTAAAAAATATAAGATGAGTTTAAGAGCTGGAGTAAATCAAGTAAAAAAAGGTTTAAAATTGTATTTAAATAAAGAGGGAAGAAATACTTTAAAGTTTTTTTCAGGAATAGATGATTTAGATAAGGAGTTATTAAGTAAGAGAAATAAGTCATATGACGGGGAGATTGCATTTTTTGCGGTTAATGAAAAGTGTAGAGGATCAGGGATAGGAAAAGCTTTATTTAATTTTGCAATGGAGTATTTTAGGAAAGAAAATATAAAAGAATTTTATCTATATACAGATGATACGTGTAATTATGGGTTTTATGAGCATAGAGGACTTTTAAGGTGTGGAGAAAAAATATATGAATTGCCACTTAAACTAAAAGAAAAGATGAAGTTTTATTTATATGAAGGAATTTTAGAAATGTAGTATTTAAATTAAATAGAATAGTAAGGTTTAAATAAGCCACTAGGAGATTTTCTCTTAGTGGTATTTATTATAAAAGAAGAGATAAGTGTTATAATAAAAATAAAATTAACTAAAGAGGGAGAAAAAGACTACTTATGAAGATAGTACAGAGTATTATGTTAGTTATATTTGCAATTATATATGCATTAATGAATGTTTTTATAGCTAATACAATTAATAAGGGGCTAATTAATGCTTTTAATATACATGCAGGATATATCTTATTAATCCTAATTATTATTGGAACTGTTGTTGGATTCATAGCGATTGGATTAATATCAAGAAATGCAGGAAAATTTGTTGGAAAGGTTGGATTATATTCTTTTGGATTTTCTGTTATGGCATTTTTTATTATTTTGATAACAGATTTAATTGGAAAGATTCTTTTTGGAGGAACTGACCATGAAAAGTATTTTAGATTAACACAAGTAATTGTGGTAATACTAATATTCTTATATGGAAGATACAATGCAAGTAAAGTGAAAATAACTAATTATAATATAAGGATAGATAAGAGGAGTGATTTAGAAAAGTTAGAGGTTATTTTAATTAGTGATTTACATTTAGGGTATTTTAATGATAACAAGAAGTTTAAAAGAAACGTAGATATAATAAATAGCTTGAAGCCAGATGTTGTTGCAATAGCAGGAGATGTCTTTGATGAAAACTATAAGGCGTTACAGAATCCAAGTAGAGCTAAAGAGATATTTAATGAGATACATAGCACTTATGGTACTTTTTTAAGTTTTGGTAATCATGATGCAGGAGCGACATTTGAAGGAATGAAAAACTTTATAGAAAGCACTAATATTAGATTACTTGAAGATGAGATAATAGAGTTTGGTGACAGCTTCTCTATTGGTGGAAGAAGAGATTTAACACCAATGGGCTTTAGTGGTGGAAAAAGAAAAGAAGAATGGAATGAAAATAAGACTAAGGAATTACCAACAATAGTTTTAGAACATCAACCGGTTTTTAAGGAATATAAAAAGGAAGATGTAGATTTAATTCTTTCAGGACATACTCATAAAGGGCAGATATTCCCCTTTAATTTAATAACTAAAATGCACTTTGAAAATCATTATGGCTATGTAAAATTAAAGTCAGGTATACAAACTATAGTTACCTCAGGACTTGGAACTTGGGGGCCACCTATAAGGCTTGCATCAAGAAATGAAATTGCAAGAATTATAATTTCATTTAAATAGAAAAATTTGAAAGAAAGAAGGAATAGAAAATGTTAGAGAAGAAGTTAACAGAAGAATTTATAAAAAATTGTGAAATAGCAGAGAAGGAATATGAATGTCAAATGACAAGAATGCTTCAAAATATAGAAAGATTTGGAGCTGTTAGAACTATTCAAGAGATATTAAGAAAGGGAAGAACTTCAGATTGTTTTGCAAAATTAGCTAAGGTAAAGCGTCTTGATTTAACTATGGAAGCAGTTATAGTTAAGCCTAAGTATGGTGAGTTATTTACTGATGAAGAAGTAAATGCTTGTTATGACTTATTATGTGAAAATGGATATTATTAAAAGTGAATGTAAAAAGCTCCTTGAGAAATTCAAGGAGCTTTTTGTTAGTTATATTTAAATGTATTTACAACTTCTTTTAAGTCATTTGTTAAGTTATTAAATGCTAAAATTTGAGCATTAACATTTGAAATAATAGTAGTTTGGTCTTCAATTGAAGATAAGGATTCTTCAGCGGAGGCAGAAGTTTCTTCAGCAATAGCTGAAATATTTTGAATTGCCATATTTAAAATATTAACCTGGCTATCAATTTCTTTCATTCTTTCATCAACTTGCATAGTATCATTCATTATAGATGAAACTTGTTCTAAAACTTCATTAAATGAATCTTCTGCAGAAGAAACTATGGATTCTTGCTCTATAATTTTTTCATTTGCATCAGAAATGTAAGTTGTAGTTTTACTAACAGCATCTTGAATATCTTGAATGTTTAAGTAAACTTCATTAGCAGAGGCTGTTGATGATTCAGCAAGCTTACGTATTTCTTCTGCAACAATTGCAAAACCTTTCCCATCATTTCCAGCTCTGGCAGCTTCAATGGCAGCATTTAAAGCTAGAAGATTTGTTTGTTTAGCTATATTAGTAATAGTATTAACAATATCATTTATAGAATTTGATTTCTCTTCTAAGGTATGAGCAGCAACTAAAACTTTTTCTGTAATAGAGCTTATCTCATTCATTTGATTATGTTGTCTTAATAATGCGTCTTTACCAAGGGATATAGAGTCATTTGTAATAGCATATTGTTCAATAATATGAGACATATCCTTAGATGTTAGATTAGCATAATTACTGATTTCATCTAAAGTAGAGGAGGCTTCTGTTATCTCACTTGCTACTTCTTGGTTACCATCAGAAATCTGTGAGATTGTACAAACAACCTGTTGCATTGATTCATTTACTTCATTAGCATTTACAGTTAGATTATTACAACCAGTATTTAAAGAAGATGAGCAGTTAGATGCAGCAACAATATTTTGTCTTAATTTATCTATAAAGATATTGAATTTCTCTGCAATAATACCAAGTTCATCTTTACTTGTAATTGGAAGCTTAACTGTTAAATCACCATCTTTTTCAGCTAAATCAGATACTTTATCAGTTAATGAAGTTATAGATAAGTTTATTTTCTTTATAAAAGAAAGTGTTAAGAATAAAGTAGTAAAGATTAAAATAATAACACTTGCTAGTAAGAAAATAAGACCATTTCTAAAGGTTTTTTCAGATTCAGATTTTATATAAGCTGCACTTTTAGTAGAATATGCATGAATTTCAGCTACAATAGCATCAATGTTATCAGTAGGGACACGGTCAATTCCACGAACTGATAAATCTATTTTAGCAATATTAACATTATTATTTTTAGTATTAAAGTTTTTTAATGCATTTCTATATTTTTCACCTAATTCATTATGTGTAGATATAGCCTCTTCAACTTTAGATGTATCTAATCCTTGTTTTTCTAGGAGAGACTTTAACTCTAGTAAATCTGCATTTGTTGCTTCTTCTTCAGAAATAAATTTTGAATAATAAGAATTGAGGTCTTTTTTAGTATCACCTCTTAATAATAAGTTTTTCCATTCTTGAACCTGTTTTTTAAAGTTAACTTGAACACTTCTGGCTTTATCGACAGACTTAGTTTGTAATTCTTCAATTTCAAGATTTGAAAGAAGTTGTTTATTTAAGCTATGTAAAGCACTAAGACCAAAGCCCGTAATTAATGTTATAGATATAATAAATATAGATAGTAGAGTGTAAAAAGCTGATTTTATTTTTAAGTTTTTAAACAATGGATAAGCCTCCTTCAGTATATAAAATAATATTTGTCGTATTATTATCGAAGGTAATCATAAATTCTTTAATTAAATTAAGTATCGGGATAAAGATAAGGGAGTTAAAATTCTAGGAGTTATTATTGAGTGAGGTAAGAGGAAAGTTTAGATTTTAAATGGAATTTTGTCAAAAAATGTAATATTAAAAAGATATACAATATTATCCAATTATAATATAATTTTAAAGGACAGTTTAAAAAAATAATAAAAAAATTTCAAAAAACTATTTACAACTAATAATTATTATTATATAATAAAAACATACCAAAGAGAAATTAAAAAGATTGAAACTAAATTTTTAAAAGTTAAAAAGGTTTTTAAAAGTTTAGAAGAATAAATAAAATTTATGTGTGTGAAAATAGAGGAGGAAATTAATATGAAAAAATTTATTTGTACAGTATGTGGATATGTTCATGAAGGAGATATGGCACCAGAAAAATGTCCAGTATGTGGAGTTGGAGCTGACAAATTCAATGAGCAAGTAGGAGAAATGGCTTGGGCTGACGAGCACAGAATAGGTGTAGCACAAGGTGTTGACGAAAGAATAATCGAAGGATTAAGAGCTAACTTCATGGGAGAATGTACAGAAGTTGGAATGTACTTAGCAATGTCAAGACAAGCAGATAGAGAAGGACATCCAGAAGTTGCTGAAGCTTACAAAAGAATAGCTTTCGAAGAAGCTGAGCACGCTGCTAAATTCGCTGAATTATTAGGAGAAGTTGTAGTTGCTGATACAAAAGCTAACTTACAAGCAAGAGTTGACGCTGAGTTTGGTGCATGTCAAGGTAAAAAAGATTTAGCTACTTTAGCTA
>NZ_JBOFRG010000043.1:0-34061 GCF_051650885.1 Clostridium sp.
GTGTGGCTCGATAGCTCAGTCGGTAGAGCAGAGGACTGAAAATCCTCGTGTCGCTGGTTCGATTCCTGCTCGAG
The DNA here is from genome assembly GCF_051650885.1 of Clostridium sp. Lineage (GTDB taxonomy): Bacteria > Bacillota > Clostridia > Clostridiales > Clostridiaceae > Clostridium. Next base: position 75 of record NZ_JBOFRG010000043.1, read on the forward strand.
CCACCATAATTACGGCGCTATAGCCAAGTGGTAAGGCATCGGTCTGCAAAACCTTGATCCCCAGTTCGAATCTGGGTGGCGCCTCCATTTTAAAACCTGTAAACTGAGTTTACAGGTTTTTTGTTTTCTAGAAAGTATATAAAATTAGAAAATTATCAACAATTTTAAAAAGGAAATAATAGTTTTCCACAAAAGAAACATGTTTTTGTGGATAGATATAATAAATAAAGTGTTTCTGTGGATTATTTCAAAGCATTTTCAGAAATTATGAGTTTCTTAGATGCTTTAGAGAAGTGTGCATTTACACCGATAGGAAAAGTTAGATTAGGATAATCATGACCAAAAGGAACATTTAATATTATAGGAATGTTCAATGGCTTTAGTTTTGAGAGTAGAAGAGTAACTATAGTATTTGTGTACTCACTAGAAGAATCACAATTGGTGAAATGACCTAATATAATTCCAGTGCAGCCATGTATTGTTTTAGATAAAAGAAGTTGAGAAAGTAGTCTATCTACAGAATAAGGATCTTCATTAATTTCCTCGATTAATAAAATAGTATTATTTAAATTAATTTCGTAAGGAGTCCCCATTAGAGAACAAATTATTGAAAGATTTCCACCAGCTAGTTTTCCAGACATATCATTATTATTTATGATTAGATTTTTTGAAAAATCATAAATATAACCTTTTGATGGATTGTACATAAAGTGTTTTAATGATGATATAGTTAAAGTATCTTTAGTAAAGTCTGATTTTATCAGAGGACCATGAAAAGTTGGAATACCTAAGCTAGAGAAATAGTTTAATAAAACTGTAATATCACTATAACCACAAAAAAATTTAGGGTTATTCTTGATTATATCTATATCTAAAAAAGGTAAGGTTCTAATAGCACCAAAGCCACCTCTAAAGCAAATAATTCCATCGATTTGAGGATCTAAAAACATATTCATTAAGTCATTGGCTCTGTCTTCATCACTTCCAGCAAGATATTCAGATTTTTTATAAATTAAATTGGAGAATTTTACATTAAATCCTAAATTTTTGAAGTCTTCTAAAAATTGATTTATAGTATTAATTTCACTAGAGCCAGATGGGGATATGATGCCTATTGTAGAATCAGAGGATAACCGTTTTCCTAAATACATATTGTATTACTCCTTTAATAATAATTAATTTAATAAGTGATATAAAAAAAGAGCTAAATAATTTAGCTCTTTTTTTATTTCTCCTTCGTTCTAATATAATTATATGTTTTTAGATGAAATAGGTTAAAACTTTTTCTTATCTAAACATATCCTTTTTATTTAGTATCCAAGCAACAGATAAACAAATTACAAGGGTTATTATCATAATTATATAAAAAGCATTATTAGAGTTTGTGTTAAATGGGAAAACTATGTTCATTCCCATAATTCCGCTTATCATAGTTGGAATAGACATAAGAATTGTAACTGAGGCTAAAACCTTCATAACGATATTTAAGTTATTTGAAATAACAGATGCAAAGAAGTCCATAGTACTTGCAAGGATATTGCTATAAATTTCTGTCATTTCGATTGCTTGTTTATTTTCTATAATGACATCTTCTAAAACATCTTTATCATCTTCATATTTTTGAATGATATCAAGTTTAAGCATTTTTTCTAGTGTTATTTCATTAGCTTTTAATGAAGTTGAAAAATAAACTAATGATTTTTCTAATGAATGAAGTTGAATTAATTCACGATTCTTCATTGATTTATGAAGTCTTTTTTCAATCATTAAACTCTTTTTATCTATTTGTCTTAGATAAAGTAAGAAGTATGTAGAAACTCTACTTAGAATTTGAAGTGTGAATCTAGACTTTTTATAAGTATAAAAAGATTTAATTTTTCCATTTATAAAATCAGTTAGAATCTTACTGTTTTTTAAGCAAACTGTTATTAAAATATTTTCAGAATGAATTATAGATAATGGATATGTATCATAAGTTAGTGAGTTATCTTCCATTTCTGTGAAAGGTATATCTACAATAACTGATAAAATATCATCTTCAATATCTATACGAGATGTTTCTTCATCATCTAAAGAGGCATTAAGTAGCTCTAGTGGAATAGAAGTTTTTTTTGAGATTAATAATAGTTCTTCTTCAGATGGGGCTACTATATTAATCCAACAACCAGGCTCGATATTTTCTAGAGTTGTTAGGCGTAAAGGCTTTTCATCAATTGTTTTAAATATTTGTATCATATCGTCCTCCAAAAAGTTAATTATAGATATATTTTACAATAATAACTGGTTAAAAACAAAGTTTTAGTGAATTATATAAATTAGAAGAAAATAAAATATTTAAAATCTTAAGAAAGAGTAAGCAAATAAAAGATTATATTAATATTTAGGTCAAAATTGATTGAATATAGAAGAGTTTTGGTATGGAATAAAATTTAATTTGTTAGTATAATCTCAATATAATAATTAAAATTGCATTTAAAATCGGGGGATGTTTAAAATGATGCAGAGGGAAATAGTAGTTAAGAAAAAAGCACCTGTTATAGCAATTGTTTTGATTGTGATAACGTGTATGTTGTATTTACATCAAGGATTGAAATTTATCAAGTTTAGAGGTGCATTAACTTTAGAGGTATGTAATATAGTTATTTTAGTTGTAACGTGTATAATCCTATTAAGAGAGATAGTATCATGTAGTACATCTTATAAGTACTCGGTTATAGCGGACAAGCTTATTGTAAATAAAATTTTCATGTCAAAAGAAAAGAATTTAGCAAGTGTAAGAATATCTGATATAGAGTATATTGGAAAAAAATCAGACGCACCTAAAATAAGGGCTAAATTTATAGGATCTTTTGTGTGTAGTTTATTGAATAATAATACTTGTGTTTGCATATATAAAAAAAATAATGAGTATTATAAATTTTCGTTTGAGCCAAGTAATGAATTTGTTTGTAAGTTAAATAGAGGGAAAATATAAAGCAAAACCTGTAGAGAAATCTACAGGTTTTTTTTCATTATTTATAGAACTCATCTTTTGCTTCTTGAAGTAAAGATTTATTAGTGATTAAGTCTAATCCCGTTAGAGCTAATGAAAGACCAGCTTTTTTAGCAATATCAAATGCATAATCAGAAGTAGTAGCTTTGGAGAAGTCTATACTTCCATATTCTAAATCAGGATTTTCAGAGATAGATACATAGAAATGTACACAAGGAACTTTTTTACTAACACTACCGATACTTAATCCAGCATGAGAATTTTTGGGTGGATTAATATTTATAATTCCTGATTCTTTAAGATTATTACATAATAATCTATTTAGTGTTGAATTAGTTTTTAATTCTTCATTTTGTGGCTCATAAAGTGAGAATTTAGGCTCAAGATTAGTAAGAGTACCAACTGTTTTTGCAATGAGCCTTAATTTTTTTTCTCCTTCGGAGGCAATATCCATTGTTTTACCGCGAATATAGAATTTACCTTCAGAAGATTTTGGAATTAATAATGGTGTTGTTCCACCATTTGAAAGAATAGAGTTAATTTCTAAATCAGAAGAAAATCCTTTAGAAATTGAGTTTAATATATTTAGTGTAAGTAAAATTGCATCAAGTGATGTATAGTCTGATTTGTTTAAAAAGCTTAACCCATCAGTACCTTCAAATTCTATGCTAAGAGGTATAATTGCAGAAGATGTACCACTTTCTGAGGTTTTAATATCAGGGTGAATAAGAAGTACAGCATCAATATCATCAAATAGGCCTTGATGTACCATTGTTTCCTTTGTACCACCTAAATATTCTCCAGGGCAACCAATAATAATAGAGGAACCGTAGTTTAGTTTAGATAAAGCATTACCTAGAGAAAGTCCTGCTAAAACTGAAATTGCAGAAAGGAGATTATGACCTGTTAAGTGCCCTTCTCCAGGAATTGCATCATATTCGCAAATAAATGCTATTTTAGGGTGTCCTGTACCTCTAGAGGCATAGAAGGAATTTTTTATATTTAGAATATTTTCTTTTATATCAAAGTTATGTTTTTTTAAAATATCACAGATAAAGGTAGATGCCCTTTTTTCTTTATAACTTTCTTCAGGGTTACTGTAAAGAAAGTTACAGATGCTTCTTATATCATCTTCACAATGAATAATATATTTTTGAACATCATGATTCATAATAATACCTCCCAAATGAATAATTTCTTTAATATTTTTACCTAAATATCAAAAATTATTTATTCTAATAAGTTTAAAAGAAGATTAATTAGGCAATTATTTAAATAAGTAATTAGAAAGGTGGACAAGAATATGATTAGAGAAAATAGTATGAGAGTAAAAGAGCAGAATATAGAGGGAATAGAAAGCAAGGGAATAGAAAAAAGAAGATGCGTTATTTGTGAAAGTGAATTTGAAAGTTGTTTATCAGAAAATGAGATTAATGGTATAATCATAAATGGCGAATATATTTGTAGACAATGTGAAAGAGAAATTGTTGAAACGAATGTAACAGAAAAAAAATATGATAACTACAAGGATAAGATAAAGATAGTTATTTATAAATAGAGGAGAGTTTAAATGAAAAAAGGTTTATTTGTTGTATTTGAAGGTGGAGAAGGCTCAGGAAAATCAACTATGATAGATATGATATATGAGTGGGCTAAGGAGTCAGGATATGATTGTATAAAGACTAGAGAGCCAGGTGGTATTAAAATCTCAGAAAAGATAAGAGAGATTATTTTAGATAAAGAAAATACAACAATGGATGGAAAAACAGAGGCATTATTATATGCAGCAGCAAGAAGACAACATCTAGTAGAAAAAGTTATTCCTGCATTAAATGAAGGAAAAATAGTTTTATGTGATAGATTTGTAGATTCATCTTTAGCATATCAGGGACATGCTAGAGGTTTAGGAATAGATGAAGTATTCGAGATTAATAAGTTTGCAATTGCAGATTGTATGCCAGATGTTTCTATATTATTTGATATAAGACCAGAGGTAGGTCTAGAGAGAATAAATAAAAATAAGGATAGAGAAATAAATAGATTAGATTTAGAGGCTATAGATTTTCATAATAAAGTAAGAGAAGGGTATAATAAAGTTTATGAAAATAATAAAAATAGAATAAGAAAAATTAATGCCGAAAATTCTATTGACCAAGTATTTGAAGAAATAAAAGGAATTTTTTTAGACTTAATTTAATATAGAATAAATCATATTTATGTTTAGAAGTTTATGGTAAAATAGTAATGTAGGGGTTAATTTATGGAGGTGCTTTGTATGAAGCTAGTAATAACTATTGTGAGTGATGATGACTCAGAATTACTAATGGATAAGTTAACAGAAAATGAGTTTAGGGTAACAAAGCTTGCAACTACAGGCGGATTTTTAAAATCAGGAAATACAACGTTGTTGATAGGTGTAGCTAAATCAGAAATTGATAGAGTTATGGGGATAATCAAAGATACGTGTAAAAAACGAGAAGAGATAATGGTAACACCAGCACCTATTATAGACAGTACAGAAATTTATACTCCATATCCTATTAATGTAACAGTAGGAGGAGCAACAATTTTTGTGGTTGATGTTGACCAGTTTATACAGATGTAGGAGAGAAGTCTATTGAAAGAATATATTGGACATAAAAAAATAATAGAAGGCTTTAAAAAGAGAGCTGAGAGAGGAACATTATCCCATGCACATATAATAGTAGGTAGTGAAGGGATTGGAAAAAGCAAAGTTGCTAGTATTTTTTCAGCTATGATTTTAGGAAATGAACCGTTTAAAAAACATGTGGATTCCGTTGAATACAAACCTAAAAAGGCAAGTATGGGAGTGGATGAAGTTAGAGAAATAATAGAAGAAGTTAATAAGAAACCATATGAAGGCGATAAAAAGGTAATAATGATTTACTCTGGTGAAAAATTAACTGTTCAGGCTCAAAATGCATTATTAAAAACGATAGAGGAACCACCTAAGGGTGTATTTATAATAATATTAACTACAACACTAGAGCAAATGCTAGAAACGATAAAATCAAGATGTCAAATTTATAAATTAACACCATTATCTAATGAAGAAATGGAAGAATACATATCAAAAAAATATGGTACGGACAAAGGAAGGCTTTTAGCAGCCTTAGCATATGCAAGAGGAATTCCAGGGCGATTAGAAAGGTTTGTTGAAGATGAAAATTTACAAGAAATAAGAAAAATTGCATTGGAGCTTATAAAAGAGATAAATGAGAAAAAGATTGAAAGCATTTTAAAATATGAAAAAAGTTTTATGAAATATAAAGATGAAAAGGAAGAAGTAATAAGTATATTAGAAGGGTTTATTAGGGATATAATTATTTATAAGGAAGCTAACTTACAAAACTTAATAATAAACTCTGATAAAGAAAATGAGATAAAAGAATTAATGCAACTTATGTCATATAAAAAACTTAGTAGCATGATTGAAGCTATTAAGGTTATGAGAAGAAATATAGATGCAAATTCTAATTTTCAAATTAGCTTAAATATTATGCTTATGAGCTTCTTGGAGGGATGATGAAATGTTAAAGGTTATAGGAGTTAGATTTAAAAAAGCGGGAAAAATTTATTATTTTGATCCGCAAGAATTAGAAGTAAAAAAAGAAGATTATGTAATTGTTGAAACTGCTAGAGGAATAGAGTTTGGACAATGTGTAATAGGTGAGAAACATATAGAAGAAGAGGAAATAATAGCACCATTAAAGGTTGTTATTAGAGTAGCTGACGAAGAGGATATTAAAAAGCATAATGAAAATAAATCTAAGGAAGAAGAAGCATTAAAGATATGTACTGAAAAGATTTGGGATCACAAGTTAGATATGAAGCTTATTGATGTAGAATATACATTTGATAACAATAAGGTTATATTTTATTTTACAGCTGATGGAAGAGTTGATTTTAGAGATTTAGTAAAAGATTTAGCAACTATTTTTAAAACTAGAATAGAATTAAGACAAATTGGTGTTAGAGATGAAGCTAAAATGATTGGTGGATTAGGACCATGTGGAAGATCTTTATGTTGTTCATCATTCTTAGGTGATTTTACATCAGTATCTATAAAGATGGCAAAAGAGCAAAATCTTTCTCTTAATCCAACTAAGATATCAGGAATATGTGGAAGACTTATGTGTTGCTTAAATTATGAGCAGAGCACATATGAAGATATAAGAAAGAGACTTCCAAGAGTAGGTTCTATTGTTGAAACAGAACTTGGAAGAGGAGAAGTAATCCAAAACAATATTGTAAAAGAAATTGTTAAGGTAAGGCTTAGAAATGGTGAAGAAGAGTTTGTAGAGCAATTTAATATTGATACTATAAAAATGATAAAAGGTGATTATGAAGATGTTATCGATGATGGTGATATCAGATTAGAAGTAGAATCACCAGAGGATAAAAAATTAATTAAACAACTTATAAAAGAAAAGTAGGAGGCACTTATTAATGAAGGCGGTATTAAAGATAGTAGGGATTAAAAATTCTACTGATGTGAGAAAGGCTCAGAAAGCTATATCAAGTAATACTGGAGTAATTGCAAGTGAGATAAGTATTTCAAAAAAAGAAGCTGTAGTTATATATAATGAAAGTTATGTAGGGATTGAAGAAATAATAGATTCTATAGAATCTCTAGGATATATAGTAATATAATAAATTTCATCAAAACTAATAAATTTATAAAATAACTTTTAAATTAAAAAAAAACGTGTTAGAATGGAGAAGGTATTATTACCAAATGAAAATTTAGGAGGTGTTTTTGATGGCATTTGTAATTCAAGATTCATGTGTAAGCTGTGGAGCATGTGCTGCAGAGTGTCCTGTTAACGCTATAAGCCAAGGGGATACTATATTCGTAATCGATGCAGATACTTGTATCGACTGTGGAAACTGTGCTAATGTTTGTCCAGTTGGAGCACCAGTTCAAGAATAGTATAATAAAAAAAGATCGTTTATGCGATCTTTTTTTATTATATAAGATTATTTGATTTTAATACTGGTAAAAGAATTGTTGGAGAGTTTTTAAATTCGTGAATGGTTTCACTATTTATTAAAAAAGAGTCAGTTTTTATGTTAATAATATTTTTGTTAAGCATTAAAAACTTTTGTGGTCCTGAAAATAAGAATGAGTAGGGATTAAATTTATAATTCATTGGTATTATGATTTTAGGGCATATGAGCTTAGAAAGCTTATATGCCATTTTTCCGTCTAAAGTTATATTTCCACCGATAGGTAAAAATAATATATCACAATATTTTATTTGTTCAATAATAGATAAATCTAATGAATGACCGAGATATCCAAGGTGGCATAATTTTAAATTATCAATTTCATAGATGAAGATTTTATTTGTTCCACGCTTTAAGCCTTGTAAATTATCACTAAAGGATGGAAGACTAGAAATAGCATAATCATCATTTTTAAAAGTCCCTATATGGCTTAAAACTTTAATATCAGGAGAGATAGAGGAGAGACAAGAGCATTTAAAGTTTTCAGAGCTTAGAGTTATTATATTTGGGGCTAAATTTTTTAAAGAACAACTATGAAATTTATTTATAGGATCAATTAAAATTCGCTTGCCAAGAGAAGTTTTAATTAAAAAGCTAGAATTACCAAGCCATGATATAAAAATAAAAATCACCTCCAATAAAAGAATTTAATTCATAGTTTTTCCAAAAAACATAGAAAAAATTCAGAAATAAAATAGATTAAAGTTGATTATATATAAAATAAGGATTAATATTAAATCAAAAGTCAAAGTAAGTCAATAACAAAGGAGAGAAAAATTATGGCAAGATTAACAGATGTAATAGAAAAGTTTATAAAGGATTTAGTATTAGAGGATGAAAAGCATGAGGCACAAATTCAAAGAAATGAGTTAGCAGATCAGTTTAGATGTGCACCATCACAAATAAATTATGTATTAACAACAAGATTTACATATGCAAAAGGTTACGTTATAGAAAGTAAAAGAGGTGGCGGAGGTCACATAACTATAAAAAGAATAAATCATACTTGCTCAAGTGATATAAAAAAATTAATAAAAGAGTCAATTGGCAGTAGTATAACATATCATAATGCAATAGCACTTTTAGACAATCTCTTGGAAATAGAGCTTATTAATAAAAGAGAATATGAAATCATAAAAATAAGTATGAATGATAATACATTAGGAGATGTGGAGGATAAAAATAAATTAAGATCAAATATTTTGAAGGGTATGGTAATGGTAATAATGGAATAGGAGGGTTTCTAATGATATGTGAGAAATGCAATAAAAGAGAGGCTATATTAAATTTAAGTAAGATAATTGATGGGGAAAGTACCAGCCTTTGGCTATGTGAAAGATGTGCTAAAGAGTATGGGAAGGAATTATTTAATGATGTTTATGATGAGAGAGAGGAATATGCATCATTTAATAATGTTTTAAGCATATTATTTGATGAAGCAGATAGAAATGATAAAAAATTAGAGGTAGAATGTTCAAATTGTAGAACAGCACTTAAAGAAATAAAAAAAGGAAAGCTTATAGGGTGTGAAAAGTGCTATAACATATTTAAAAAAGATATAGATAAAATAGTTGAGAAAAATAATTTGTACAATGAACATAAGGGTGTTATTCCAAGTAAGCTTGGAGATGAGATAAATATTAAGAGAAAAATAAATAAATTAGAAAAAGAAATGGATATTGCAGTTGCAATAGAAGCTTATGAGAAAGCAGCAGAAATAAGAGATGAGATACGAAGGCTTAAAGGTGAGGGAAATAAAACAGAAAAAGGGGTGGAATAAAGTTTGAAGGATTTAAGTTTAAACAAGAATATTGTAAGGTCTAGCATAACTTTATTTAGAAATATAAGTGGTAAAAATTTTCCTGTATCCTTAGCTATGGAAGATGGTCAAAATATAACAGAAAATTTGATATCTGAAATAAATAAAATTGAAGAAAGCTTAAAAAGTATTAGACTATGGAAGGATGAATATAATTTTGAAAGCTTAAAAGAAAATAGGATATTAAGAAATAAGACATTAAAAAATAAAAATATAGCTGGATTAATGATAAATGATAGTAAAGAATTTTCAATAGTTTTGAATGAAGAAGAACATTTGCGATTACAATATATTAAAAGTGGATATAATATAGAAGAAATGTATAAATATGTTAGAGAAATGGATCGTAATCTAGAAAATATATTCAATTATAGTTTTGATGAAAAAATGGGGTATTTAACATCAAATCTAAGCCATATTGGAACTGGAATTCGATTAGAAGTTATAATTCACTTACCTATGTTAACATTGAATGATAAAATAAATAAATTATTTTCCCATAAGGATAAATCAGTATTTTCATTAGAAGGGAAATATGGTGAAAAAGGAAAAGCTTATGGAAGCATTTATTTAATAAAAAATACAACAACTACAGGCATTTCAGAAGAAGAACTAATAGATGAATTCAAAAATATATTAGAATATGTTCTTCAAGAAGAAGAAAAAGAAAGAAGAAATGCTATTAAAAAATATAAAAATGAAATCACAGATAAAATATTTAGAGCATATGGCGTATTAAAAGAAGCACGAATATTAGATTCTATAGAAGCGTTGGATCTACTTTCATATATTAGGTTAGGAGTAGAGCTTAATATATTGGATTTAGAATTAAAAACAATAGAAAAAGCAGTATTGTTATCAAGAAATTCTTATGTTAGAGAGCATTTAGATGGGGAAACTAATATAAATAAAATAAATATAAAACGTGCAGATATTATAAGAGTGGTATTAAAGTAAGCCATAACATGTGACATAGAAAGTGAAAAGCTATATTAAATTATGTTATAGGAGGATGAAAAGAATATATGGGTGAGAATAGATTCTCAGAAAGGACTGAGGAGGTTCTTTTAGAAGCAAAAAAAGAATCAGTAAATTTAAAACATGGTTATATAGGGACAGAACATATATTGTTAGGAATACTCAAAGAAGATGGCTATGCAAAAGGTATATTAGAAAAGAATGGAATAGATTATTCTAAGGTAAATAAAACTATAGAAAAATATTTAGGAAAAGGTGAAGTAATGATTCCTAAGACTGAGTTGTTATTTACACCAAGAGCAAAAGCTTTGTTTGAGGAAGCATTAAGAGAAAGTAAAAAATTATTCCATAAGAAAATTAATCCAGAACATCTACTAATGGCAATATTAAATGAAACAGACGGTGTTGCATACACAATGATAAGTTTTATGAGAGTTGATTTAGAACAACTTAAAAAAGACTTACAAATGTTTTTAGAAGGTCAAGAGGTAGAAGAGGAAGATGAAAGAATAGAAGATGAACAAGAAGACAAAATGCCAATGTTAGTTAAATATAGTACAAATTTAACTAAGCTTGCAAGAAAAAGAAAGTTGGATCCTGTTATAGGACGTGTGAAAGAGAATACAAGAGTATTAGAAATACTTTGCAGAAGAATAAAAAATAATCCATGTCTTATAGGTGAACCTGGTGTTGGTAAAACAGCAGTAGTAGAAGGATTAGCACAAAGAATTGTGGAAGGAAATATTCCAGATTCGTTAAAAGGAAAACAAATATATTCTCTAGATTTAACAAGCCTTATAGCAGGTGCAAAGTATAGAGGAGAATTTGAAGATAGATTAAAAAAGGTAATGGCTGAAATAAAAGAAAATAAGAATATAATTATTTTTATAGATGAGATACATTCAATAATTGGAGCAGGTGGAGCAGAAGGGGCAATAGATGCATCAAATATCCTAAAACCTTCTTTAGCAAGAGGTGATATTCAGTGTATTGGAGCTACAACTATAGAAGAGTATAGAAAGCATATAGAAAAAGATTCTGCGCTTGAAAGAAGATTTCAACCAGTATTAATAGATGAACCAACTAATGAGCAAACCTTAGAAATATTAAAAGGCTTAAAGGAAAAATATGAAGAACATCACAATGTAGAAATTACTGATGAGGCATTGAAAGTAGCTGTTCAAATGTCAGATAGGTATGTATGTGATAGATTTATGCCAGATAAAGCAATTGATTTAATAGATGAGGCATCAGCGAAAGTAAGAATAGAAACATTAGTTGAACCACCAACTTTAAAAAATTTAGAAGATGATATTTTAAAGATAAAAGGTGAAAAAGATAAATGTATATCAATACAAGAGTTTGAAAAAGCGGCAAAGCTACGAGATAGAGAAAGAGAATTAAGAAAAGAATTAGAAGAAATCTCTACAACGTGGAGCAATAAAACTGTAGATAAAAAGCTTATTGTAGACAGAGAAAATATAGCAAAAGTTGTTGCTAGTTGGACTAATATTCCAGTGGAAAAATTAACAGAAGAAGAAAGTAGCAAATTATTAAACTTAGAAGAAAATTTGCATAAAAGAGTAATTGGACAAAATGAAGCTATAAATCTAGTATCTAAAGCAGTTAGAAGAGCAAGGGTAGGACTTAAAAATCCTAATAGACCAATTGGAAGCTTTATATTTTTAGGACCAACTGGTGTAGGAAAAACAGAATTAAGTAAAGCACTTGCAGAAGCTATGTTTTCTCATGAGGATAATATGATACGAATAGATATGTCTGAATATATGGAAAAACATGCAGTGTCAAAGCTTATAGGAGCACCTCCAGGATATGTTGGATATGATGAAGGTGGTCAACTAACCGAAGCAGTTAGAAGAAAGCCTTATAGCGTTGTTTTATTAGATGAAATAGAAAAGGCACATCCAGATGTATTTAATATTTTATTGCAAATTTTAGAAGATGGAAGATTAACTGATGGTAAAGGGAAAGTTGTTAACTTTAAAAATACAATAGTTATAATGACATCAAATGTTGGTGCACATAATATTAAAAAGCAAAAAAGTGTAGGATTTTTCTCAGAAGAGGGTTCTAATAAAGAATATGATGCAATGAAAGAAAGTATTTTAGAAGAACTAAAAGTAACATTTAAACCAGAATTTTTAAATAGAATAGATGATACAATAGTATTCCATAAGCTTACTAAAAATCATATGTTAAGTATCACAGAAATAATGTTAAAAGAAGTAAAAACAAGATTAGATGAAAATGATATATATATAGAATTTTCAGATGAAAGCAAAAATTATATTATAGGAAAATGTGATGTTAAAGAATTTGGTGCAAGACCACTTAGAAGGGTTATAACTAAAGAAATAGAAGATAAAATTAGTGAGGAACTTTTAAGAGGGAAAATAAAAAAACTAGAAGGATATGAAGCAACTATAAAAGAAGATACATTGGTGTTTCAGTAGAAAATAGATTCAGATAAATAAAAATTTTATCTGAATCTTTTTTGTAAATAATATTATTGTAATTAGAAAAAATAGTGATATAATAAAAATAAGATATACCCCTAGGGGGTACAGGGAGCTGATAATATGGAAAAAGAAATTAAAAATATAGATTTAATAATAATTGGTGGTGGACCAGCTGGATTAACAGCCTCAATTTATGCATCTAGAGCTAAAATTGATATGTTACTATTAGAAAATGAAATTTTAGGTGGACAAATTAGAAATAGTTATTTAGTTGAAAATTACCCAGGGTTTAAAAAAATATCCGGGGCAGAACTTTCAGATGCAATACAAGAACAAGCAGAAGAATGTGGTGCAGTAATAGATGAATTTGATATTATAGAAAATGTAAGTTTTACTGATGAAGAAAAAATAGTAGAAACAGAAAGCTATATTTATAAGCCTAAAGCAGTAATAATAGCAACTGGAGCATCACCTAAGAAATTACCTATAAAAGGTGAAAAAGAATATTTAGGAAAAGGTGTTCACTATTGTGCAGTTTGTGATGGAGCAATGTATGAAGGGAAGATAGTTGGAGTAGTTGGTGGTGGAAAAGCAGCTTTAGAAGAAGCAATATTTTTAACTACTTTTGCAGAAAAAGTTTATTTAATTAGAAGACACGATTACTTCAATGGAGAGCAATCTATCATAGATGAAGCTATAAATAATCCTAAAATAGAAATTTTATATAATGAAGATTTAATAGAGGTTAAGGGAACAGATTTCGTTGAGAAAGCAGTAATAAAAAATACTAAGACAGATGAAATAAAAGAATTAGAATTAGAAGCTGTTTTTGGATATATAGGTACTGAGCCTAAAACTGATTTATTTAGTCGGTATATAGATATAGATAAAGTTGGATATATAAAAACAGATGAAAGAATGCAAACTAATGTAAAAGGTATATATGCGGCAGGAGATGTTAGAGTTAAAGAGTTTAGACAAATAACAACAGCGGTGGCAGATGGAACAATAGCAGCATTAGATGCAGAGAAATATATAAATGAAATTAAAAGAGGAGTGAAGTAATATGGTAAAAGTTTATTCAACATCATGGTGTCCTGGATGTGTAAAATTAAAAAAATACTTAGATATGAAAGGTGTAGATTATACAACAGTTAATGTTGCAGATGCACAAGAAGATAGATTAGAGGTAATAAAAGTATCAGGACAAAAAACAGTGCCAGTATTAGATTATAAGGGTGAAATTATAGTTGGATTTGATAAAAAGAAAATAGATAGCCTAATAGAAAATAAATAAAATAAAAGTATATATAATAAAATTTGCATATAAGGTGTATTAAATATTTAGATTGGAAACAATAAGTTTTGAAATCTTTATTTAATACACCTTATTTTTTTATATTTAGATATGTTAGGAGGGGAAAAGATGATTAATAAAAAGATGAAGGTAATAGTTATTTTTTTGTGTATAGCAATATTAGGAATTGTATACCTTGCCTTTAATGCAAAAAAGTATAGAGATGATGGAAGTGTTAGAAGTATTACTATTAGTGGTTCAACAGCATTATTACCATTGATGGAAGAATCAATAGAAGGGTTTGACAAAATATATAGTGGAAATATTATAAATGTCCAAGCGGGAGGTTCGGGAACAGGTCTTACTCAAGTTTTAGAAGGAACTGTGAATATTGGGAATTCAGATATGTTTGCAGAACAAAAGTTAAGTAAAGTACAGGCAAGTGAATTAGTAGATCACAGAATAGTTGGAGAAGGGTTTTGTTTAATAACAAGTAAAGGGAGTGGAGTTACTAATTTAACATTGGGGCAGATAAGAGGAATTTTTTCTGGAGAGATAGTTAATTGGAAAGATGTAGGTGGAAATGATGAACCTATATTAGTGATACATAGGCCTGCATCATCAGGAACACGTGATACTTTTACAAATACTATTTTAGGTGGTAACAGAGATTTAGAAAATGATGCAATAGGAGCTATTCAAGATAGTAATGGAGCTGTACTTCAAGCTATGAAAAGAAGTCCAGGTGCAGTAAGTTATATGGCACTTACATATATGAATAATAATGAGGCCAAAGAAAATTTAAAAATAGTAAAAATTGAAGGATATGGACCAAGTATAGAAAATATTGAAAGTGGAAAATATAAATTTTGGTCATGGGGGCACATGTATACAAAAGGAAAAGCAGTAGGATTATCAGCAGAGTTTATACAGTATGTGATGAGCAATAAAAATGTAGAAACTGTTAAAAAACTTGGATTTATACCAATTCAAAATATAAAAAATGAGTAAAGGAATGTAATTATGAGAAAACGAAGTATCAAAGAAAAAGTATTCACAGAATACATAGGAAAAAGTTTTTCTATATTTTGTGGATTACTAATAATAATAGTAACATTAGCAATAATATTTTTTATAGGTTCTAAAGGAATACAGTCATTTATACGACAGGGAATGAACTTTATACAATTTGTTTTTACTGATAATTGGAACCCTATGGGAACACCAGAAACTTACGGAATACTAGCCTTTGTTGTAGGTTCAACTCTTGTATCTATTGGAGCTTTAGTAATAAGTGCACCAATAGCAATTGCATTAGCTATATTTGTAAATGTAATTTCAAAAAAATTAGGAGATAGATTTATAAAACCATCATTAGAAATATTAGTTGGAATTCCATCGGTAGTTTATGGGTGGGTTGGACTTATGGTATTAGTACCACTTGTAAAAAATATATTTGGTGGAGTAGGGTTTTCATTACTTGCAGGA
The DNA here is from genome assembly GCF_051650885.1 of Clostridium sp. Lineage (GTDB taxonomy): Bacteria > Bacillota > Clostridia > Clostridiales > Clostridiaceae > Clostridium. Next base: position 16,160 of record NZ_JBOFRG010000043.1, read on the forward strand.
ATATTAGTTTTATCATTAATGATATTACCAACTATAGCAACCTTATCCATAGATGCTATAAATGCTGTTCCTAAGATTCATATAGAGGCATCTTATGGACTTGGTGCAACAAGGTGGCAAACTATAAAGAAGGTTATTGTACCAGGTGCAAAGTCAGGTATATTAACGGGGGTTATATTAGGTCTTGCAAGAGCCTTTGGGGAAGCACTTGCAGTACAAATGGTAATAGGAAATACAGTAAAGATACCAAAGGGGATAAGTGATTCTACATCAACATTAACAAGTATATTAACTATGGATATTACAAATACAGTTAGTGGAAGTGCATGGAATGATGCATTATGGAGTATGGCATTAATATTACTTATAATATCATTTATATTTATACTGATAGTTAGAATTATAGAGAAGAGGGGCGAGGTAAAATGATAGATAGAAGAAAGGCTGATAAAATAGCAACAGGGGTATTATATTTTGTTAGTGCATTTATAGTAATTTTATTAGCTCTCTTTATAATATATATTTTTTATAATGGTTGGAGAATGATAACACCACATTTTATTTTAAGTAAGCCAAAGATAATAGGAGCAGGTGGTGGAATAGGTCCACAAATTTTCAATTCATTATATATGCTTATCTTATCCTTAATAATCACTGTACCAGTAGGAATTGGAGCAGGAATATATTTAGCAGAATATGCAAAAGAAGGACCTATTATAAAAGCAATAAGATTATCATTAGAGGCAATGGCATCACTACCATCTATAGTAATTGGGATGTTTGGATTATTAGTATTTGTAAATTTAGCTGGATTTGGATATTCAATTTTAGCAGGAGCATTATCTGTAAGTATATTAAATATTCCAGTGATGACAAGAATATCTGAAAGTGCAATAAGAAATGCATCAAAGAAGGTTAAGGAAGCATCTTTAGGTCTTGGGGCAACTAAGTGGCAAACTATAGAAAATGTAATTATTCCAACAGCGGCAAAGGAAATTTTGACAGGAATAATATTAGCAGCAGGAAGAATATTTGGGGAAGCAGCCGCACTTTTATATACAGCAGGACTTAGTTCAAGTGGTTTAGATTTCAGTAAATTAAGTTTCGTTGGGCAAAGTTCACCTTTTTCACTATTTAGACCGGCAGAAACATTGGCAGTACATATATGGAAATTAAATTCTGAAGGAATAGTGCCTGATGCAGCACAAATTGCAAATGGAACAGCAGTTGTTCTTGTAATTATGGTATTAATATTCAATATAATTGCAAAAATCGTAAGCAAGAAATTAGAAAAATCGATGGGAGTGTAAAAGAAAGGTTATGAATATAATAGAAACTAAAAATCTTGAGCTTTATTATGGAACACATAAAGCTTTGAAGGGAATAGATATAGCATTTGAAAAGAATAAAGTAATAGCTCTTATAGGGCCGTCGGGATGTGGGAAAAGTACATTTTTAAGAACTATAAACAGAATGAATGATTTAATTGAAGGTGTGAAAATTGAAGGTGGCGTGTTTTTTGAAGGGCATAATATTTTTGAAGATTATGATGAAATAACTCTTAGAAAGAGAATTGGAATGGTGTTCCAAAAGCCAAATCCTTTTCCAATGAGTATATATGATAATGTGGCTTATGGACCAAGAGTTCATGGAATAAAAGATAAGAAGACTTTAGATGAAATAGTTGAAAAAAGCTTAAGAGGGTCTGCATTATGGGAAGAAACAAAAGATAGACTTAAAAAATCTGCAATGGGGCTTTCAGGAGGGCAACAACAAAGATTATGTATAGCGAGAACACTTGCAGTATCACCAGAAGTAATATTAATGGATGAGCCAACATCAGCACTAGATCCTATTTCTACAGGAAAGGTAGAGGAACTTATTGAAACTTTGAAAAAAGATTATACAGTTATAATAGTAACTCATAATATGCAACAAGCGGGAAGAATAGCAGATAAAACAGCATTCTTTTTAAGTGGAGAGGTTATAGAATATGGAAATACAGAAGATATATTTTATAAACCAAAGGATAAGAGAACAGAGGATTATATAACAGGAAGATTTGGATAAGGAGAAAATTATGAAAAGAGAGATACATACTTTAAGAATTAACGGAATAAATACAAAGCTAAAATTTATGTCAGAGTTAGTAGGAAATTTTTTAGAGGCAGGAATGATAGCATTAGAAAGAAATGATAAAGAGCTAGCTAAAAGTATAATAGAAAAAGATTCAGAGATAGATATTCTACAAAAGGAAATTGAAGAGGAGTGTATAAAATTTATAGCAACAGAGCAACCTGTAGCTAAAGATTTAAGAAGAGTATTTACAGCATCAAAGATAGTAACAGATTTAGAGAGAATGGCAGACCTTACAGTGGATATTTGTAAGATAATCGCAAATAATGATTTTACAGAGTTTATAGAAGAAGCAGAAGATATATGGGAAATGGAAAAAGAAATAAAAAATATGCTACACTTATCAATGGAAGCTTATTTAGAAAGAGATACAAAATCTGCATACGACATATGTAAACTAGATGATATAGTAGATGAAACTTATAAAAATGTATTTAAAAATACACTAAAATATATAAAAGCAAATGAAGATAAGATTACATTGGGAACACAGATATTATTTATAAGCAAATATTTAGAGCGAATGGGCGATCACGTAACTAATATTTGCGAATGGATTATATTTAGCAAGACTGGCGAATATGTGGATTTAAATGAGTAAAGGAAACAAACTTAAGTGAAGAAATTTAAATTGTAAATAGAGTTAATAATAAATATATTTCCTGTTCATTGATATATATTTTTTGGCACGTTACAATTAAATTGATAAACTTATTTTAAATTCAGCAATGAAGAAGGAGACGCCATGAATTTAAACGCGTTAGATAAACAAAAGATAAAAGAGCTTTGTAAAAAGGAACTAATACTGATAATAGCAGTTTTATTAGCAATTATTACATCTTTTATATCGCCACCAAAGTTAAGCTCAATTAACTTTAAAGTATTAATATTACTATTTAATTTAATGGTTGTAGTTACAGGGTTAAAAAGTTTTAAGTTTCTAGATTACATTGGAACAAGAGTATTGCATAAAGATAAAAGCTTAAGAGGAATATATCTTATAATGGTATGTCTAACTTTCTTTAGCTCAATGTTAATAACAGATGATGTAGCACTTATAACTTTTGTACCAATTAGTTTGATATTAGCTAAAAAAGCAGGATTTAATCCAACAAAGCTTATAGTATTTCAAACAATATCATCTATATTAGGGTGTTCATTAACACCAATGGGAAGCTCACAAAATTTGTATATCTATACACATTTTAACTTAACAGATAAGCAATTTTTTGGAGTAACACTACCAATAACACTTATAGCATTTATTGTATTATTAATACTTGTATTTACTCAGAAAAATAGAAATTTAGATGTAGAATTAAAAGAAGTAAAAATAGAAAAAAAATCAATGATAGTAGTTTATGGAATATTATTTTTAATAGTATTAGGGTCAGTGTTTCATATGATTGACTATAGAATAGCATTTATAATAGTTATACTAGTAACTTTGGTAATTGATAGAAAATTATTTTTACAAGTTGATTATTCATTAATTATTACATTCACTGCATTCTTTATTTTTATTGGGAATATTTCAGCAATACCAGAAGTGAAAAAAATAATATCTAACTTCTTAATTAATGATGTGCACACTTATTTTGTTGCATTAGGATTAAGTCAATTTATTAGTAATGTACCAACCACATTATTATTGTCACCATTTACACACAATTATAAAGCACTTTTATATGGTGTAAATAATGGAGGATTATTCTCATTAATTGGATCAATGGCAAGTATTATATCATATAAATTCGCAATAGCAAGCGGAGAAGCAAAATCAAGTACATATATAAAAACATTTGCTTTATATAGTTTATGTGTGTTAGTAGTTCTAATTCCAGCATCATTAATATTAATGAAAATTGTTTAAGATAGGAAACGAAAAAATTCATGAAATAAATAAAAGAACCACTCACAAAATTTTTGTGAGTGGTTCTCTTTGATATAAAAAATTAAGCTTCTTCAGCTAGTGCTTTATCTATAGCAGGTTTGTCAAAACCGATTATAAAATTCCCTTTAATATTAAGAACAGGAACTCCCATTTGTTTTGAACCTTTAACCATTTCTTCTCTAGCATCCATGTCATCTTGTACATTTAATTCAACGTATTCAACACCTTTACTTTTAAGGTAGTTTTTAGCTTTTACGCACCAAGGACATGAATCAGTTGTGTAAACTTTAACCATAGTTACACCTCCTAAATTTATGTATTAGTTTAAGTAAATTCTACTTCAAAATTTGCTTAGGTACAAGTAAATTAATGGTTATTCTATAGAATTTGTTTCAATAATATTTGAATTAATAAGTAAATTTTCAGCTTCATCCTTAGAAGTTGAATTATCGAAGGATTGACTGATATTAGTTTGAGCGGGTGTTTTTAAAGGGTTCTCTATAATAGGGTTTAATGGATTTAATAGATTTAATTTATTAAACATAGTGAAACCTCCTAAATCGTTATATAATAATAGTATTTGTATAAAAAAAATATTTATGCAAATACTAAATTAAAAGCTATAGTGGTCTAGACAACTATATTAATATTATATATAATAGAATTAGGAGGAACACTTATGATAGATAAGAATAGTCCGATACCGGTATATTATCAATTAAAAGAAGAAATAAAAGAACAAATTTCACAAGGTGTTTGGAAAGTAAATGAATGTATTGCCAGTGAAAGAGAGCTTTCTTTAAAGTATGAAGTTAGTAGAATGACTGTAAGACAGGCGTTAGGCGAATTAGTACAAGAAGGATTACTTGTTAGAGAAAAAGGTAAAGGCACATTTGTTTGTGAACCAAAAGTAAAGCAAAAGGATGTTATGAGTTTTACAGATATTATAAAAAAATCTGGAAGAACTTTAGAAACAGAAGTTGTAGAATTTGAATTGATTGATATACCAGAAGAAATATTAAATTTACTAGATTCAAAGAAAGTATACAGAATAAATCGTATAAGAAAAGTAGACAATGAGTGTGTCGCAAATGAAATAGTACATATCCCACAAGAAATAATAAATAATTTAGAGAAGAACATGTTAGAAGGTTCATTATTTGAATTATTAGAAAGTGAGGGATATAAGATAGACCATTCAGAGTCAGAGATAACAGCTATTATTATGGATGATTATTATAAAGATTTATTTAAAGTATCAGAAGCAACTCCACTTATAAAGACATATGGAAAAACTTTAGATGACGCAGGAAAAATTCTTTTTATAGAAGAATCAATATATAGATCAGATAAATATGTATTAGAAGTAAATATTTCAAGACGAGAGGGGATTTTAAAATGAGATTAATAATTGTAAAAAACTATGATGAAATGAGTAAAGTTGGAGCAGAGGAAATGGCTGCTGTAGTAAAAGCTAATCCTAAAGCAATATTAGGACTTGCAACTGGGGGAACTCCAGAAGGAATGTACAAAGAATTAATTAAAATGAATAAAGATGGAGAAATAGATTTTAAAGATATTACTTCAGTAAACTTAGATGAATATGTAGGATTATCAGGTGAGCATCCACAAAGTTACAGATACTTCATGAACACTCACTTACTAGATTACATTAATATAGATAAGAAAAAAACATTTGTGCCAAATGGTTTAGCAGAAGACGTTAATGAAGAAGGTAGAAAATATGACGCTATGATTGATGAATTAGGTGGAATAGATATTCAATTATTAGGTGTTGGAACTAATGGACACATAGCATTTAATGAGCCAGATGGAAACTTAGTAGCAGGAACACACTTAACAGGATTAACACAAAGTACAATCGATTCAAATGCAAGATACTTTGAGTCAGCTGATGAAGTGCCAAAAACTGCAGTAACAATGGGTCTTGGACAAATAATGAAATCAAAGAAGATATTATTATTAGCAAGTGGAGAAAATAAAGCAGAAGCAATGAAAGAATTATTCAGCGGAAAAATATCAACTAGTTGCCCTGTAACAATGTTACAAATGCATAATGATGTAACAGTTGTATTAGATGAAGATGCAGCAAAATTATTAAATAAATAATTTTACGAAAGATTAGAAAGAAGAGTGTACTATTTGAAAAGGTAGTACACTCTTTTTATAAAATTTCTTGAAGAAATGTATATTTTAGAGAAAATGATACAAAAATAAAAGATAATTAATAAAAGTTACAAAATAATTTATATAATCTTTAAAATACGATATAATTAAGAATATGATTATATAAAATAGAAAACTATTTTGCATACATAAAAATAATTAAAGATGAAAGGTGTTTTTATGGCGAAGATAAAATCAATATTTACTTGCCAGAAATGTGGATATGAGAGTCCAAAGTGGCTTGGAAAGTGTCCAGATTGTAACGAGTGGAATACGTTTATAGAAGAAATAAAAGATGAAAAAGCAGTAGTTAAAAATAAAATAGCAAAGTCAATTACAATAGATGGAATGCCAAAGAGTATTAAAGAAATTAAATCAGGTGAAAGAGAAAGACTTGATACAGGTTTAAATGAATTAAATAGAGTACTTGGAGGAGGACTGGTAAAAGGGTCGCTAACACTTATATCAGGAGATCCTGGAATAGGAAAATCAACTTTATTACTTCAAACTGCAAGTAATATATCAAATAAGTATGGAAAAGTCCTATATGTTTCAGGAGAAGAATCAGAAGAGCAAATAAAAATTAGAGGAGATAGACTTGGAGTAACTAGCAATGAGTTATTTATAATATCAGAAACTAATTTAGATAAAATAGAAGTATATATAGACCAAATAGAACCTAAATTTGTAATTATAGATTCTGTACAAACAATCTATAAAGAAAATGTTACGTCAGCACCAGGAAGTGTATCACAAGTAAGAGAGTGTTCAAATCAACTTATGAGAATTGGGAAAAATAAAAATGTACCATTATTTATAGTTGCTCATGTAACTAAGCAAGGAGAACTTGCAGGACCAAGAGTTTTAGAACACATGGTAGATACAGTACTGCATTTTTCAGGTGAGAGAACAGAAGAGTTTAGAATTTTAAGAACTATGAAAAATAGATTTGGGACTACTAGTGAAATAGGTGTCTTTGAAATGAGACAAGAAGGATTAGTTGAAGTATATGATCCATCAAGTATATTTTTAGAAGATACAAATTTCAATCAAGAAGGTTCTGTAGTAATTGGAATAATGGAAGGTTCAAGACCGATTTTGGTTGAGATACAAGCACTTGTAACAGAAACTAAAGCTGTTATGCCAAGAAGAACTGCTGTTGGGATAGATAATCAAAGGTTAAGCTTAATATTAGCAGTTTTAGAAAAAAAATTAAAAGTTCCATTTTATAATTGTGATGTCTATGTAAATGTAGTTGGAGGTCTTAACATAGAAGGAACAACAGCAGACTTAGGTTTATCTATAGCACTTGTTTCAAGCTTGAAAAATTCAAACATAAATCTACCAAAGGTATTAGTAATTGGAGAAGTTGGATTAACAGGTGAGATTAGACCGATAACATCAGCTGAAAGACTTGTTAATGAGGCTGAAAAAATGGGATTTGAAAATGTAATAGTACCATATAGAAATAAAGACAAACTAGGAAATAGAAAAATAAATGTAATAGGTGTAAATAATATTAGGGAAGCAATTAAAAAGATATTTTAAAAAATAGGTGATAAGTATTATGAGATTAGAAAGAGATTTAGAAATAAAAAAGATACTTAAAATGATGTGTCCTGGAACTGCTTTAAGAGAAGGACTTGAAAATATACTTAGAGCTAAAACAGGAGGACTAATAGTTTTAGGGGATAGTGATGATGTAATGGAGCTTGTGGATGGTGGATTTAAAATAAATGCAGATTATTCACCAGCATATGTTTACGAGCTAGCTAAAATGGACGGAGCGATAGTTTTAAGTAGAGATATAAAAAGAATAGTTTGTGCTAATGCACAGCTTGTGCCTAGTGCTGAAATACCAACAGTTGAAACAGGAACAAGACATAGAACAGCTCAAAGAGTAGCAAGACAAACTAATAAAGTAACAATAGCTATTTCACAAAGAAGAAATATAATAACTGTATATAAAGGTGATATAAAGTATGTACTTAGAGAAAGTAGTATAATACTTGGAAGAGCAAACCAAGCAATACAAACCTTAGAAAAGTATGTATCAGTATTAGATAGAGTAATAAATAACTTGAATCTTTTAGAATTTCAAGATTTAACAACACTTTTTGATGTAGTTACAGCTATTCAAAGAACAGAAATGGTAATGAGAATAGTAGAAGAAATAAGAGTATATATCTTAGAACTTGGAAATGAAGGAAGACTTATATCAATGCAGTTAAATGAACTTATAAGATATGTAGAACGTGATGGAATACTTCTTATAAGAGACTACTGTTATTATGAAAATGAATTTAATGATATCTATGATGCAATTCAAAAATTAACATCAGAAGAATTAATTGATTTAGAAGCAATAGCAAGAACATTAGGACATGGATATACTGTACTTGCAGATACATTGATTTCTCCAAAAGGATATAGAGTTTTAAGTAAAATCCCAAGAATTCCATCAACAGTAATTGAAAATCTTATAAAGCATTTTGGAAGTTTCAATAAAATAATAACGGCTGAAATAGAAGATTTAGATAGAGTTGAAGGAATAGGTGAAGCAAGAGCTAAAGCTATAAGAAATGGACTTAGAAGAATAAATGAACAAATTTCATTGAAAGCTGAATTATAAAAAATAAATTGAGCATAATAAAAGCGATATCTGTAAAAGATATCGCTTTTATTATCTAAAATTAAATTTTCCTAATGTATTAACTTTGTGGTGCTCTTTTAAAAGAACATCATAAAGATTAATATCTAAAGTATTACAAAGAGATGTTAAGTAAAAAATATGGGTTCCCATTTCCTTTTCTATTATATCTCTACAATTTTCACATAAGCATCCATTTAAATGAGATTCAAAGTAATTTGAAATTTCTTCAAAAGATACATCATCTGAGGGAACGGATTGTTTATTGGCGTTTATAGAAACACAACCACAAGTAGTTACAGACTTTATAATAGCACGATTTATTCGAGCACTAGATTCAGAGAATTTGCTAGAAATATCAAGAATACTCTTGTGTCTAAGCAAGGAATCGTTTACTGCATCTTGAAATTCATCAAATATTATATCTTTCATTACAATCACTCCTTTTATAATCAACGTGTTTAAAAGTAAAAATAAACCTCTTTAATTGGTATGATATACTAATGGATTTTAAAAATATAGGGGGTATTGTCTAAAAATAAATTAAAGATGTGCAGAGATATTAAGAAAAACTTAATTCAAGAAAGTTCTTACTGTGGTATACTAAAAGCGTAGTAAATTTATAAAAACCTTATAAAAGGGTATTTAATAAGTCTATTATGGTAATACTTTAAAATAGGAGGTGGGAAAATGTTAAAAAAATTAACAAGAGGGATTCTAACAATAACAGGATTTCTTATAGGTTATATAATTGGTGATGCTGTATTAAAAATTGATGTAGTTAAACAGATAAGCTACTTATCTACTGCAGTCGGTTCGGTATTATTTCTTATATTTATTTCTTTATTATTCGGTATTATTCTTTACGCAGCTTCACCAGCTATATATAAACTAGTATCTAATTTATTAGATTATGTAGAAGTTAACATGAGAAATATTTCAGTTAACGAAATAGTATATGGTGCCATAGGGGCGTTAGTATTATTAATGATTACTTATTTCTTCGGAAAGGGATTAAGTAATATATATTTGATAGGACCACTGTTATATACTTTATTGAATATAATAGCTGCAATATTAGGTATGAAAATAATGATAAGTAAAAAAGACGATATAAACAACATGATAATGTCTATTAAAAAAGAGAAAAAAGAGAAGCCTGTAAAAGAGAAAAAAGAGAAACCAGTAAAAATAGCAAAAGGATATAAGCCATTACCAAAGGTGTTAGATACATCTGTAATTATAGATGGAAGAATATATGATATTTGCCAAACAGGTTTCATAGAAGGACCATTAGTTATACCAAGCTTTGTATTAGATGAATTAAGACATATTTCAGATTCATCAGACTCTTTAAAAAGAGTAAGAGGAAGAAGAGGTCTTGATATATTAAATAAGATACAAAAAGAAATTGATATTGAAACTCAAATTTGGGAAGGTGATTTTCCTAAAATAGCAGAAGTTGATGCTAAGTTATTGAAATTAGCACAAGTTTTAGAGGGAAAAGTAATAACTAATGATTACAACTTAAATAAGGTTGCAGAAGTTCAAGGTGTTCCGGTATTAAATATAAACGAATTATCAAATGCTATTAAGCCTGTAGTTATACCAGGAGAAGAAATGGTAGTAGAAGTTGTTAAAGATGGTAAAGAGCCTACACAGGGTGTAGCATATCTTGATGATGGAACAATGATAGTAGTTGAAGGTGGAAGACTTCATATGGGAAAAACAATAACAGTTATTGTTACATCTGTACTTCAAACAGCAGCTGGAAGAATGATATTTGCTAAACCTAAAGAATAGGAGTTTATAAAATGAATAGTGCAATAATATTAGCGGGCGGAAGAGGGAAAAGAATGAACTCTGATGTAAGCAAACAATATATAGAAATTAACGGAAAACCAATTTTATATTACACTATAAAAAGATTTATGAACTGCAAGGAAGTAGATAAAATTGTAGTTGTTGTCCCAAAAGATGAAATAGATTATTGCAGAAGCGAAGTAATAGATAAGTATGATTTAAAGGTTGATTTAATAGTATCGGGCGGAAAAGAAAGACAAGATTCTGTTTTAAATGGATTAGAAAAATTAGAAAAGACTGATATTGTTTTAATTCATGATGGAGCAAGACCATTTTTAAGTGAAAAAATGATAAAAGATGGAATAAATTTTGCTAAAAAGTATAAAAGTGCAGCACCAGGAGTGATGCCAAAGGATACTATAAAAGTGAAGGATGAAAAATCTTTTTCAAAAGAAACTTTAAATAGAGCAGAATTAATAGCAATACAAACGCCGCAAGTATTTGAATATAATTTAATATTAGAATGTCATAGAAAAGTAAAAGAGCAGGGCATTGAGGTAACAGACGATACATCAGTAGTAGAAGCTTTTGGAGAAAGTGTATATTTATATGATGGTGAATATACAAATATAAAAGTAACTACACCAGAAGACCTTATACTTGCAAAATATTTATCAAAAGCTAATATTTAGAATTATTGACAGAGAAATATATAAAAGATATAATTAAAAATCATAACTTTATATTATTTACGTTGAAGAAGAATAGTAGAAATCGTCTTTTCAGAGAGAGAATCCATAGGCTGTAAGATTTTCAAATAGATTTTGAACCAGCTTTGGAGTTAATAGAAAACTATCGGTTTAATACCGTTATCATTATTAAAGAAATAAATTTAGGTGGTACCGCGATATAAGTCGCCCTATATGTAAAAATATAGGGGCGATTTTTTTTTATGAATAAAAATTATAAAGGAATTTTAGGAGGAATACTAATATGAAAATGTCAAATATGCTAATAGCAACACTAAGAGAAGTTCCAGCAGAAGCAGAAATAGCAAGTCATCAGTTAATGATTAGAGCAGGGTTAATAAGAAAGATGACTTCGGGAATATACAATCATTTACCACTTGGAATTAAAGTTCTTAAAAATGTTGAAGAAATAATAAGAGAAGAAATGGAAGAAAAAGGAGCACAAGAGTTACTTTGTTCTGCGATTATTCCAGCTGAATTATGGCAAGAATCAGGAAGATGGGATGCTTATGGAGCAGAAATGTTCAGAGTAAAAGATAGAGGTTCAAGAGATTATTGCTTAGGACCAACTCATGAAGAAGTTTTTACAAGTATAGTTAAAAATGAAATAAAATCATATAAGCAATTACCAATAAATCTTTACCAAATTCAAACTAAATATAGAGATGAAAGAAGACCAAGATTTGGAGTTATGAGATCAAGAGAGTTCATAATGAAAGATGCTTATAGCTTTGATAGAGACCAAGCAGGATTAGATTTAGCATTTAATAAAATGCATGATGCATACGTTAATATATTTAACAGATGTGGATTAGATGCCAAAGGTGTTGAAGCTGATTCAGGAGCAATTGGAGGATCAAATTCAGTTGAATTCATGGTTAAATCAGAAGTTGGTGAAGATGATGTAGTATTCTGTACATCATGTGATTATGCAGCTAATATGGAAAAGGCAGAAGCAATGCCAGAAAAAATGACTGAAGAAGCTATGGAAGAGATGAAAAAAGTAGAAACTCCAGATAGCAGAACAATTGAGGAAGTTTCAAACTTCTTAAATGTTGATCCTAAGAAAACTGTAAAAACATTATTATATAATGTTGATGGAAAATGTATAGCTGTTTTAGTTAGAGGAGATAGAGAAGTAAACGAAGTTAAGGTTGCAAATGCAGCAAATGCAGAAACAGATATAGAACTTGCAAGTCATGAGCAAGTTATGGAAGCAACAAATGCACAAACAGGGTTTGCAGGACCAGTTGGAATAAAAGTAGATTTATTATTAGTTGATGCTGAAGTTAAAGGGATGAACAATATAGTTGTTGGAGCTAATGAAACAGGGTATCATTTAACAGGTGTTAATTATGGAAGAGACTTTGAAGGAACTGTTGGAGACTTCAGAAATGTTGAAGAAGGAGAAGTTTGTCCAAAATGTGGTGGAAAAATCACTATTGCTAGAGGAACAGAAGTAGGACATATCTTTAAATTAGGAACAAAATATTCAGAAGCTATGAATGCTAAGTTTATAGATGAAGATGGGAAAGAGAAGCCATTTATAATGGGTTGTTATGGTATAGGTGTAACAAGAACTGTTGCATCAATAATAGAACAGCATCATGATGAAAATGGAATAGTATGGCCATTAGAAGTAGCACCATATAAAGTATCAGTTATTGCTGTTAACTCAAAAGATGAAGAGCAAATGAGAGTAGCAGAAGAAATTTATAAAAACTTAAAATCATTAGGATTAGATGTTTTATTTGATGATAGAAAAGAAAGAGCAGGAGTTAAATTTAAGGATTCAGAGCTTATGGGAATTCCAATGAGAGTAGTTGTTGGAAAGAAAATAACTGAAGGTGAAGTTGAATTTAGATTAAGAACAAGTGCTGATAATGAAATAATAAAAGTAGAAGAAGTAGAAGCTAGAGTAAGAGCAGAATTTGAAAAGAATAATCTTAAATTAAGATAAAATAAAAGGAGGAAAGAGATGAAATTATACAATACATTAACAAGACAAAAAGAAGAATTTAAGCCTATAACCCCAGGCGAAGTTAAGATGTATGTTTGTGGACCAACTGTATATAATTTCTTTCATATAGGAAATGGAAGAACGTTTATAGTCTTTGATACTGTAAGAAGATACTTTGAATACAGAGGTTATAAAGTAAAGTTTGTACAAAACTTCACAGATATAGACGATAAAATGATTAATAAAGCAAATGATGAAGGAACAACTGTTAAAGATATTGGAGATAAATATATAAAAGAATATTATACAGATGCAGATGCATTAAATATTGAAAGAGCAACAGTTAATCCAAGAGCAACAGAATACATTGGTCAAATCATAAAGTTTGTTAAAGAACTTATAGAAAAAGGATATGCATATGAAGTAGATGGAGATGTTTACTTTAGTGCAAGAAAATTTGAAGGTTATGGTAAACTTTCTAAGCAAAACCTAGATGAGCTTAATATAGGAAAAAGAGTAAATGTAGATGATAGAAAGAAAGATCCAATGGACTTTGCTATATGGAAAGCAAAGAAAGAGGGAGAGCCTGCGTGGAAGTGCCCATGGGGAGAAGGAAGACCCGGGTGGCATATTGAATGTTCATGTATGGCAAAAAATATATTAGGTGATACTATAGACATACATGCAGGAGGAATGGACCTTTCATTCCCACATCATGAAAATGAGATAGCACAAAGTGAAGCATTAACAGGAGAACCATTTGCACATTATTGGATGCATTCAGCATATGTAAATGTAAATAATCAAAAAATGTCTAAATCATTAAATAATTTCTTTACAGCAAGAGATGTTTTAAAAGAATATGATGCAGACGTAATAAGATTTTTAATGTTATCATGTCATTATAGAATACAATTAAATTACACAAAAGATTTATTAGATTCGGCTAAAGCTTCTGTTGATAGATTATATAATGCAATAGGAAATTTAGAAAATTTAATAGATGAAGTAAAGCTTGAAAAGATGACAGAAGAAGAAAAGAAATACTTAGAAAGCTTAAATGGATATAGAGAAAAGTATATTGCAAAAATGGATGATGACTTCAATACAGCAGATGCTATAACAGCTATATTTGATTTAATAAAAGATACTAATACAAATATAACAGTAAATTCATCTAAAGAGTTAGCAGAAAAAGCTTTAGAATTAATAAGAGAGCTTGGAGCACCACTTGGAATACTACAAAAATCAACTAAAGATGCAAAAATTGCAGAAGAAGTTGAAGGTTTAATAGAACAAAGACAACAAGCAAGAAAAGATAGAGATTTTGCATTAGCAGATAAAATCAGAGATGATTTAAAAGCTAGAGGGATTGTTCTAGAAGACACAGCACAGGGTGTTAGATGGAAGAAAGTTAATTAAAACATTAGGGGATGCTTCAAAATGTTGGAGTATCTCCTTTATTTAAAGGAGATAGAGGATGATAGAAAATTTAAGAGTAAGAGAATTTTCTAAAGATGAAGCAAGAGGTTTAAATCCACTTCAATTAGCATTGATTGGTGATGGAGCATATGAAATATTTATAAGAAATTATATACTTGCAAACAACACAAGCCTTTTAGCAAATAAAATGCATAGAGAAGCAATAGGATATGTAAAGGCAAAGAGCCAAGCGTATATTATGCATGAGATAGAAGAAGAGCTTACAGAAGAAGAGTTATATATTTATAAAAGAGGAAGAAACACTAAGTCAGCAACAGTTCCTAAGAATGCAGATGTAAGGGATTATAGAATGGCAACTGGATTTGAAGCATTAGTTGGATATTTATATTTAATTAATAATGTTGAAAGACTAGAATTTATATTTAATAAATCGATAGAAGTGTGCAAAAAGTAAAATACGTGATAATATTAAGTAAAATTTAATTGATTTGAGGAGATTTATATTATGAAAAAACCAAAAAAGAGCTACAGAGAATTAAAAAAGATGTCTGAAGAGAGAGAAGAAAGACTAAAAAAGAAAAATGCTAGAACTGATAATAACACAAGATTAATCAGAGGTGAAAAAAATAGAAATAGAAGAGATGAATCTAAGCCAGTTAGATCAACTAGACCAGTTAGAGAAGAAAAAAGAGTAGAAGAAGTAGTTGAAATAAGAGAAGATTTAATAATCGGAAGAAATGCAGTGATGGAAGCATTAAAGAATGATAAAACTATAGAGGCGCTTTACATAACTAACGGATCAAGAGAAGGATCAATAAATGCAATAATAGGAATGGCAAAAGACAAAAAAATAGTAATTAAAGAAGTAGAAAAAAGAGCATTAGATTCAATGGTAAATGGAGTAGTTCACCAAGGAGTAGTTGCTAAAATAACACCATATAACTACTGTGAAGTATCAGATATATTAAAGAGAGCTGAAAGAAAAGGGCAAGATCCATTTATCATAATATTAGATGAAATAGAAGATCCACATAACTTAGGTTCTATAATAAGAACTGCAGAGACTTGTGGAGTTCATGGTATAATAATACCAAAGAGAAGAAATGTAGGAGTAACACCAACAGTATACAAATCATCAGTTGGAGCAGTAGAACATGTAAGAATTGCTAAGGTTACTAACATAAATAAAGCTATAGATGAATTAAAATCAGCTGGTGTGTGGATATATGGAGCTGACATTGAGGGAAGAGAATATAGTCATGAAGTAAACTTCAGTGGACCTTGTGGAATAGTTATTGGAAGCGAAGGAAGAGGAATATCTAAATTAACATTAAAGAAATGTGATAAGGTAGTAAAAATTCCTATGATAGGAAGAATAAACTCATTAAACGCTTCAGTAGCCGGGGGAATAATGATGTATGAGGTCTTAAAAGGAAGACTAAAATAAGAAAAAGAGGGATGAAAGGTGAAGATAATCTTTGTAGATGGATATAATGTGATTAATAGTTGGCCTAACCTAAAGGTGGGCAAAGATGGATTAGAAGGTGCTAGACAAAGGCTAATAGAAATAATGGAAAATTACAGTAGCTATAGAAATGAACAGGTGATACTTGTTTTTGATGCTCATATGGTTCAAGGTAGTATAGAAAAAAAAGAAGTTATAACAAAATTATTAGAAGTTGTATTTACTAAAATGGGAGAAACAGCGGATGCTTTTATAGAGCGAGAAGTTGATAGAATCGGAAGAAAATATGATGTGTGTGTAGTAACCTCAGATAATTTAGAACAGCAAACTATATTTCAAAGAGGGGCATCAAGAAAATCTTCACCAGAATTTTATAAAGATGTTATTATAGCAGAGAAAAAAATAAAAACAGAAACAGAAAGAAATAAAATAAATCATAAAAATAATCTCTCGGATAACATTAATCAAGAAGTTTTAGTAAAACTAGAAGCTATGAGAAGAAGCAAATAAGAAAGTTTAGTAAAGTTTGACTTTGATTTGTAATTTATTGTATAATAAAACTTATATGTAGGCATTGATTTTAGGTAACAAAGCTAGGAAAATGGTGGGGAATATATGAATAAACATATAGAGTTAGAAAAAAAATCAGATGAAGAGATTGTTGTATATGCAAAGTCAGGGGAAAGTTATGCACAAGAGTATTTAATAAATAAATATGAAAACTTTGTGAAATCAAAAGCAAAAACCTATTTTCTAATAGGAGCAGATAAAGAAGATATTTATCAAGAAGGCATGATAGGATTGTATAAGGCAATTAGAGATTATAATCCTGAGAAATTAACAAGTTTTAGAGCATTTGCGGAATTGTGTGTAACAAGACAAATTATAACAGCAATAAAAACAGCAACAAGACAAAAACACATACCATTAAACACTTATGTATCTTTAAATAAGCCTATTTACGAAGAAGAATCAGAAAGAACATTATTAGATGTTTTAGCTGGATTTAAGATTACAGATCCAGAAGAATTAGTAGTAAGTCAAGAAGAAATGTTAAGAATAGAAGGAAAGATCCAAGAAAACTTATCTAGCTTAGAGCAAAAAGTTCTTAACTCATATTTAGATGGAAAGTCATATCAAGAAATTGCTTGTGATTTAGATAGGCAAGCAAAATCTATAGATAATGCACTTCAGAGAGTTAAAAGAAAGCTCGAAAAATGCTTGGATATAAAGTAAGTATTTATATTGACAAAATAAAAGAAAAATAGTAAACTTTATAATTGGTATATTGGATAAATTCAATATATTGAGTGCTCACGTAGCTCAGTCGGTAGAGCGTCGCCTTGGTAAGGCGGAGGTCGTCGGTTCAATCCCGATCGTGAGCTCCAAGTCTCAGAATTTGAAAAAACGCTAGGCAAGGTTTATTTAGGATTAAAGGAGGAATTTACAATGTCAAAAGCAAAATTTGAAAGAAGCAAACCACACGTAAATATCGGAACTATTGGTCACGTTGACCACGGTAAAACTACATTAACAGCAGCTATTACTACAGTATTAGCTAATAAAGGATTCGCTGAGTCATTTAAATATGACGAAATCGATAAAGCTCCAGAGG
>NZ_JBOFRG010000044.1:0-9219 GCF_051650885.1 Clostridium sp.
ATAGTAATTTCTAT
This sequence comes from Clostridium sp., assembly GCF_051650885.1. Classification (GTDB taxonomy): domain Bacteria; phylum Bacillota; class Clostridia; order Clostridiales; family Clostridiaceae; genus Clostridium. The sequence goes on from NZ_JBOFRG010000044.1 coordinate 15, forward strand.
GATTGTACATATAATAAGAACAAAAATGATTAATAAAAAGATGCCAACTTCTGCATCAAGAAGTGAAGTAGGTTTAGCATAGTAAAAGCAGGACTCAAAAAATTTTTTTGAGTCCTGCTTTTTAGTTTATTTAATCGATTAAATCTTCAAATTTTAAGTGAATCCTGAAGTTTTCTCTTTATTCTAAGTTAGATATACTGCAATAGTTTAAGTCTAAAATCATAACTTAATGAATATTATATTATAAGGAAAATATTAAAAGTACAGGAGGAATTAAAAGTGGGAAGTGTGGATTTAAAAAATGAGAGTGATTTTAAATATGTGCAAAAGTATGAGAAGCATAATATAACAGATTTTAATATGTATCTTTTTCATCAAGGGAGAAATTTTAGTTCGTATGATATATTAGGAAGCCATTTAATTAAAGAAGATGGAAAATTAGGAATTCGATTTACAACATGGGCACCAAGAGCACAGGAAGTTTATGTTACAGGTGACTTTAATGGATTTTGTATAGAAAATAAATATAAAATGAAAAAAATCTCAAACTTAGGGTTATGGACTTTATTTATAGAAGGTTTAGAAAAAGGTGTTAAGTATAAATATGGAATAAAAAAATGGAATAATGAAATGAATTATAAGGCAGACCCATATGGTATTTATTCAGAAGTTAGACCAAATAGTGCATCAGTTGTATATGTGGCAAAAGATTTTCAATGGGAAGATAATGATTGGATATTTAACAGAGATAATTCAAACATATATGAAAGCCCTGTAAATATATATGAAGCTCATTTAGGTTCGTGGAGAACTAATGAGCAGGGCGAGTTTTTAACATATGATGAGTTAAGTGAGATATTACCAGATTATTTAGCTGAAATGGGATATACACATATAGAAATTATGCCATTAGTTGAACATCCATTAGATGCATCTTGGGGATATCAAGGGTTAGGGTTTTACTCTTTAACTAGTAGATATGGAAATATAGAAGGGTTTAAAAAATTAGTAAATGAGTTTCATAAAAGAGGTATTGGTGTAATTATGGATTGGGCGCCAAGTCATTTTTGTAAAGATGGACATGGGCTATTTAAATTCGATGGAACGGCAACTTACGAATATGAGGAAACTTGGAAGGCTGAAAATAAGGGATGGGGAACTTGTAACTTTGACTTAGGAAGACCTGAAGTAAAAAGTTTCTTGATATCAAATGCATTGTATTGGTTTAGAGAGTTCCATATAGATGGACTGAGAGTTGATGCAGTATCTAATATGTTGTATTTGAATTATGGAAGAGACGAAGGTGAGTGGGTTCCTAACATATATGGAGATGACGGAAATTTAGAAGGAATTCAATTTTTAAAGGAATTAAATCAAGCAGTATTTAATGAATTTAGAAATGTAATGATGATAGCAGAAGAATCAACATCATGGCCAAATGTATGTAAGCCTATTGAGATGGGTGGTTTAGGCTTTAACTTTAAATGGAATATGGGATGGATGAATGATAGCTTAGAGTATGTTGAATTAGATAGTATATATAGAAAATATAATCATAATGCATTAACTTTCCCTATGATGTATAACCATACAGAGAATTTTATTCTTCCAATATCACATGATGAAGTTGTTCATGGGAAAAAATCCTTACTTGATAAGATGTGGGGAGATTACTGGACTAAGTTTGCAGGACTTAGATTGTTTGGTGCATATATGATAGGACATCCAGGTAAGAAGCTTTTATTTATGGGAAGTGAGTTTGGACAATTTATAGAATGGAGAGAATATGAGCAGTTAGAGTGGAAGCTTATAGGTGCATATCCTATTCATGGAGAAACACAAAATTTCTTTAAAGAATTAAATCATATATATAAGGAAAATAAAGCACTTTATGAGCAAGATCATACACCATATGGATTTAGATGGATAGATGCAGATAATAATGCTCAAAGTATATTATCTTTTGTAAGACGTGGTAAAAAAGAGGAAGATACAATAATTTGTATTTATAATTTTACACCAGTTGTGTATTACGATTTTAGAGTAGGAGTTCCAACTGTAGGTTCTTATGAGGAGATACTAAATACTGATGAAAAACGTTTTGGTGGTTCAGGGCAAGTTATAGGTGAAGAAATATTTACAGAGAATTATTGGGCACATGGAATGGAGCAAAGTATAAAAGTAAAAGTTCCACCTATGGGAGCTATTTTTATGAAGTTAAAAGAAAAGATGAGCATAAAAGGAATTGAAGAAGGAGATGGTGAATAATGAAAATATTATATGTGGGTGGAGAGGCAAATCCATTTATAAAAAGTGGAGGTCTTGGAGATGTTTTAGGTTCACTTCCTAAAACAATAGTGAAAAAGGGGGATGATGCAAGAGTTGTCATTCCTAAATATAAAAATATAAAAGAAGACTTAAAAGATAAGTTAGTATTTAAAAAATGGTTTATGGTGAATGTAGGATGGAGAAGACAATATTGTGGAGTATTTGAATATGACCATGAGGGGGTTAAATATTATCTTTTAGATAATGAGTATTATTTTGGAAGAGATGGACTTTATGGATATGAAGATGATGGAGAAAGATTTGCATTTTTTAATAGAGCAGTCTTAGAGTTCCTAAAGGAAATAGATTATCAACCAGATGTAATTCATTGTAATGACTGGCATACTGGAATGATTCCTGTGTTATTAACATTAGAATATAAAAAAGATTTATTTTATTATGATATGAAAACTGTATTCTCTATTCATAATTTAAAGTTCCAAGGAGTATTTGATAAAAATGTATTACCAGAATTATTTGGATATGATTTAGAACCTTTCAACAATGGAAGCTTAGCATTTGATGATGGAATAAGCTTTATGAAAGGTGGGGTAATGTATGCAGATAAGGTGGCTACTGTAAGTTACTCATATGTAGATGAAATAAAAACAGAAGAGTATGGTGAAAGAATGGATTATTCTCTTAGGGAAAGAGGGTACGCATTAAATGGAATATTAAATGGAATTGATTATGATGAATATAATCCAGAGGATGATAAGTTAATAGATAAGAATTATACTAAAGAAAATTTTGAAGAGGGTAAAAAAGAAAATAAGGTTAAATTGCAAAAAGCATTAGGACTAAAGGTGGATGAAAATATACCTATGATTGGGTTAGTATCAAGGCTTACAAGCCAAAAAGGTCTTGACTTAATTGTAACTATGCTAGATAGAATACTTCAAAAAAATGTCCAATTAGTGATTCTAGGAACAGGAGATTATCATTTTGAGGAACATTTTAGACACTTAAATTATAGATATAAAGAAAAGGTGTCTGCAAATATAATGTTCGATAATAATTTAGCTCATAAGATATATGCAGCATCTGATATGTTTTTGATGCCATCACTTTTTGAACCATGTGGATTGGGTCAGTTGATTGCTCTTAGATATGGCTCTATTCCTATAGTTAGAGAAACTGGTGGATTAAAAGACACAATTTCGCCATTTAATAAATATAATGGGGAAGGTAATGGATTTAGTTTTAGAAATTACAATGCACATGAGATGGCATATGTGATTGAGGAAGCTATAGATACATTCTCAAATAAAATTGTCTGGAATTCTATAGTAAAGCAAGCACTACAGTCAGATAATAGCTGGGAAAAATCCGCACAGGATTATTTAGATCTTTATGTTAGGTGTTAAGTAGTCCTTATAAAATAGGAGGTATATTTTATGATAAATATAGGGAAAGAAGAATTCAAAAAAGCTTACTTAAAGAAGTTCCTTGAAATTCATGGTGAAGAGCCAGGAGAAGGAAATAGTTATAAGAAGTATGAAGCTTTAGGGAGCTTAGTTAAAGATTATGTAGGAGAAAAATGGGTTCAAACTACAAAGAGATATAACAATAGTGGTGAGAAACAAGTATATTATTTTTCTATGGAATTTTTATTAGGAAGACTTCTAGGAGATGCATTATTAAATCTAGGATTAAGGGATGTGTGTAGAGAAGCATTAAAGGAGCTTAATATAGATTTAGATGAATTAGAAAATTTAGAACATGACCAAGGTCTAGGAAATGGAGGGCTAGGAAGACTTGCAGCATGCTTCTTGGATTCAATGGCATCTCTTAATATAGCAGGGCATGGTTGTGGAATAAGATATAAATATGGATTTTTTGAACAGAGGATAGTTGATGATATGCAAATAGAGGTTTCTGATAACTGGCTTAGAGACGGAAACCTTTGGGAAAAAAGAAAACAAGATAAAAAAGAAATAGTTAAGTTTGGTGGAAATGTAATAGCAGAAGAAGTTGGTGGTAAAGTTAAGTTTACACACATAAATTATGAGCCTATATTAGCTGTTCCTTATGATACACCAGTAGTGGGATATGAACATGAAACAATAAATAATCTAAGACTTTGGAGTGCAGAAACTGTAAGTGAAGAATTTGATTTTTCAACATTCAGTAGAGGAGATTTCTTAAAGGCTTTAGAATACAAAAACTCAGTGGAAGCAATTTCACAAGTTTTATATCCAAATGACAGTCAGTATGAAGGGAAAATGCTTAGATTAAAACAACAATACTTCTTTGTGTCAGCAGGGGTGCAAAGTATAATAAGACATTATAAGAAGTATGGTGGGAAAATAGAAAATTTAGATGAAAAAATAGCGCTTCATATAAATGACACTCATCCAACATTAGTAATCCCAGAATTAATGAGAATACTTTTAGATGAAGAAGGATTAGGTTGGGAAGAGGCATGGAAAATAACAGTAGGAACTGTTTCATACACAAATCATACAATTCTTGCAGAAGCATTAGAAAAATGGCCAGTAGATATGTTTAAAACATTACTACCAAGAATCTATATGATAGTAGAAGAAATAAATAAGAGATATTGCCAAGAACTTTGGAATAAATATATAGGACAGTGGGACAAAATATCTAGAATGGCTATAATCGCAGATGGACAAGTTAGAATGGCAAATCTAGCTGTAGTAGGAAGCCATAGTGTAAATGGAGTTGCAAAGCTTCATACAGAAATATTAAAAAAACAAGAGATGCAGGATTTATATTATTTTTATCCAAATAAATTTAATAATAAAACTAATGGTATAACTCACAGAAGATGGCTAGTTAAAAGTAATCCAGAATTAACAAAGCTCCTTAGAAATACTATTGGGGATGGCTTTATAAAACATCCAACTGATTTAAATAAATTTGAAAATGAAGTTAATAAAAAAGAAGTTCAATTAGAACTTTCAAGAATAAAAAAAGTTAATAAAGAAAAGCTTGCTAAAACTATATTAGATACAAAAGGAATTTTAGTAGACCCAGATTCAATTTTTGATGTACAAGTTAAAAGAATACATGCATATAAGAGACAAAGTTTAAATTGCTTAAGAATAATGCATATGTATAACGAGTTACTACAAAACCCAAATAAAGATGTAGTACCAAGAACTTTCATATTTGGTGGAAAAGCAGCACCAAGTTATCATTTAGCTAAAAACACTATAGAGCTTATCAATAGATTAGCAAATGTTATAAACAATGATAGTAGAGTTAATGAAAAGATGAAGGTAGTATTTTTAGATAATTATAGAGTATCTTTAGCAGAAGAAATAATAAGAGCAACAGATTTAAGTGAGCAGATATCAACAACAACCAAAGAAGCATCAGGAACATCAAATATGAAGTTTATGATGAATGGAGCATTAACAATAGCAACTCTTGATGGGGCTAATATAGAAATAAAAGATGAAGTGGGACCAGACAACATCTTTATATTTGGGTTACAATCACAAGAGGTTTTAGACCTTTATAAGTATGGTGGGTATTCATCATATGAGTATTATAGAGAAGATCAAAGAATAAGAGCAGTAATAGATGATTTAGTAAATGGAAAATACTCGGCAGATAGAGAGAGATTTAAGCCAATGTATGATAATTTAATTACCTATAATGATGAGTTCTTTGTATTAAAAGACTTTAACTCATATATAGCAACTAATGAAAGAGTTGATATAGAATTTAGAGATGTATACAATTGGCAAAGAAAATGTGGAATAAATATTGCACATTCAGGAGTGTTCTCATCAGATAGAACTATATCAGAATATGCTACAGGTATATGGGGATCAGAATTGATTTATAAGAATTTATAGTAAAAAGGCTATCTAAATGTAAGTTTAGGTAGCCTTTTTGAAGTTTTATAAAAACATATGTATAAAAGTAACAAATATGTCATATGTTTAATTAAGATAATAAAGCTAATAAGGCTAAAAATAACATATGAGAGGAGATTGGTTATGAAAAAAAATGATATAGTTGCAATGATATTAGCAGGTGGACAAGGTTCGCGTCTTGGCGTATTAACAAAAAAATTAGCAAAGCCAGCAGTTCCTTTTGGTGGAAAATATAGAATAATAGACTTTCCATTAAGCAATTGCTCAAATTCAGGTATATATACTGTAGGGGTTCTAACACAATATAAACCATTAGAACTTAATTCACACATAGGAATAGGAAGTCCATGGGATTTAGATAGAAGAGGAAGTGGGGTAAGCATTTTACCTCCATACCAAGAAGAGAAAGGTGGAATGTGGTACAAAGGGACAGCAAATGCAATATATCAAAATATAGAATATATAGATAGCTATAATCCTAAATATGTTTTGATATTATCTGGGGACCATATATATAAAATGGATTATTCTAAAATGTTAGATTTTCATAAGGAAAAAAATGCAGATGCAACAATTGCAGTAATAGATGTATCTTTAGAAGAGGCTAGTAGATTTGGGATAATGAATACTAATTCAGATTCAACTATATATGAATTTGAAGAAAAGCCAGCTTTCCCTAAAAGTACAAATGCATCTATGGGAATATATATATTTAATTGGGAAAATTTAAAGAGGCATTTAGAAGAGGATGAAAAAAATCCAGTTTCAAGTAATGATTTTGGTAAAAATATTATACCTAAAATGCTTGATGAAGGAAGCAAGCTTGTAGCATATCCATTTGAAGGATATTGGAAAGATGTAGGAACGATAAAAAGCCTTTGGGAAGCAAATATGGACTTGCTAGATAAGAATAATAAGTTATGTTTACATGATGATGAGTGGAAAATCTATTCAGAAAATACTGTAAGTCCAGCTGCTATTATAGGTGAAGAAGCAGAACTAAAAAATTCGTTAGTAGTAGAAGGTTGCTTAGTTAAAGGAAAAGTAGAAGGTTCAGTTTTATTCCAAGGTGTTCATATTGGAAGAAATACAGTAATAAAAGATTCAGTAATAATGAATAATGCATATATAGAAGATAATGTGGTAATAGAGAAAGCTATTATAGGTTCAGATGTAAGAATAGGTAATGAATCAAGAATAGGAAATGGAAAAGAAATTGCAGTAGTAGGGTCAAAAGAGAGTGTTGAGAAAGGAAGTATAATAGTTTCAGAAGTGGAACTGTAAACTTTTAGGGTGAAGTGAATGAATGATTGTATCGGAATAATAAATTTAGATGAAAATGAAAAAGGCTTAGGGGAACTTACTAAAAAGAGAGTTTTAGGATCAGTGCCTGTTGCAGGAAAGTATAGAATAATAGATTTTGTATTATCTAATATGACAAACTCTGGTGTTGAATGTATAGGAATATTTACAAAAAATAAATCTAGGTCATTAATGGATCATTTAACAAATGGACGACCATGGGACTTACACAGAAAGAAAGATGGACTTAAAGTATTTAATTTTGGAAATGAAGATCCATGTTATGATGATGTTCATAGCTTTTTAGAAAATATAGAATTTGTGAAATATAGTAGAAAAGAATATGTTATATTGGCGCCATCATATATGATATGTAATATTGACTATAGTGAAGTTATAGAAAAGCATAAAAAAGAAAAAAATGATGTTACAATGATATACAAAGAAGTTAATGATGCAGATAGAAGCTTCATAGATTGTGATGTTTTAAATATAAATACAGAAAATAGAGTATTAAGTATAGGAGAAAACTTAGGAGAAAATAAAAATGCAAATGTAAGTATGGAAATGTATGTTATGAAAACAGAACTATTCATTGATATAGTATATGATTCAATAAGAAGTGGTGCATACAGAAAAATAAAACAATTCATACATTCAAAATTAGAAAAATTGAAAGTTACAGGATATAAGTTTGAAGGGTATTTAAATTGTGTAAATACATTAGAAGAATATTATAGAACAAATATGAATTTATTAAATCCTGAAGTATGTAAAGAAATTTTCTCAAGCAAAGATTTAATATATACTAAATCAAAAGACTGTGCTCCAACACAATATACAGAAACTAGTAGTGTTAAAAATTCAATAATAGCAAATGGATGTTATATAGAAGGAAAAGTTAAAGATTGTATTATAGGAAGAGGAGTGCATGTTGCAGAAGATGTAGAATTAGTAGGATGTATAGTAATGCAAAATGCAGCAATAGGAAAAAAATCAAAACTAAAAAATATTATTATAGAAAAAGGAATGATGATTGGAGAAAAGGAAGAGTATATAGGAACACCTGAATTTCCAACTATAATTCAAAGAAGAAATTATAGATATTAGAAATAGAAACAGTTTATAATTCGTATTAAAAGAATATATTTAAGTTATTGAATGGGTTTAGCAAGGTATATTTATTTTGCTATGCCTATTTTTTTATTTATTTTTAATAGGATAATATTAAAGTTTAGTTTTATAAAAAATAAAAAGCTAAAATATAGGTATATAATGGCATAAAATATTGAGTAAATAAGAAAAAAGATGATTAAAAGAGAGAGAATCAAAGAAAGTTGACGATAATTGAGCCTGGTGTATCAATAATAGAAAAAAAGCGAAAAAGAGCAGAAAATGACGAAAAGGAAGAATAAATAAGAAATATAAAGTTAATACTAAAAGAGAAAAGTATTTAAAGTGGTAAGATAGTAAATGTTCCAAGCAACGAGTTAATAACTTGAAAAAATGGAACACTACAAAAAAACAAAAAACAACTTGAAAAAAGTTGTTGACAAAAAAGTTTTTAAGTAGTAAGATAAACAAGTCGCCAAAAGCGATTGAAACAAATGGTCTTTGAAAATTGAACAGAATAATATATAAACAAACTTAAACCAGCAATTCTTTTATTAGTAAGTTTTATGAGCAATTTAAGATTAAACTTTTTATTGAGAGTTTGATCC
>NZ_JBOFRG010000045.1:0-42045 GCF_051650885.1 Clostridium sp.
AAGTCCGCTAGTTTAAAAAATAAAACATAACAAATTTATTATAGCATAAAAGGTCTATCTGTAAAATATAAAATTTATCTTTAGATAATAAAACATAAATATAGAGAAGTTTAATAAAATATTATATATATAAATAAAAATTATAGTATAATTAAAGGGTGGATAAATTTTATGGGAAAAGGAAGATATTAAAATGAAAATGGGGATATTAGATATTTGTAACAATGTTATGGATAAGTACAAAGAAATACGTGATGAATTAAGATTTGATGGAGAATATATAAATCATTTTGCATCATTAATCTTTGGTGGAGTAGATAAAAAACCTGATATAGATAAAATTAAAAAAATAAGAAAAGAGATTAAAAAAGAGACAAGCCAGTTATCAAGCTTTAGAGGAGATATATTATATATATTATCAATTCTTATAAGTAAAGAAGATAATTATAAGGTTTTTTCTGAAAACTTAATAAGAATAAATGAAGATATGCAGGATATGGGATTTAAAGAATCAGATTGTTTAGCCTTAGCATCATATGCTATTTGTAAGCATGGTGAAAAGGAAAATTATCCTAAAATATTTAATAATACAAAGCTTATATATGACTTGTTAAGAAAAGAATTTAAAGATATAACAGATGAAAATGATTACTTAATCTGTGCCCTTTTAGGAATAAAATGTGCAAAAGAAAATGAAGATATAAAAGAAACAGGTGAGTTTGTTGAATATATGTTTAATTATTTGCTAAACCTTAAAGAGTATTCAAGAAATCATCTTCAGCTTTTAGCTACAAGTGCTCTTTTGAATGAAAATATAAATGCACAGGTAAAAGTAAAAGAACTTATAAATTCCTTTAGAGAAAAAGATATGATAGTTGGAGAAGAATTTTTAGGAATTATTGGAATTGCTAATAAAGAAGAAAGTATATCTGATTATATTGAAAAAGTGAAAATAGCTATTGAATATCTTTATGAAGAAGATGGAACATATTCTTTTTATATGGATAAAACCTTTAGGGTAATGATTGGGATTATAATAGTGGAATACTATAATCTAAATAAAAATAAAAGTAACAATGAATATTTAGAAGAACTTTTAGCTTTTTCAATTGTTTCATTTTTAGGTAAAAAGAAACAAAGCATGTTAATAAGAAAAGAAGAAGAGAAAGTTTATATCTAAGCTTAAGGAGTAATATGGAAAAGGTTATTTTACATGTAGATATGGATGCTTTTTTTGCATCAGTAGAGCAAGTAGATAATAAAAGTTTAAGAGGGAAACCAGTAATTGTAGGTGGTGTTAGTGAGAGAGGTGTTGTTTCAACCTGCTCTTATGAAGCAAGAAAATATGGTGTTTCTTCAGCAATGCCAGCTTTTATAGCAAGGCAAAAATGTCCAAATGGAATATTTGTACCTGTGAGATATGGAAGGTATAAGGAAGTTTCAGAAAAGATTTTTAAGATTTTTAGAGAAGTAACTAATTTAATAGAACCTTTATCTATAGATGAGGCATATTTAGATGTAACAGAAACTTCTTTTAAAACAGGAATGGAAGCTGGATTATATATAAAGAGACGTGTATATAATGAACTTGGATTAACTTTATCAATAGGAATTTCATATAATAAATTTTTAGCAAAGCTTGCATCAGACTGGAATAAACCAAGCGGAATAAAAGAAATAAAAAAAGAAATGATTCCACAAATTTTATTCGATTTAAATATAAAAAGAATATATGGACTTGGGAAAAAATCTTGTGAAAAATTAAATAATATGGGAATATTTAAAATAAAAGATTTGTATGAAATGGAAAAAGAATTTTATGTAGACTATTTAGGAAAGCAAGGGTTAGAAATATATGATAGAATACGTGGCATTGATAAAAGAGAAGTAAAGGTAAGCCGTGATAGAAAATCTGTAGGGAAAGAAAGAACTCTAAAAAATAATACTAAAGATATTGAAGAACTTAAAACATATATTAGAAGCTTTTCAAAAGATATAAGTGAAATATTAAAATTGAAAAATAAAAAAGGAAGAACTATTACTTTAAAGTATAAAACAGGGGAATTTCAAAATCATACTAAAAGTAAAACTTTAGCTAAGTATATAAATGAAGAAAAGGAAATTTATGATATAGCATTAGAGCTACTTTTAGAAAAAGAAATAATGGAAGATTTAAGGCTTATAGGTCTTAGCATATCTTCATTTAATGAAGAAAAAGAAGTTCAAATGAAGCTTTTTTAAAACTAGATAAAAATTTATCTAGTTTTTTTCTTTTTCTAAGATAAAAGTATCCCTAAAACAAAGCATTAGAATATTAATATAATATAGAAAATTTTTAAGGAGGAAGGACTAAGAGTCTGAAAAAAAATATGAAAAATAAATTAAATTCTAATGAAATAATATTTTCTTTAAATTCAAATGAGAATGAGAGTGATAAGAATATTGATTTAATGGATATAGAAGAATTTAAAACTCCTTATAATAAAATAAAGCGAATTTTAAAAATAAAAAAAGAAAATTATAATCTTTATCTTGTTGATTCTTTTCTAAAGGAAAAAGTAGATATGTTAGTTTCTACTATAGAAAAAGAATATGAAAATTTAGAACCACCAAGTGATATTTGTTATGTGAGCATAGGAGGAAGAGAAAAGCCATTTCCAATTATGATAAGTAATGGAAGAGGAAATGGATTAAAAGAAGATATTAAAACATTAAAAGAAAGCTATAAAAATGCTATCTTAGACTTTAACAATGTAGAATATTCAGAAGAGAAAGATGGGCTTTTAGAAGACTTAAAAACTAATAGAAGCAAATATTTAAATCGATTAATTTCTTTAGCATCTGATGAAGGCTTTGAAATGAAGGCAACAGGAGAGGGATTTGTATTTATTCCTTTATCAGAAGGGAAAGAGATGGATGAAGAAACTTATGATAATTTAGAAGAAGAAGTAAAGGAAGAATTAGGTGAAAAAGCAGATAAGTTAAAAGAGGAATCAGAGGGAATTTTAGAGGCTTTAAAGGAAATTGAAATAAAAGCCTTAGATAAGCTTAAAGATATTTTAGTAGAATATTTTGATTTTTCATTAAAAGATTTAAAAGAAGATTTATTGCTTGAGTATATCCTAGATGATGATGTTTATAATTATTTAGAAAAATTTTACAAGAAAATTGAAGATGCATTAATAAATATCTATACTGTGGATATTGAAGAAAATGAAAAGGATATAGATAAGATATTAGAAGAATATGAAATTGAAGTTATAGTAGACAATTCAGAATATAATCATCCACGAGTAATATTTGAGGAAGACCCAAGTATAGGAAAGCTTTTAGGAACTATAGAATATGAAAGTCAAAATGGAAATTATACAACAGATCTTTCTTTAATAAATGCAGGGTCACTTTTAGAAGCAAATGAAGGTTGTATTATAGTTAGAATGAAGGATATTATAGTAAATAATTCATATCATTATTTAAAGAAAGCACTTCTAAGTAAAAAAATTTCTTTTGATTCAAATAAAAACTATCTAGAGGTTTTATCAATTAATGGATTAAAATTAGAACCAACATTTATAAATGTAAAAGTTATAATTATAGGAGACTATGAAAGCTTTAATATTTTATATAATAATGATGAAGATTTTAAAATATTATTTCCAGTTAAGGTTGAATTTAAAGAAGATATAAATTTAAATTGTAGAGAAGAATTTATACAAAGCTATATAAAAGAAGTGGGAGTAAACAAGTGTGAATTAGGAATATCAAAAAGTGCTATAAAAGCTATAGCTAAGTATTTAGTTAGAAAGGCAGAGAAAAGAGATAAAATAAATTTAAATTTAAAAGAAATAGAAAATATATTAGTTTTAGCAGAGCAAGAAGCTGTAGAAGAATCAAAAGAGATTATTAGTAAAGAAGATATTAATAAGATTATATATGAAAAAGACACTATAGAAGAAGAGTATATAGGTATGTATAAAGAAAACAAGATGCTTATAAAGCTTAAAGATAGATTAGTTGGTAATATAAATGGACTTGCAGTATTAGATACAGGAACTCACACCTTTGGAAAACCTATGAGAATAACTTGTAATATATTTAAAGGCGAAGGAAGCATAGTCGATATTCATAAGGATGCAAAGTTAAGTGGAAGAATTCATGAAAAATCTATAAGTATCTTAAAGAGTCTTTTATGGAGTAAACTAAATAGAAAAGAAAAAATGCCGATAAACATGCATGTAAGCTTTGAACAAAGTTATGGATTAATAGAAGGTGATAGTGCATCTATAGCTGAAATGATAAGTATTTTATCTGCAATAACAGAAAAAGGAGTAAAACAAAATATTGCTGTAACAGGCTCTTTAAATCAATTTGGTGAAGTTCAACCAATTGGTGGAGTAAATGAAAAAATTGAAGGATTTTTTAGAGTATGTAAGGACTTAAACTCCTTAGAAGGTGCAGGAGTTATAATACCAGATATAAATAAAAATGAACTTGTACTAAAAGATGAAGTTGAAGCTGAAATAAAGAAAGATAACTTTTCAATATATGCAGTTAAAAATATAGAAGAAGCTATTGAAATTCTACTATTAGAAGAAGATGAAAATATAGAAGAATTTTATGAACTTTTAAATAAGAAAGTTGAAGAATATAGAAAATAATAAAAAGCAATTTATCTAGTTATTAAAATAGATAGATTGCTTTAAAATGTAAAAAAATAACAAATAACTTGACCTTAGATAAAAATATATGTTAAAATATGGAAGAAAAGAAGGGTTAGGGAGGTGACAGACTCTAAAAATAGAGTTTATAGATATGTATATTAAATTTAATAATTACGATAATATATTAGAAGCTTCTTTAATAGGGGAATTAGACCATCATAATGCAAAAGAAGCTAGAGTTAAAATTGATGATAGAATTGAAAAAGAAAGAGTAAAAAAATTAGTTCTTAACTTTAATTCAGTAACATTTATGGATAGTTCAGGAATTGGAGTAGTTGTTGGAAGACAGAAAAAAATTAAAAAAAATGGCGGAGAACTTTACATAGTAGGAGTTAATAGAAGTATTAGTAGAGTTTTTGAGTTATCTGGACTATTCAAAATAATGAAAAATTATGAAACAATAGAAGAGGCGCTAAAGTATATTTAAATTGGAGGGGTTTAGATTGTACGATAATAAAATAAGTATAGAATTTTTAAGTAAATCACAAAATGAAGCATTTGCAAGGGTATCAATTTCAGCTTTTGTAGCACAACTTGATCCAACTATCGAAGAGATTACTGATATAAAAACAGCAGTATCTGAGGCAGTAACAAATGCAATAATACATGGATATGAAAATAGAGAAGATGGTAGAGTTAGAATTGATGCAGCACTTATAGAAAATGAAATAGAAATAATAATAAGTGACTTTGGTGTAGGAATAGAAAATATTGAAGAGGCAAGGGAAGCCTTATATACTTCAAGACCAGATTTAGAGCGTTCAGGAATGGGATTTACAGTTATGGAAAGCTTTATGGATTCTTTAGAGGTATACAGTGAAAAAAATAAAGGGACTAGGGTGGTTATAAGAAAAAAAATAGATGTAATAGGTCAGGTATAAAAAATGAGTATTGAGAATTATAATAGAGAGGAATATGATTACAATAATAATTCTAAATTATTGCCCTTAGCTAAAGCTGGTGATGAAAAAGCATTAGAAAAATTAATTGAAATGAATTTACCCCTAGTATCCTCAATTAGTAAGAAATTTTTAAATAGGGGATATGAATATGAAGATATTTATCAAATAGGTTCTATTGGACTTGTTAAAGCTATTAAAAACTTTGATGATTCTTTTAAGGTTAAGTTTTCAACTTATGCAGTACCTATGATAATAGGGGAAATAAAAAGATTTTTAAGAGATGATGGAATCATAAAGGTAAGTAGAAATGTAAAAACCTTAGGACGAAAAATTCATTACTATAAAGAAGAACTTGTGAAAGAGCTTCATAGAGAGCCGACTATTGATGAAATAGCAAAGCATTCAGATATACCAAAGGAAGAAATTCTAATGGCAATGGAGGCTTCAACAAGTCTACAATATCTATATGATACAATCCATCAAGATGATGGTTCACCAGTATTACTTATTGATAAATTAAGTGAAAAAGGTGAAGAGGATGCAAATTTTATAGATAGACTTGCATTAAAAGAAGCCATTCATTCTTTAGATAATAAATCGAGACAAATAATAATGCTTAGGTATTTTAAAGATAAAACACAGGTTCAAGTAGCTAAGTTGCTTGGAATAAGCCAAGTTCAGGTATCTAGGATTGAAAAAAAAGTATTAAAAAAAATGAAAGAAAAGTTAGAAGAGTAGCTTAAAATTTTAGGCTACTTTTTTTTATGTCTAGGAAAGTCTAAAATTTTATCTTCTATAAAAGCCTAGAGTTAGTGATTTTATTAAGATTTTTAAAATTTAAAAAAGCGATTTGTTTCGTGGAGTCTCTAGCCTCACTTTTTTCAGGTTTAATAATAAAAATAGGCTAACTTTGAAATAATAGAAATATAAAGGAAGTGTTAAAAATGAGGTTTAATAAAAAAGAAAAGAAAATAAGAAAAAAATTTAAAGTTCTAGCAAAGGAAAGTAAACCAGAATCTAAACTTTTAAGAAATTCAGTAAGAGCATTTTTTATTGGTGGTTTAATTTGCTTAATAGGTGAAATAATTGGAGACATAGTAATTTTAGTAGGTGGAAAGGAAGTGAATAAAGGAACTATTGTATCAATAATAATGATATTTTTAGGAGCACTTTTAACAGGGCTTGGAATTTATGATAAGTTAGCAAGCTTTGCAGGTGCAGGAACAGTAGTACCTATAACAGGATTTGCAAATGCAGTTGTTGCACCAGCAATTGAATATAAAAAAGAAGGCTTCGTATTTGGTGTAGCTGCTAAAATTTTTACAATAGCAGGGCCAGTTCTTGTTTATGGAATAGGAATTTCAGTAGTTATAGGAATAATACATTATATAACATTAATTATATAGAAGGGAGAAGTTATGAGCAGAAAAATAGGAGAAAGAACAGTAATATTAGAAAATGAGCCTAGAATTATAAATGCCTTTGCAACAGTTGGGCCAAGGGAAGGCGATGGACCTCTTTCAAAATATTTTGACCATATATTAAAAGATGAAATGTATGGAATGGAAAGTTATGAAAAAGCAGAAAGTGAGATGTTATACAAAACAATAAAGGCTGTAATAAAAAGGGCAGACTTAAAAGAAGATGAAATAGATTATTTATTTTCAGGAGATTTATTAAATCAAATAATAGCATCTTCCTTTGCAGCACGAGAACTTCAAATACCCTTCTTTGGTCTTTATGGAGCTTGTTCCACTATGACAGAGGGATTAAGCCTTGGAAGTATCTTAATTGATAGTCATATAGGAGATTACATAGTTTGTAGCACATCATCCCATTTTTGCGCAGCAGAAAGACAGTTTAGATTTCCTTTGGAGTATGGGAGTCAAAGAAGTAGAACGTCTCAATGGACTGTAACAGGCGCTGGAGCAGTTGTTTTAGGAAAAGAAGGGGATTATCCTAAGATAACGGCTATAACTACAGGAGTGGTAAAGGATTATGGAATAAAAGATGCAAATAATATGGGGGCGGCTATGGCACCAGCTGCAGTAGATACCTTATATAATCATTTTAAAGATACTAAAAGAAATCCAGAATATTATGATGTAATAGTAACAGGAGATTTGGGAAAAGTTGGTAAAAAAATAGTAGAAGAATTACTTTTAGAGTATGGGTATGATATAAGAAAAAATTATAAAGATTGTGGCGAAATGATTTTTAGTGATGAATATCAAAAAACAGAATCAGGAGGAAGTGGCTGTGGTTGTTCAGCTGTTGTATTTTCAGGGTATTTTTATAAAAAGTTAAAGAAAAAAGAAATAAAAAAGATGCTAATGATTTCAACAGGGGCATTAATGAGTCCTACATCATCTCTTCAAGGAGAAAGCATACCAGGAATTGCACATGCAGTAAGTATAGAAAGGTAGTGAGAATATGGATTACATAAAAACATTTATAGTAGGAGGAGGAATATGTGTAATTGCACAAATTTTAATGGAAAAAACAAAATTAACTCCAGGAAGAATACTTGTTTTATTTGTTATAACAGGAGCTATTTTAGGTTTTTTTGGAGTTTATGATAAATTAATCGATTTTGCAGGAGCAGGAGCAACTATACCTCTTCCAGGCTTTGGGAATGTTCTGTCTAAGTCAGTTGTAGAAGAAGTAAATAAGGTAGGGCTTTTAGGGGCTTTTACAGGAGGAATGAAAGGTGGAGCAGGTGGAATAACAGCAGCTATTGTTTTTGGATACTTAATGGCAGTAATATTTAATCCTAAAAGTAAATAGTAAAACTTTCAAGAATTTGTAAAATGTATTATAATATATGAAAATGGGTAAAGACAATAGGGGGAGAAAGTTTGGTAAGACCACATAATAATACAGGAATAGACGTAGTAAAGGAATTTCAGTCATCAAAGGAAAAGGGACTGACATTTATAGAAAGTGAAAAACGAAAAAAGAGATATGGAAGCAATAATATAAGCTTTGAAAAAGAAAACTTTAGAATACTAAAAAAAATAATTAAAAAAGAAAATATATTTATATTAATAAACTTAATTATAGGGATAACTTTATTTTATTATAAATGGTATCTAGAAGGAATAATTGTAGAAATAGTATTTTTAGTGAATATAGGTATTGAGTTATTAGAAATATATAAATACAATAAAAGGCTTAAATATATAGAAAAAATCAATGAAGCAAAGGTTAGCATAATAAGGGATGGAAAAGAAGTAATAGTTCAAAGTAGAGAAATTGTTATTGGTGATATAGTAAATTTTAAAAAGGGCTCACTTATTCCAGCAGATATAAGAATATTAGAGTGTGAAAATCTTAAAGTGTCTGAAAAAAATGTTACTGGAGAAGAGTTTATAAAAGAAAAATTTGACTATAAGCTAGATTCTAATACATTAACAATTGGAGAAATTAGCAACATGCTTTTTAAAGGAAGTATTGTTAAGGAAGGCTTTGGAATTGGAATAGTAGTTAAAACTGGAGATAAAACTTATTTAGGAAGTATATTAAACTCTTTTTATCAGCAAAAAGAAGAAAAAAGCTTTGTAGATGAATATGGAGGTATAGTATCTAAGTGGAGTTTATTAGCTTTTAGTATAAATCTAATAGTTTATATGTTCTTAGGTGAAAAGGAAATATTTTTAGTAAATAATTTTTTAGTTGGAGGTCTTAGTACCTTAAGCTTTATATATTTAAAGCTAAGACTTTTTAAAAGTTTCTTTGAAAAGAAAAATATTAAAATAAATAATATTGATATAGTAAAAAAGATAAAAGATATAGAAATTATATTTTTAGAGAAAAATGGTGGAATAACTAAAGAAGAAGTAAAGATAAAAAAGATATTTACAAATTTTAAAGTGTTAAAAAAAGAAGAAGTTAATTATAAAGAGTGGAATTTAAAGAAAATTATTGATATAGGAGTAATAGCTAACAAAGGTTATATAAATGAAAAAGAAATAAAAGGAACTGCAATAGAAAAAGAATACTTACGATTTGCTAAAGGGTTTGGAGTAGAAAAAGAAAGCTTTAAAAATAGAGAAATTTTCAATTTGGAAATGGAATCAGATAAAAGATTTTTTAGTGTATTAAGTAAAGGGAAAAAAGGTTATAGATTAACTAGTCGTGGAAACACAGACCATATATTAGATAGATGTACTCATATTTTAATAGAAGGAACAGTAAAAGAGTTAAATAATGAAAACAAAGAAATGATAAAGAAATATAACTATAATTTCTTTACAGAAGGTTTAGTAACAGAAGGAATAGCTTACAGAACTTTTAATTATAAGCCAAGTGAAAGAGAGAATGTAGAAAGTAATTTGATTTTTGTTGGAATTGTAGGATTTTTAAATGAATTATATGAAGATAGCAAAGAAAGAATTGAATTTTTAAAGAGTAATAATATAGTACCAATTTTATTTACTGAAGATACTAAAATTTCATCAACATTTTCAGGTATTAAAACAGGAATTATAAAAAGCAAGGATGAAGTTATAACAGGAGCTGAAATAGAAAGTTTAGATGAAGAGGAATTTATAAAGGTCTTAAAAAAAATCAAGGTATTTTCAAGGATATCATTAGTAAGTAAAAGAAGAATAATAGAAATGTTTAAAAAGGAAAATTATAAGATTATAAGTATAGGAGAAACTATTGGAGATGCAGGTATATTAAAGCTTTCTGATATAGGAATAGCAAAATCAAATGAAATGAAGCTAATAGAAGAAATATCAGATATCTCTATAGAAGAAAATTACTTAGAAGGATTTATTTCTTTTATGAAAATATCAAAAGAAGAAAAAGAAAAATTAGATAAAGGATTAAAAGATATAATAAAATACAGTAGTATGATTTTAGTTTTTTTATCAATAGTAATATTTGTATTTAACTTAGAAATTCACATTCTACTTAAAATAGGTATACTCATTTTTATGTATATAGGAGAATATTTCAAATATAGATATTAATATAAATATTAATTTATAAAAAATGTTATTAAGATTTATAAATTGGTTAAACTCTAGGATAGAGAGGTGCCCAAAATGAATTTTAGTAAATTAGAAAAGGTTAGATATCCAATTATATATATGAGTATTGGATTTATAATAAGTAGTATATTTTTTACATACTATGATTATAATTTTGGGCTAGTGGCTTTATTCACTAGTCTTTTTTTTATAGTAGTTACGTGTAGGGAAGGAAGAGAGTTTTTATTAATTATAGTTTTAATATTTTTAATAGGGTTAATAGTGAATAAAAGCTTTTATGAATATACTCCTAAATTAGAAAATGTACGTATTATAAAAAATTATGGGAATTATGCAATTGGAGAAGAAAAGGGAAGAGAATTTGAAATCTATGGTGAATTATCAAAAATAATAGAAGGAAGTAAAGTGTCTTTAAAAGGTGATTTTAAAAGAAAAATAAATAAGGAAAGAGGAAGAATTGGAAGTGTAAATAGCAGGGAATATAAAATAATTGAAAAAAGCATATTTACAAAGCTTGCAAATTTAAAAAATGATTATAAAAATATATTGAAAGAAAATATAGGTGTGAAAAATAGTTCCTTAGTTTCATCAATTTTATTTGGAAGAGATGAAAATCTAGATAAATATGATGAAAAGGATATGAGAGAGCTTGGGATAATTCATGCAATTAGTGTATCAGGACTTCATATAGGTCTTATATTTATACTTATTCAAAGGGTGAGTAACAAAAAGATAAGCTTAATTTTTACTTTTTTATATGTTGTTTTAAGTGGACTAAGCTTCTCAAGTTTAAGAGCATTTATAGGAATATTTTTTCTGCAAATAAGTTTTTTCTTTAAACGAACTCCAATGCCTTTAAGTGGGCTATTTGTAAGTATGATAATATTATTTTTTTGGAAGCCTTATTTTATATTTAGTGTAGGATTTCAACTTTCTTATGGTGCAACTATAGGAATAATTTTATTTAATAGGAAAATAGAAGATTTGTTATATAAAGTAAAAAATCCTTATAGAAGTGTAATTAGCTTATCTCTTTCAGCACAAATTTTAACTTTCCCTTTATTAGTAATATATTTTAATACAGCATCAATTTCATTTATATTAGGGAACTTGATAATAGTACCAATAATAAATGTGATTTTAGTACTAGGGCTTATAGGATTTGCAACATATAAAATAAGCTTTATATTCGGCTTTATAGTTTTTCTGCTTGAATATATTGTAGATTTCTTTTTCTCTCTTTTGAGAGGAATAGACTCATTAGGTTTTAGAGAGGTTTATTTAGGGGAGCAGGTTGGATATTTTTATATTTTTACTGGCGGATGTTTTTATATGTATAAGAAAGGCTTAAATTATATAAAATATGCACCTATTATATATATGGGATTTTTATTTATATTAAATTATAGCATCTTTCCAACTATAGAATACAGAAGAGAAGGAGCTATAGTTATTTCTTATAAAGGAGAAAAAGCTATAATGACAAATAGTAAAAATATAGATTTAAAGGAAGTTAAAAAGAAAACTGATAGTAAGTTTATAAATGAAGAGATTATTATAGGTGAAAATATAAAAATAGAAAGCTTTGGAAAGGACTATCTTTTAAATGTAGATGATAAAAAATACTTATTAAAAATGACAAAAGAAGAACTAGACTTTTTAGATTATGATATAATAAACTTTAAAGAAGGAAGAGGAAAAAAGCTAAAACTTATAGATGATAAAGTTTTAATTATAGAATAAAAGGTGATTTAATTTGGTAAATTTAGATTTTATATTAAAAGAATTAAAAAGTGGAAAAGAAAAAAATTCATATATTTTATGTGGACCTGATGAAGAATTAATAAAAGAAGGTATAGATAAAATAACAAAAAGATATGTGCAAACAGAAGAAGACTTGAATTTTACAAAATTTGATGGAAATAAATGCGAATTTGATGAAGTTAAAAATGCTTGTGAAACATTTCCTTTTATGGCTGAAAAAAAGGTAGTTGTAATTTATAGATGCACATTTTTAAAAGAAAAAACAGACTCTAACAGAAAAAGTTTTTATAAAGAAATGAAAGAATATTTAAAAGATGTACCGAGTACAACTATACTTCTTATGTATTATGTATTCAATGATAAAAGAGAAACAGTAAAGAAAAATAAAAATATTATGGGGCTTGATAAAATTACAACTGTTGTTCAGGTTGATAAGCTTAAAAGAGATGGTTTTTACAAAAGATTACAGGGGCTTTTTAAAGAGTATGGTGGAGAAATAAGCACAATAAATTTAAAATATTATGCAGAGAAAATTCCAATGAATATGGAAATAGCCAAAAAAGAAGTTTGTAAAATTGTAGATTATACAAATGGAAGAGAAATAAAAAGAGAAGATATAGATAAAATGGTTCTTAATAATAATGATGATGATGTATTTGATTTAGTAGATTTTATAGGCCAAAAGAAAACAGAAAAGGCTATAAAAATAGTAAATGAACTTTTATTTAAAGCAGATCAACATATGTTAATATTAATATCAATTCAAAATCAAATAAAAAAATTATATGATTATAAGCTTCTTTTAAAAGAAGGAAAGTCTGTTGAAAATATACAGGCATTAAATAGAATGCCAATGTTTGTTGTGGAAAAGATGGTAAATCAAAGTAAAAAGTTTTCATTTAATCAATTAAAAGAAAGTATGAAGCTTTGTGTAGAAACGGAAAAAATATTAAAAAGTACAAGTAAAGATAAAAAAATGGAATTAGAGCTTTTAATTTTAAATATGGCTTTAATTAAAAAATAAAAAAAACCTGCAAAAAATTGCAGGTTTTCTTATGTAACAAGAATATTGTTAAAAGTAAATAACCGACCAAAGGTCGGTTTATATACTATGCCATAGCATTTAACTTTGCAGCTAATCTTGACTTCTTTCTAGCAGTCATGTTTTTGTGAAGAACTCCTTTAGAAGCAGCCATATCTAAAGATTTAGTAGCAGCTACAAATAAAGTTTTAGCTTCTTCAGCGTTATTAGCTTCAACAGCAGCTTCAAACTTCTTTATAGCAGTTTTTAAAGCTGATTTAACCATTCTATTTCTTAAAGTCTTAGTTTCAGTAACTTTAATTCTTTTCTTTGCTGATTTAATGTTTGCCATTCATTTCACCCCCTTGAGATTTTATAGGGCATCGACGAAATTACATAGAATTTCTATCGAGGTTATATTAACAAACCATATTATAGCATTGAAGTATTAGATATTCAAGTATTAAATTTAAAAGAATAGGAAAAATAAGAATAAATACGTTAAATGAAAGGTGGTAAAAGTATGTTGAATATAAGGACAGACTTAGCTTTAGAGGGAAATGAAAATTATAAAAAAATAAATAAAAAAGAAGTGGATGGTGTAATTTTAGAGGAAAAAGAGATAGAAAACATAAAAATTACAAGAATAAAAATACTAAATGAAGAAGGAAGTATAAAAATAGGAAAGCCTATAGGAACCTATATAACTTTAGAAATTTCAGAAAATACTATTTATGATGGAGAGCTTATAGAGAATGCGAGTATAATAACAGGAAAAATTTTAAGAAAGCTTATAGGTGAAGACGAAGAACATATAGCCTTAGTAGTAGGCCTTGGGAATTGGAAAATAACTCCGGATTCATTAGGGCCAAAGGTTACAGAAAAAATAATGGTAACAAGGCATTTAAAAAAATTAATGCCAGAAGAATTTGATGAAGAAATAAATTCAGTATGTGCAATAGCACCAGGTGTTCTTGGTCTTACAGGAATAGAAAGTGTTGAGATAATAAAGGGGCTTGTGCAAAAGATAAAACCAACAGTAGTAATATGTGTAGATTCTTTAGCATCAAGAAAGATTGAAAGGATAAATAGAACGATTCAAATAAGTGATACAGGGATTTCGCCAGGGGCTGGAGTAAATAATAAAAGAATGAGAATAGATGAAGAAAGCCTTGGAGTAAAAGTTATTTCTATAGGAGTGCCAACTGTAGTAGATGCAGCCACTATTGTAAATGATAGTATGGACTTGATTATAGAAGAGCTTTCAAATGTTTCAGAAAGAGATAGTGATTTTTTTAATATGCTTTCATCAATAGATAAAGAAGAAAAAAGTAATCTTATAAAATCATTACTAAACCCTTACTTAGGAGAGCTTATAGTAACACCAAAAGAAGTAGATTTAGTTATAGATGGATTCTCAAAGGTAATATCAAAGGCTATAAATATAGGAATCCAACCTAATTTAGATTTAGAAGAAATAAAAAGGTTTATAAATTAAGATAAAAAGTATAATAATTATGTTAATCCTCTCATATATTTAAAAAGAGAACTAGGAGGGGATTAAAATGAACACAGAAACTGTAGGAGTAAAAAGAGATAATAAAAGAAAATTAAATATTGATTTTAGTCTTTTAGGTTTGTTAGTTATTATTATAATATTTTTTGGAAGATGCTTTAATATAATGACTAATAGCTTTGATAGGGGCGCACATCCTTATGTCCAAATGCTTAACTTTGGTTTGCCAGTGGTGGAAGATTTAGTATATGATGAGGATGATTTTGCAGAAAGTACTATGTCACTAGGTGCAGTAGCACTAGAAGCTATAGGAATAAGTGATGTAGGACCACATACAATAATGACTTCAGAGCTTCCGTATGTAAAGATGAATATGTTAGCAGATGGGAAAATAGAAGGATATGAAGATTTTAAGCTAGGAGATGATGCAGTAGCCAAGTATACAGAAGAAGAGTTTAAAGCTTATGATAAAGAGCTTAAAGAAGCATTGAAAGGAAAGAAGACTAAAATACTTATGGTAAACACTCATGGAACAGAAAATTATTCTGAATCAAAAGGATTTACTACAAATGAAAATCATAGTGTAAAAGGTGTAGCTGAAGTTATCAAAAAAGATTTAAAGGAAAAGTATGGAATAGAAATTGTTTATGATAAAACAGTACATGATGTATCTTACGATGATGCATATCTAAGAACACAAGAAACTTATAAAAAATATATTGATAAGTATGGAAATAACTTTGACTTAATAATAGATATTCATAGAGATGGAGTAAAAGGAACTAATAAAGCACCTTTTTATACAAAGGTAAATGGTGAGGGAGCAGCTAAAATAATGTTTGTAAACAGTGGAACCTCACCATATTTTAAAGAAAATGATAAAGTTGCAAGAGAATTTATAAAAATAACTGATGAACTGTATCCAACATTAAACAGAAAAAAAGAACCATTAACTTATTATCCAGGAAAGCATGGTTTAGCACAGCAAATAGGGAAAAATTCAATTTTAATTGAAGTTGGTGCAAATACAAATACCTCAAAAGAAGCTCAAAAGACAGGAGAGTGTATAGCAAGAGTTATAGCAGAGTATGTAAAAAATAAAAAATAAAATGAATTAAAATATGTGAATATGTCAATTCTTTTAAATAAGAGAATTTAGGAGGATTGACATATGAAAAAATATAAAAATTTAATCTTAAGTATTTATATAGGATTAGTAATTTGTGTAGGAGTTATAGGCTTAGTAGCTATAAATATAAAAAATACAAAAACATTGTCTCCAGTTGGAGTATCGGTAGAAGATAATTTTGAAATGGTAAGTGAAGAGTTTGGAAAAGAATTTGAAAAATTTATTCAAGATAAAGCAGCGGTGAAAATTTATAAAGAAGATGATGGAACTTTAATAAAAGTAAATGACGTAAACTTTAAAATAAAAAATGAGTCAGAAATGTTAAATGAGATAAAAGAAAAAGGTTTAGAAATAATTAACGGAATAAGTGAATTTTTTTAGAGAAAAAGCGAAAAATATAAAGAGCAGTTTAAGTTTAATATAAAATACTCACACTTTTTTAAAAAATTATGTTATAATTTAGCTTGATTTTAGAAAAAACGGGGGTGGAAAGAACTGCTTAGTACATAAAGAAGGGCAGTTTTAATATATATGAAAAATGATAGACAAAAATTTATAAGAAATTTTTCGATTGTAGCACATATAGATCATGGTAAATCAACCCTAGCTGATAGGCTATTAGAGATAACGGGAACTCTAACAAAAAGAGAAATGGAAGAACAAGTTTTAGATAATATGGAGATTGAAAGAGAGAGAGGAATAACAATAAAGTCACAAGCGGCTAGACTTATATATAGACGTGAAAATGGTGAAGAATATATTCTAAATCTTATAGATACTCCAGGGCATGTAGACTTTACATATGAAGTTTCAAGAAGCTTAGCTGCCTGTGAAGGAGCAGTTTTAGTAGTTGATGCAACACAAGGAATACAAGCACAAACTTTAGCAAACTGTTATTTAGCATTAGACAATGATTTAGAAATAACACCAGTTATAAATAAAGTGGATTTACCATCTTCAAGAGCAGAAGAGGTAAAAGAAGAAATTGAAGATGTAATAGGAATTATAGCAGAAGATGCACCTATGATATCTGCAAAAACTGGATTAAATGTAGAGCAAGTTTTAGAAGCTGTAATACGTGATATACCAGCACCAACTGGTGATGAAGAAGCACCGCTTAAAGCTTTAGTATTTGATTCATACTATGATACATACAAAGGTGTTGTTTCATATGTAAGAGTTAAAGACGGAGTTGTAAAGCAAGGAACAAAAATAAAGTTTATGTCAAACGGTAAAGTTTATGATGTAACAGAAGTTGGTGTGTTTACTCCAGGATTATTCCCAACAACTGAATTAAGAGCAGGTGATGTTGGATATATAACAGCATCTGTTAAAAATGTAAAAGATGCAAGGGTTGGAGATACTATAACTGAAAAAGGAAGAGAAACAGAAGAAGCACTTCCAGGATATAAGCCAGCTATACCAATGGTGTATTCAGGAATATATCCAGTTGATGGAGCAAAGTATGAAGAGCTTAAAGAAGCATTAGAAAAGCTTCAGATAAATGATGCTGCATTAAACTTTGAACCAGAAACATCAGTTGCATTAGGGTTTGGATTTAGATGTGGATTCTTAGGACTTTTACACATGGAAATTATTCAAGAAAGAGTTGAAAGAGAATTCAATCTTGATATAATTACAACAGCACCATCAGTTATATACAAAATTAAAAAGACTAATGGAGAAGAACTTGATATTACAAATCCAACAAATCTTCCACCTATGACAGAAATTGAATATATGGAGGAGCCAATAGTAAAAGCAGCTATAATAACACCAACAGAATATGTAGGGTCTGTCATGGAGTTCTGTCAAGAAAGAAGAGGAACTTATATAGATATGACATATATGGAGGAAACAAGAGCTGTAATAAATTATGAAATACCATTAAATGAAATAGTTTATGATTTCTTCGATACTTTAAAATCAAAAACTAGAGGATATGCTTCATTAGATTATGAATTTAAAGGTTATGTAAGAGCAAAACTTGTTAAACTTGATATATTATTAAATGGAGATGTAGTAGATGCACTTTCTATGATAGTTCCAGAAGAAAGAAGTTACCATAAAGGTCGTGGAATCGCTGAAAAGCTTAAAGAAATAATTCCAAGACAAATGTTTGAAGTTCCAATACAAGCAGCAGTAGGTTCAAAAATTATTGCAAGAGAAACGGTAAAAGCAATGAGAAAAGACGTACTTGCTAAATGTTATGGTGGAGATATTTCAAGAAAAAGAAAACTTTTAGAAAAGCAAAAAGAAGGAAAGAAGAGAATGAGACAGGTAGGTACAGTAGAAGTACCTCAAGAAGCATTCATGTCAATTTTAAAAGTAGATTAATATATTTTAAGAAAGTCTTTAAAAGACTTTCTTATTTTTTATAGAAATATTAAAAAAAACAAAAATGTTACAAATATTGTAGGAAAGTATGTTAAAATAAAAAAGTAGTATAAGCACGAAAGAGAGGATATTTTATGTTTTTAAAAGAATTTAATAGTGATGAAAAGAGAGCTTTTGCAAATTTAATTTATAGTTTAGCAAAAATTGATAAGGTTATAGCAAGAAATGAAAAAAAGTTAATTAGAGAGTATTTAAAAGAACTAGAAGTGAAAGAAGAGAATATAAATAAAATGTCATATACAGAAATGATGTTTGTTCTTAAAAAATCAACTGATAGAATAAAGAAAATTACTTATTTTGAACTTTTAGGTCTAGCACTTGTAGATGGTAATTATGAAGAAAAAGAAATTGATTACTTAGATAAAATTGCAGAAGAGTTAAATATAACTAGAGACAAGAAAATAGCATTTGCAAATTTCTTCTATAAATTTAAAAATAAACATAACGTTCCAATCATAAAAACAGAAGGAAAAGAAATAAATTTAGAACAAGAAGTTGAAAAATTATTTTAATATATAAAAAGGCGAATAGAGTTTCTATTTGCCTTTTTTTTATATAAGAAAGTATAAATTATATTTATTGAGGATACAATTTTAGAAAAGAGGCGATAATATGAAAAAAGAAAAATTATTATATATACATATTCCATTTTGCAAACAAAAGTGTTTTTATTGCGATTTTCCATCATTTTCACATATTGACCATTTAAGAAAAGAATATTTAGAAATGTTAAAAAAAGAAAGTGAAATAAGATGTGATGGTGAATATAAATCTTTATTTATAGGTGGTGGAACTCCTAGTTATTTAAATGTTGAAGAGTTAGATATTTTAGGAGGAATTTTAAAGAAGATTAAATTTAGTAAAGATGCAGAAAAAACAATGGAATGTAATCCAGGAACTATTGATAAAGAAAAGCTAGAAAAAATAAAAGAGATTGGAATAAATAGGATAAGCTTTGGTTTACAAACAACAAATAATAGCTTATTAAAAGAAATAGGTCGTATTCATACAATAGAAGAGTTCAAAGAAAACTTCAATTTAGCTAGAGAAGTTGGATTTGAAAATATAAATATAGATTTAATGTTTGGACTTCCAAATCAAAAGGTTAATGATGTTTGTGAAACTTTAAAAGAAATTATAAGCTTAAATCCAGAGCACATATCTTTTTATAGTTTAATAATAGAAGAAGATACTGCATTTTATAAAATGTATGATAAAGGAGTGTTAAACTTACCTAGTGAAGAAGAAGAAAGAGAAATGTACTCTAAAGGGAAAAAACTTCTAGAAGAGAATGGGTACAATCAATATGAATTTTCTAACTACAGTAAAGAAGGATTCAGGTGTTTTCATAATGTAGGTTATTGGAAACTAAAAGAGTATCTTGGGATAGGTTCTTCAGCAAGTTCATTTTTAGAGGATAAAAGAATAAAAAATAAGTCTAATGTGAAAGAGTATATAGAGAATATGAAGAATAGAGGAGATGCTATAGAAGAAATAATAGAAAATGAGAAAAAAGAAAATATTGAAGAATATGTATTTTTAGGATTAAGAATGCTAGAGGGAATAGATAAAGAGGAATTTAAAGAAAAGTTTGGTATTGATATAAAAGATGTTTATAAAGAAGAAATAATTTCTAACATAAAAAAAGAATTACTGAGAGAAACTAAGGACAAGATATTTCTAACAGAAGAAGGAGTAGAGGTATCAAATTATGTATTAAGTGATTTTATAAAATAGAGAAAAAGTTAGTAAAAGATAGAAAATAAGAGATAATTTAAATTAATGAATATTAAAGGGCATAAAAGAAAGTTAAAAGTATTGACAAAAAACTCAAACAGGAATATATTTTAAATATAGTCATTAGCACTCGAAGTTAATGAGTGCTAACAAAAGAGGTGATGTTATGATTATTGATGATAGGAAGATAAAAATATTAGAAGCTATTATCAGTGATTACATTAATACAGGAGAACCTGTTGGCTCAAGAACAATCGCTAAAAAATACGACTTAGGAGTTGGTCCTGCTACAATTAGAAATGAAATGTCTGATTTAGAAGAAATGGGATTATTAGAACAGCCACATACTTCAGCAGGGAGGATACCTTCTAGCAAAGGATACAGAATGTATGTAGATAGCTTGATGGGTAACTCAATTTTAAGTAAGGAAGAAGAACTTAGAATAAAGGAGTATGTAATTGATTCGGCAATGCTAGAGGTTAGTAAAGTAGTTAAAAATGCAAGCGCGTTGCTTTCAGAATTAACGAATTTAACATGTGTTGTAAAAACTCCATCAATGAATATGAGTAGAGTAAAATCTATAAAATTAATGAGTGTTGATGAAGAAAATTTACTTTTTGTAGTCATTACTAATAGTGAAATAATAAAAAATCATTTGATTAAGGTTAATAAAATGCCAACAAATGGTGATATAGAAGTTTTTACAAGACTTTTAAATGAAAGGCTTAGAGGACTTACTATTGAAGAAATAAACTTAGAGGTAATAAATAATTTGAAGAATGATCTAAAAGAACATGAAGAATTATTTAATGCAATATTACAAGCGTTATATGCTTGCCTGAAAGAAGAGTCAAAAGAAGTATTCATGGAAGGAACAACTAATTTGTTTAATTATCCTGAGTACAATGATATTCAAAAGGTTAAAGAAATAATATCACTTCTTCATGATGAAGAATGTGTTCTTGAACTTATTGAACCGCAAAGCGATATAACTATAAAAATTGGTGAAGAGAATTTTATTCCAGAAGCTAAGGAATGTAGTATTATATCAGCTGAGTATTCATTTGGGGATGGAGCAAAAGGAACTATAGGTCTTATAGGTCCGAGAAGAATTAACTATTCAAAAGTTGTTGCCATTATGGCACAAGTTATGAAAGAGTTAAATAAAACATTGCGAGGACATTTAGATAAATAGAAAAAGAGGTGTTAGTACGTAAATGAGTAAAGAAAAAGATAAGTTAGAGAAAGATTCAGTAGAAGAAATCAATGAAGAAGTAGTTGAAGAAGAAGTTTCTTCAGAGGCTTCAGAAGAAAGTGAAAGTGATGAACTTTCTTTAGTAAAAAAATATAAAGAAGAAAATGAAAAGTTATCTAATGAATTAGAAACTTTAAAAGAACGTCTTTTAAGAATAACTGCTGAATATGAAAATTACAGAAAAAGAACAGCAAAAGAAAAAGAAGGAATATATGCAGATGCATATGTAGATGTCTTAAAGGAAATAGTGCCTAGCATAGATAATATTGAAAGAGCACTAGCATCAGAAGGTGATTTAGAAGCATTAAAGCAAGGTGTTGAAATGACATTAAAAGGATTTACTACATCTTTAGAAAAATTAGGTGTAACAGAAATTGATACAGCTAATGGCTTTGATCCAAACTTTCATAATGCAATAATGCATGTAGAAGATCCAGAATTTGGACCTAATGCAGTTGCAGAGGTGTTTATGAAGGGTTACCAAAAAGGTGATAAAATAATAAGACATTCAATGGTAAAAACAGCAAACTAAAATAAATTTAAAAAGAATATACAAAACAGAAATTCTGTTTTTGAGGAGGAATATATTATGGCTAAAATTATAGGAATTGACTTAGGAACAACAAATTCATGTGTTGCAGTAATGGAAGGTGGAGAACCAGTAGTTATAACTAACTCAGAAGGAGCTAGAACTACACCATCAGTAGTATCTTTCCAAGCAAATGGAGAAAGATTAGTTGGGCAAGTTGCTAAAAGACAAGCAATTACAAACCCAGATAAAACAATAATCTCAATTAAAAGACATATGGGAACTGACTACAAAGTTAAAATAGATGATAAAGATTATACACCACAAGAAATATCAGCAATGGTACTTCAAAAATTAAAAGCAGATGCAGAAAGTTATTTAGGAGAAACTGTAACTCAAGCAGTTATAACAGTTCCAGCTTACTTTAATGATGCTGAAAGACAAGCAACTAAAGATGCAGGAAGAATAGCAGGATTAGAAGTTTTAAGAATAATAAATGAACCAACAGCAGCATCACTTGCTTATGGATTAGACAAAACAGAACAAGATGAAAAAGTTTTAGTTTATGACTTAGGTGGAGGAACATTTGACGTATCTATCTTAGAACTTGGAGATGGCGTATTCGAAGTATTATCAACAAACGGAGATACTAAACTTGGAGGAGATGACTTTGATAATAAAGTTATGGACTTCATAGCAGATACATTCAAGGCTGAAAATGGAATAGACTTAAGAAATGATAAAATGGCTCTTCAAAGATTAAAAGAAGCAGCAGAAAAAGCTAAAATTGAGTTATCATCATCAACTCAAACAAACATCAACTTACCATTTATTACAGCTGATGCTACAGGACCAAAACATATTGACTTAAACTTAACAAGAGCTAAATTTAACGAATTAACTCATGACTTAGTTCAAAGATCAATTGAGCCAATGAAAAAAGCATTAAGTGATGCAGGACTTTCAATAAATGAAGTTGATAAAGTAATATTAGTTGGTGGATCTACAAGAATACCAGCAGTACAAGAAGCAGTTAAGAGCTTTACAGGACAAGAGCCTTCAAAAGGAGTTAATCCAGATGAGTGTGTTGCAATCGGAGCAGCAGTTCAAGCAGGAGTTTTAACAGGAGAAGTTAAAGATGTACTATTATTAGATGTTACTCCTTTAACACTTGGAATTGAAACTTTAGGTGGAGTTGCAACAGCTTTAATAGAAAGAAATACAACAATCCCAGCTAAAAAAAGTCAAACATTCTCAACAGCAGCAGATAACCAAACTTCAGTTGAAATTCACATAGTTCAAGGTGAAAGACAAATGGCAGCTGACAATAAAACATTAGGAAGATTTACTCTTTCAGGAATAGCACCAGCACCAAGAGGAATTCCTCAAATTGAAGTAACTTTTGATATAGATGCTAACGGAATAGTAAAAGTATCAGCTATGGATAAAGGAACTGGAAAAGAAGCTAATGTAACTATTACAGCATCAACTAACTTAAGTGATGATGAAATAGATAAGGCTGTAAAAGAAGCAGAAAAATTTGCTGAAGAAGATAAGAAAAGAAAAGAGTCAATAGAAGTTAAAAATAATGCAGAACAATTAGTTTACCAAACAGAAAAAGCATTAACTGACCTTGGAGATAAAATATCTGCTGAAGATAAAGCTAAAATCGAAGCTAAAGTTAGTGACTTAAAAGCTGTTAAAGATGGTGAAGATTTAGAAGGAATCAAAAAAGCGATTGATGAATTAAATGCAGAGTTCCACGCAATATCTTCTAAATTATATGGTCAAAATGGAGCACCAGGAGCTGAAGGATTTGATCCAAACAACATGGGTGGAGCTAATCCAGGAGCGGAGCAAAGTGCACCACATGACGATAACGTTGTAGATGCAGACTTTAAAGTAGAAGACGATAAATAATTCTTGTAACAAATAGAAGAGTTCTTATATAATACTAAAAGGGAAGATAAAAAATCGTCTTCCCTTTTATAAGGTTTAAATAAAAAATTTGGTGGTGAAATAAATAAATGGCAAATAGAGATTACTATGAAGTGTTAGGTGTAGAAAAAGGTGCATCAGACGCTGAGATAAAAAAAGCATTTAGAAAGTTAGCTATA
This sequence comes from Clostridium sp., assembly GCF_051650885.1. Classification (GTDB taxonomy): domain Bacteria; phylum Bacillota; class Clostridia; order Clostridiales; family Clostridiaceae; genus Clostridium. The sequence goes on from NZ_JBOFRG010000045.1 coordinate 24,089, forward strand.
AAATACCATCCTGATAAAAATCAAGGGAATGAAGAAGCACAACAAAAATTTCAGGAAATAAATGAGGCGTATCAGGTTCTTTCTGATCCGGAAAAGAAAGCTAGATATGATCAATATGGAACAGCAGATTTTGATGGTTCAGGATTTGGTGGAGGAGCAGGCGGATTCAGTGGTGGATTTGGTGGCTTTGACATGGGAGATATTTTTGATAGTTTCTTTGGTGGAGGATTTGGTGGTTCTTCATCAGGTGCAAGAAGAAATGGTCCAAGAAGAGGAGCAGATCTTGAGTACACTATTAAGCTAACATTTGAAGAAGCAATTCGTGGTGTAGAAAAAGAAATTTCTGTAACAAGAACAGAAAATTGTAGTACATGTAATGGAAGTGGTGCAAAGGCTGGAACAGCACCAAAAACTTGTCCTAACTGTGGAGGTGCAGGTCAAGTAAGAGTTCAAAGACAAACTCCACTTGGAAGCTTTGTTACAAACTCTGAATGTGACAGATGTCATGGAACTGGAAAAATAGTAGAAGAACCATGTACAGACTGTAAAGGTAAAGGAAGAGTAAGAAAAAATAGAAAAATAAAAGTTAATATTCCAGCAGGAGTTGATACAGGAAATGTAATGCCACTTAGAGGGCAAGGTGAGCAAGGTGTAAACGGAGGACCAACAGGTGATTTATATGTAAAAATTATGGTTACTCCATCAAAAGTATTCACAAGAAAAGGTTCAGATGTTCACTTAGAAACACACATAAGTATGGCAAAAGCAGCTCTTGGAACAGAGATAACTGTTGAAACTATAGATGGAAATGTAAAATATACTATTCCAGAAGGAACACAATCAGGAACAGTATTTAGATTAAAAGGAAAAGGAATTCCAAAGGTTCAAGGAAGTGGACGTGGAGATCAATATGTAAAAGTTATAGTTGATATTCCTAAAAACTTAAATGAAAAAGCTAAAAGTGCTTTAGCAGAGTTTATGGATGCAATTGGTGAAGAATACGATTTAGAGCATCATAAGAAAAAAGGATTCTTTTCTAGATAGTTAAAAAGGTAGCATCTCTTGCTACCTTTTCTTTGTTTTAATGGATAACTAGACAGAAAGTATACATAAGTGTAAAATAAAGTATTAGTAAATCATACGATGAAAGGAATGAAAGACATGGAAGGAACATGGACTGAAATAAAAATAAAAACAACAAGTGAGGCTATAGAGCCTATATCAGGTATATTTTATGGATTAGACTGTAAAGGGGTGTCTGTAGAGGACCCAAATGACATATTAGGAAGAGAACAAGGACCACTAACTTGGGACTTTGCTGACATAAATGTATTAGAACATAAAGGTGAGTTTGCAGTAGTAAAAGGATATTTTTCAGAAGAGGACAATTTAGAAGATATTTTAGCTTTTATAAAAGAAAAAGTAGAAGAATTAAAAGAGTTTGGTATAGATGTTGGACTTGGAGAAGTTCTTATGGAAAAAACTCATGAAGAAGACTGGGCAAATAACTGGAAAAAATATTATAAGCCATCTAAAATAACTGATAAGTTGGTAGTAAAGCCTATATGGGAAGAGTATGAAGTGAAAAATGATGAGTTAGTTATAGAATTAGATCCAGGAATGGCATTTGGAACAGGGGATCATGAAACAACAAGCATGTGTTTAAAAGCATTAGATAAGTATGTAGAAAAAGATAGTATTGTATTTGATGTTGGATGTGGTTCAGGAATTTTAGCTATAGGAGCTGCTAAGCTTGGAGCAAAAAAAGCAGTAGGTGTAGATTTAGACCCAGTAGCAGTAGAATCAGCAAAAGAAAATGTTGGTTACAATAATTTAGAAAATATCGAGATTCTTTATGGAAATTTAGTTGAAGTTATAGAAGGTAAAGCTGATATTGTTGTAGCTAATATTTTAGCAGAGATTATTTGTGTATTAATTGATGATGTAAAGAGAGTTTTAAAAGAAAATGGACTATTTATTACATCAGGAATTATTCATGAAAGAGTTAAAATGGTAACTGATAAGTTAGAAGAAGAGGGATTTGAAATTGTTGAAGTAAACACAGATGGAGAATGGAACTGTATAGTTGCTAAATTAAAATAAGGGGAGAGAAAGCTTATGCATAAATTTTTTACATCACCAGATTTAATAATTGATGATTATGCAAAAATAATTGGTGAGGATGTAAAGCATATTTATAAAGTCCTTAGATTAGATGAAGGCGAAACGGTAAGATTAAATGATTCAAATGGTAATGAATATTTAGCAGATATAAAAAATATATCTAAAACAGAAGTAGAGCTTACTATTTTGGAGAAATTAGAGATAAATAATGAAAGTCCAGTAGAAATAACACTTTTTCAAGGACTTCCAAAAGCTCAAAAAATGGATTTGATAGTACAAAAAGGAACAGAACTTGGATTAAAAGCTTTTGTTCCAGTACTAACAAAAAGAGTTGATGTTAAGCTAAAGGGTGATTTTAAAAAATTAGATAGATTAAATAGAATAGCCTTAGAGGCGGCAAAACAAAGTAAGAGAAGTATTGTACCAAAAGTATTAGAGCCAATAGAATTTAAAAGCCTTTTAGAAGAATTAAAAGGATATGACTTAGTAATAGTTCCATATGAAAATAAAGAAGAGTTTGGAATAAAAAAATTAGTAAGTGAAATAGATAAAGAAAAGATAAAAACTATTGCAATAATGGTTGGTCCAGAAGGTGGATTTGAAGAAGAAGAAATAAAAGAATTAGAAAATGTAAATGGAAGAATAATCACATTAGGAAATAGAATACTTAGAACAGAAACAGCAGGGTTTACAGCAACTTCGCTAATTCAGTATGAGTTTGGTGATTTAGGAGGAAAATAAATGAAAGTAGCATTTCAAACATTAGGATGCAGAGTTAATGTATATGAGTCAGAAGCAATGACTGAAAAATTCATAAGAGAAGGATACGAAGTAGTAGACTTTTCAGAAAAGGCAGATGTATATGTTATAAATACATGTTCTGTAACTAATATGGGAGATAAAAAATCAAGACAAATAATAGGAAGAGCAAGAAGACAAAATGAAGATGCCATCGTTGCAGCAGTTGGATGTTATTCACAAATAGCACCTAAAGAAGTTGCTGGAATTGAAGGGGTAGATGTGGTACTTGGAACAAGAAATAAAGGTGATATTGTATATTACGTAAACAAAGCTAGAGACGAGAAAAAGCCTCAAATAGAAGTTTCAGGTGTTTTAAAAAATAAAAAGTTTGAAAACTTAAAAATAGAAGATTATAGAGATAAAACTAGAGCATTTTTAAAAATTCAAGATGGATGTAACAGATTCTGTACGTACTGTTTAATTCCATATACAAGAGGTGCAGTTTGTTCAAAAGATTTTAATGTAGTGTTAGAAGAAGTGAAAAGCTTAGCAGAACATGGATTTAAGGAAATAATACTTTCAGGAATACATACAGCGTCTTATGGTTTAGATTTAGAGGGGAAAGTAGATTTAGTAGCATTATTAGAGGAAATAGAAAAAATAGATGGGATAGAGAGAGTTAGAATAGGGTCTATAGAGCCAGCTTTCTTTACACCAGAAGTTGTAGAAAAGATAAAGGGAATGAAGAAACTTTGTCCACAATTCCACCTATCACTTCAAAGTGGATGTACAGAAACCCTTAAGAGAATGAATAGAAGATACACAGCAAAAGAATATGAAGATATAGTGAAAATATTAAGAGAAAATTTAGAAGATGTTTCAATAACTACAGATGTAATAGTAGGATTCCCAGGTGAAACAGAAGAGGAATTTGACCAAACATATGATTTCTTAAAAAGAAATAAACTTACAAAAACTCATGTGTTTAAATTTAGTCCTAGAACAGGAACAAAAGCTTATGATATGGAAAATCAAGTAGATGGAAACATAAAAGAAGAGAGAAGTAAAAAATTAATCTCGTTAAATGACATAAATGAAGCCGATTTTTCTAAGTCTTTAGAAGGAAGAGAGATGGGTGTCTTAATTGAGAGAAAAGTAAAGAATACTGAGGATTTATATGAAGGATACACTAAAAACTATGTTAAAGTTCATGTGAATGGTGCATGTGATGATAATATAGGAAAAATAATAAATGTAGAAATTTTAAAATCTAATGGTGACTATTGTATAGGAAATGTGATAGAATAAGGTTAGTGTTAATTCAAGGAGGTGAAATGGAATGGATTGTATATTTTGCAAGATAATAAATGGTGAAATACCATCAAATAAAATATATGAGGATGAATTAGTTTATGCATTTCATGATATAAACAAGGAAGCCCCAGTTCACTTTCTAGTAATACCTAAAAAACACATAGAAAGCGCTAATTTTATAGATGCAGAAAATTCTAAATATATATCACATATATTTGAAGTTATAAATAAAATAACTAATGAATTAAATATAGCAGATGATGGATATAGAATTGTTAATAACTGCGGTAAAGATGGTGGGCAAACAGTAAATCACTTACATTTTCATGTTTTAGGTGGAAGAAATTTAGCTTGGCCACCAGGTTAAAAAAATAAGTTTAATCTTATTGTTGACATACGGTAGGTAACTGTTGTATAATTTAGCGTGTGTTATTAAGCCCGTAGCTGAGTTGAATTTATTAATTTAAGCTAGCGGAGGGAGGGATAATGAATGTCAGAAATAAAAGTTGGAGAAAACGAAACTCTTGAGAGTGCATTAAGAAGATTTAAAAGAAAATGCGCTAGAGCTGGAGTTCTTACTGAAGTAAGAAAAAGAGAACACTACGAAAAGCCAAGTGTAAAAAAGAAAAAGAAATCAGAAGCTGCTAGAAAGAGAAAATTCAAATAGGATTTCTTTTTGAAAGAAGGTATGAAATAGATGCCAGAAATAAAGATCAGACTTCAAGATGATTGGAAAAATGCTTTAAAAGCAAAAGAGAAATTTAAAGCTAATGTTTTAAGCACTGCAAAAGCAGCTATATTATTAGTTGAAAAAACTGATGGAACTGTAGTTGATGATGCAAAAGCTATCGAAATTTTAGCAAGAGAAGTCAAGCAAAGACGTGAGTCAGTGCTTGAGTTTGAAAAAGGTAATAGACAAGATTTAGTTGATTCAACTAATGAAGAAATTAAAATCTTGCTAAATTACCTTCCTCAGCAATTAAGCGAAACAGAAATATTACAAATAGTCAAAGACTCAGCAGATGAAGCGGGTGCAAATTGCATAAAAGACATGGGTAAGTTAATGGCATTAGTTAGACCTAAGACATTAGGGAAAGCTGATGGCAAACTTGTGAGTCAAATAGTAAAAGATTATTTAAGTAATAAGTAGCAAGTGAAGGTTCTTTGAACCTTCTTTGTTATCTAAGGATGCCTTTTAAAAAGGCATCCTTTTTCTTTTGGAAAAATTCATAATTTGGAAGTTTAAAACATAAATTACTATGATAGAACTTATAGAGGGAGAAATTATGGAAAAGAAAATTATAAATAAAAAAAATGAAATTTTGAAAAAAATAAACATGCCAAGAGAAATGCTTACTGGGGAACCAAAGATAATAATAACAGGAAAAGAAGAAGTAAAAATAGAAAATCATAAAGGTATACGAGTGTTTGATAATGAAAAAGTTGTATTCAATACAAGTATAGGGATATTGACGATAAAAGGAATTGATTTTGAACTTTTATATATAGAAGAAGAAACAATAATAGTTAGTGGCAAATTTACTAGTATATATTATGGAGAAAATTATGATGGGGAATAATATAAAATATATAATTAGAGTTGAAGTAAATACATTAAAAGGGGAAGAGGTTTTAAATACATGTATACAAAATAAAATACATGTAAGCAAGGTAAGACGTGTAAATAAAGCTTTACTATCATTTGAAACATATTATGAGGATTACAAAGATTTAGTTAAAATAACAAAGAGATATGGTGGGAAAATAAAAGTTATTGAGGAAAAGGGGAACATAATAAAAATTAAACGAATAAAAAATCGCATTGGACTTTTAATTGGGGGTGTTTTATTTGTAATAATGTTATTTACTTTATCAAGATTTGTTTGGGCCATTGATATAGAGACAGAAAAAAAGTTATCACCCTTTGAAGTAAGGGAAGTACTTTTGAATATAGGAGTAGAACAGGGAATGTTAAAGTCTGAGATAGATGTATATGAAATAGAAAAGGCTATTGAAGACAAGTGCAATGATGTTTTATGGACTAGAGTTCGTATAGAGGGATCCACTTTGAATATTGTAGTGAAGGAAAAAATAAATCCACCAGCAAATTTAGAGGAAAATGAAGGGGATGTTTATGCGAAAATTGGTGGAGAAGTAAAAAGGATTTATGCTCAAAAGGGAACTGCTATAGTAAAGCCAGGAGATATAGTTAAAGAAGGGGATGTGCTTATAGAAGGATATATGGAAGGGAATGGTGAAATAATAGAAAGTAAGGCCATTGGAAAAGTAGTTGCAAATACTTTTTATACAAAAGAGGTAGAGATTGACTTAGATGGTGGAGAAGAAGTAAGAGGAGAAAAAAGTGAAAATGAGTATTATTTAAATATTTTTGGAAAGAAAATTTATTTGAAAAAATTCTCTAATTCATTTGAAAAATATGATAAAATAGAAGAAGAAAATGGATTTTTCAATAAAAATATTTATTATGAGAAAAAAACTGAGACTATAAAAAAAGATAGGAATGAAATAGAGAAGGATGTAGTTAAGGAATTAAAAGAACTATTAGAGAAAGAACTTCCAATAGACACAAAGATAATAAATCAAAAGGTAGATACATTTGAATTAGGGGGCGGAAAAATAAAAATAATAGTAGAATTTACTGTTGAGCAAAATATTGCCAATAGGTAGTTTTAGCATTATGATGAGAAGGTGGGAACTTGAAAAAAAAATTAAAATTAAATATAGATATAAAAAAGAATAAGATAAGGTTTTTAATGTACATTGTAAGCTTTATAGTTATCTATGCAGTTTTGATAACAGCTATTGCACCAAAGGAATATGATCTAAAAGAAGGTGATATAGCTAGGGTTACCATTAAAGCACCAAGGGATACAATAGACCAAATGGCTACAAAGAAAAAAGAAGAGGAAGCTGCCAAGGGTGTAGATAAGCAATATACATTAAAAAGTGAAATTGAGCCACAGGTTGAAGAAAGTATTTTGTCTATTTTAAATAAAGTTCAAGATGTAAGTAAGAATGTAGAGGGAACTGAAAATCAGTTAAAAGAATTAGATGGAATAAAAGATTCAAATTTAACAGATGCTAATTATAAAACATTACTTAATCTATCAGAACAAGAATTAAATGATCTGAAATTTGATGTAAAAAACATAGTAGAAGCTACTTATGCAACTAATATTGCAAAAGGTAATCCAACAAGTTTAGACAATGCAATTGAAATTGCAGAGGAAAAAATAAATGAATTAGATGAAAGCAGCAATGTGAAAAATGTATTAAGACAAATGATAATCCCTAAAATAGAACCTAACTTTTTTTATGATGAAGAAAAAACAAATGAAGCAATACAAGAAGCAGAAAAGTCTGTACAGAAGGTTATAATAAAGAAGAATCAAACAATTGTTACAGAAGGAGAACCAATAACAGAGGAACAAATTGCAGTTTTAAAAGATTTAGGACTTATAGATCAAAGTGGTGGTTGGAGTATATTTATACTGTATGGGGTGCTAGCCCTATTTGTAATTAGCGTAATATTTATAAAGCATTTTTATATTTACAAAAATCATAAAAAAGAATTTAAGAGTACTAAAATTTTAATATTGATTAATACTATAAGTGTTTTAACAATTATAATTGCAAGGGTAGTAAGCGTTATTTCGCCTTTTGCAATACCGTTAGCGTGTGCACCAATTCTTATTACATTATTAGTTGATTATAGAATCTCTATTGTGATATCAAGCTTAGATGTAATATTAATTGCAGGAGTTGTAGGTTTTGATCCACAAATAATTATGCTTGGAATTTTAAATGGGATAATAGGGGCAACATCATTAAGAAGGATGCAGCAAAGAAATGATATTTTATATTCAAGTGCAGGCTTGATTGTAATGAGTGTGATATTAACATTTTCAACAGGATTTTTACTATCAAACAATTTAAGTGAAATTCTTATACTAAGTTTAGCAGCAGGAATTGGAGTTGTTTTTTCTGCAATATTAGCTATTGGTGTTTTACCATTTTTTGAATCAGGGTTTGATATAGTAACAAATTTAAAGTTATTAGAATTATCTAATCCTAATAGTCCATTGTTAAAGAAAATACTAATGGAGGCACCAGGAACATATCATCATAGTATGTTGGTTGCTAATTTAGCAGAAATGGCAGCAGAAGATATAAATGCAAATCCAGTAGTTGCAAGAGTGGGGGCATATTATCATGATGTAGGAAAAACTGTTAGACCATATTTCTTTAAAGAAAATCAAATAGGTCGAGAAAATCCTCATGATAAAATAAGTCCAAATTTAAGTACATTGATTATAACTTCACATGTGAAGGATGGTTTAGAGCTTGCAAAAGAACATAACTTACCAGAAGTTATACAAGATATGATAGTGCAACATCATGGAACTACATTAGTAAAATATTTTTATTACACAATGAAAAATGAAGCTGAAAATCCAGAGGATGTAAAGGAAGAAGATTTTAGATATCCAGGTCCAATACCAAGCAGTAAGGAAGCGGGTATTTTAATGCTTGCTGATAGTGTAGAGGCAGCGGTAAGATCTATTGGAGAGCCGAGTAAAGGGAAAATCGAAGAAATGGTTAATAACATAATAAAAGATAAACTTTACTCAGGACAGCTTGATAATTGTGATTTAACATTAAGAGATTTAGAAAAAATAAGAAAATCATTCCTAAAAGCTTTAAATGGGATATATCATCAAAGAATTGAGTATCCAACAGAAAAAGTTAAAAAATAAAAAAGGGGAGAGGTTTTAAACCCTCCCCTTTAACATATATATAATAAGGAGATAAATAAATGATATATTTAGACAACAGACAAGAAATAATAGAAGTAACAGATGAATTTGTAAAGGATATGGAAAAAGTTATTTTATTTGCATTAAAAGAAGAAGAAGTAGATAAAAAATGTGAAATATCATTAGTTTTAGTAGACAATGAAGAAATTAGAGAAATAAATAATGAAACTAGAAATATTGATAAAGCAACAGATGTACTATCTTTTCCAATGCTTGATTATGAAGATAAAAAAGTATTTAAAGAAGTTTATACAGGAAAAGAATTTGATGAAATATATTTAGATGGTGAAGAACTAGTTTTAGGTGATATTGTTTTATCCTTAGAAAGGGCATTAGAGCAATCTAAAGAATATAACCATTCATTTGAAAGAGAAAGTTTTTATTTAATAGTACATTCAGTTCTTCATTTATTAGGATATGATCATATGATTGAGGAAGATAAAAAAATAATGAGGAAAAGAGAAGAGGAAATTTTAAGTAAATTAAATATTAATAGATAAGGTTAGGTGAAATAGACATGAAATTAAAAAAAGTTTTAGATAGTTTTAATTATGCAATAGACGGAATTATTTATACGGTCCGAACTCAAAGAAATATGAGGATTCATATGGTAGCTACTTTAATAGTTTTGGTTTTATGTCTATTTTTTGATGTATCTAAAACTGAAATATTAATTTTAGCAATAACTATAGTAATGGTTATTGGAGCAGAGCTTTTCAATACTGCAATTGAAGCTATCGTTGATATGAATACAAATTATTATCATCCCTTAGCCAAAATAGCTAAGAATGTAGCAGCAGGAGCAGTTGTTATAACAGCTTTAAATGCAGTATTAGTTGGATATATAATCTTTGGAGATAAATTAAGTCACTTATCATATGCTGTTTTAGATAAAATAAAAAATTCAGAGCCACATATGATATTTATACTTTTAGCTATAGTATCAATAGCTACTATAATTGCAAAAGCTATATTTGGAGAAGGAACACCTCTTAAGGGAGGAATGCCAAGTGGGCATAGTGCATTAGCATTTTCTATTGCAACAGCTATATCATTTATAACAGAAGAGCCAATTTGTATATTTTTAAGCTTTTTAATGGCACTTATAACAGCTCAAAGCAGAGTAGATGCAGAAGTACATTCCTTGTTTGAAGTTATAGTAGGAGCACTTTTTGGGATGCTTATAACAACTCTTATTTTCACAATTTTAAGATAATTAAAGAAAAACTATATAATAAGTGTTGTTTAATTATATAATAATGATATAATATTATGCACAATAAGCAAAATAGTTTATACTTAAGAATAAGGGAGGGTTTTTCAAATGGAGAAAAAACTTATAAAGGAAGCAATTAAAGCTAGGGAAAATGCATATTGCCCATATTCAAATTTTAAAGTAGGGGCAGCAGTATTATTTGAAGATGGAAATATATATACAGGAAGCAATGTTGAAAATGCATCTTATGGTGCAACTATGTGTGCTGAAAGAGTAGCGATTTTCAATGGAGTAGCTAAAGGAAATAAATCTATTAAAGCACTTGCATTAATTGGAGATGTAAATAATTATACGTACCCATGTGGAATGTGTAGACAGGTAATAAGTGAATTTGCACATACAGAAGATGTTAAGATTTATATAGTAAAAAACGAGGAAGATTATTTAGTAAAAACTTTTGGGGAAATAATGCCAGGAAGTTTTACTAAAAGAGATCTTGAGTAGGAGGAAAAAATGTTTAAATCAGGATTTGTATCAATAGTAGGAAGACCAAATGTAGGAAAATCAACATTAATGAACTATATAATGGGGGAAAAACTATCTATTGTATCTAATAAACCACAGACGACAAGAAACAATATACAAACAATAAAAACTACAGATGACTATCAAATGGTCTTTGTAGATACACCAGGTATCCATAAACCAAAGCATAAATTAGGAGAGTATATGGTAAACTCTGCAAAGGATTCAACAAAAGATGTAGATTTAATTCTTTTTGTAACTAATCCAGATGGAGAGCTTGGAAAAGGAGACAACTTTATTTTAGAGAATTTAAAAGGTAAAAAATGTCCTGTATTCTTAGTTTTAAATAAAATTGATGAATTTACTCAAGATAAGGTTGCAGAAACTTTAATGAAATATTCAGAAGCATTCCCATTTGCAGAAATAATTCCTATTTCAGCATCTAAAGGGAAAAATGTAGATAAATTACTTAACTTAATGGCTGAAAAGTTACCTGAGGGACCTAAGTATTATCCGGAAGATATGATAACAGATGTTCAAGAAAGATTTGTAGTATCAGAAATAATAAGAGAAAAAGCATTAAGATGTTTAAGAGATGAAGTTCCACATGGAATTGCAGTAGATATAATAAGAATGAAAAAAAGTGAAAAAGGAACATATCATATTGAATCAGATATTATATGTGAAAAAGATTCTCATAAGGGAATTATAATTGGTAAAAATGGAGTTGTACTTAAAAAAATAGGTGAAACTGCAAGATATGAATTAGAAAGATTTTTAGGAACAAAAGTTATGTTGAAGCTTTGGGTTAAAGTAAGAAAAGAATGGAGAGACAACAATAATTTACTTAAAGAGCTTGGATATAAAAATGTAAAGTAATATAGGTGATAAGATGTCTCTAGTTAAAACAAGTGGTGTAATTATAAAATCTACAGATTATAAGGAAAATGATAAAATAGTCTGGATATACACAAAGGATTTTGGGAAAATAACAGCTATAGCAAAAGGTGCTAAAAAAAGTAAAAGCAAATTATTTTCAGTAACAGGAAGTCTTTGTTATAGTGATTATATGCTTTTTAAAGGTAAAAATATGTATACCCTTCAAGAAGGAAAAATAATAAATTCCTTTAAAGGCTTAATGAACAACTTAGATAAATTAACCTATGCATCATATATTTCTGAGTTAATTGATATTTGCATAAATGATGGTGAAAAAAATGATCTTTTATATTTAGAATTCGTAAAAACACTATATTTATTAGATACAGATGCAATTGATTATGAACTTTTGATTAGGTCATTTGAACTTAAATTATTAAAAGAAACTGGATATGGTATAAATTTAGATAATTGTGCCATATGCAGAAAAAAAATTAGAAGTTCAAAATACATTCATATGCAGACTTTTAGTGGTGTATGTGAAGAGTGTGGAAGAAATAATACACTATATATATCAAAAGAAGCATATGCAGCTCTTAAATTTTTAAATAAAATAGATGCAAGTAGAATATATATGATGAAATTAAATGAGGATGTAAAAAAAGAAATAGAAAAAATAAATTTATATTTTATATCTTCAAATTATTCTAGAAAACCTAAAAGTTTAGAAATGTTAAATTATATTAAGGAGTGATAGTTTATGAAAGAAATTACATTAGAAAAAGTTGATCAAATAAGAGAAAGAGCAAATGTTAGCTATGAAGAAGCTAAAAGAATTTTAATCGAAGCAGATGGAGATGTTTTAGAAGCGTTAATAAACCTTGAAAAAGATGGGGTAAAGGGAATAAATAACGTAGTTGAAGAGGAAGATATATTATCAAAAACTGCATACAATACAGAAGATTTTAAGCTTTGGCTAAAAGAAATTATAGAAAAAGGTAACGTAAGTAGAATAAAAATTAAAAAAGAGGAAACAGTAATAGCAGACCTTCCTGTTAATGCAGGTATCTCTGCAATGGTCATAGCAATAGTTTTACCAGCAGTTTTAGCCTTTGGAGTAATAGCAGCAGTTGCAACAAAAGTAACTATAGAAATCACAAAATGTGATGGAAGCGTAGAAGTTGTTAACAAATATGTGAAAAAAGTTACTGATGAAGTAAAAGAAAAAGCAAGTGTAGTTGCAAGCGAAGTTAGAGAGAAAGCAAGCAGAAAAGCTGAAGATGTAAAAGAAAAGCTAAATGACGTAAAAAATGATATGAAGAATAAAAGTGAAAATAAAAGCAAAGTATATACAGGAGATGATACTGTTTACACATATACTGTGAAATTTGACGACGAAGAATAGGAAAATACAGTAAATGGAAGAAAAAAGAATGTATAAAGAGAAGAATTCTTCTAAAAAGAAAATTTGGAAGAATATGGACTTAAATCAGGTTATTTGAATATAGAAAAAAAAGGAATAAATGGTATAATTATAATGTACTAAAGATTCTAATAAATCTGAATTGTCTGAAAATTTTATTCTCGAATCAAGAAAGAGGGATAAACTTGAAGTTATCAGAAAGGCAAGAAGAGATAATAAGATTAGTTAAAGAAAGACAGCCAGTTACAAGTGAAGCCTTAGCAGATAGCTTAGGAGTAACGAGAGCTGCATTAAGAGCCGACTTAGCGATTTTAACTATGATAGGAGCATTAGATGCTAGACCAAAGGTTGGATATGTATATTCAGATAAACCTAAAAGCAGTCTTGTAAATGAGTATATAAATGAAATCAAAGCTCATGAGATAATGTCAAAGCCTTCAGTGGTAAGTGAAGAAACAACAGTATATGATGCAATTGTATACTTATTCTTAAATGATGTAGGAACATTATTTGTAGAAAGTAATGGTTTCTTAACCGGTGCTGTTTCAAGAAAAGATTTCTTGAAAATTGCAATTGGAGGAACAGATATCCATAAGGTACCTGTTGGAGTTATTATGACAAGAATGCCGAATATTGTATGTGCATCAACAGAAGATTCAGCATATGCAGTAGGAACAAAAATAATAGAGCATGAAATTGATAGCATACCTATTGTTGAAAAAGTTATGGTTTATGAGAAAGAACAATATAAGATTTTAGGAAAAGTTTCTAAAACTAATATTACAAAATTATTCGTTAAGCTTGGGAAAAACAAATAAATTTGGTATATGCGAGGACAAAAACTTGTCCTCGACAATATATATATTAACTTAAGTATTGAACGGAGGAGTATTGAGATGGAGAAAAAGTACGTATACCCTTTTAAAGAGGGGAATGCATCAATGAAAAATCTTCTAGGAGGAAAGGGTGCAAATCTTTCTGTAATGACACAACTTGGAATACCAGTTCCACAAGGATTTACAGTAACAACAGAGGCATGTAATAAATATTATGAAGATGGAAGAGTAATAGCACCATCAATAATAGAAGAAATTGAAAATTGTATGAAAGAACTTGAAAAAGAAACAGGTAAAGAGTTTGGAAGTACAAATAATCCTTTACTTGTATCAGTAAGATCAGGGGCAAGAGTTTCAATGCCAGGAATGATGGATACAATATTAAACTTAGGTTTAAATGATGAAGCAGCAGAAGCAATGGCAGAGCTTACAAATAATCCAAGGTTTGCATATGATTCATATAGAAGATTTATTCAAATGTTCTCAGATGTAGTTATGGGAGTTGAAAAGAGATTATTTGAAGATAAAATTGATGAAATGAAAGAAAAAAGAGGAGTTAAAGATGATACAGATTTAACTGCTGATGATTTAAAAGAATTAGTAAACGAGTACAAAGAAGTATATAAAAAAGAAAAGGGAGAAAATTTCCCACAAGATCCAAAAAGCCAATTAATAGAATCAGTTACAGCTGTATTCAGATCATGGGATAACCCAAGAGCTAGAGTATATAGAAGATTAAATGATATACCAGGTGAGTGGGGAACTGCTGTAAACGTTCAACAAATGGTGTTTGGTAATAAAGGTGAAACTTCAGGAACAGGAGTTGTATTCTCAAGAAACCCTGCAAATGGTGATAATGAAATATATGGAGAATACTTAATGAATGCACAAGGTGAAGACGTTGTAGCAGGTATAAGAACACCACTTCCAATATCAAAATTAGAAGAACAAAATCCAGAAATTTATAAGCAATTTATTGATATAGTAAATACATTAGAAAATCATTATAAAGACATGCAAGATATGGAGATGACTATTGAAGAAGGAAAATTATACTTCTTACAAACTAGAAATGGTAAAAGAACAGCTCCAGCAGCACTTAAAATAGCAGTAGATTTAGTTGAATCAAAAATGTTAACTAAAGAAGAAGCTATCTTAAAGGTTGAACCAAAACAATTAGATACATTATTACATCCAGCGTTCTATGATGAAGACTTAAAGAAAGCAACACCAATTGCTAAAGGGCTTCCAGCATCACCAGGAGCAGCTTGTGGTAAAATAGCATTCACTGCTGAAGAAGCTAAAGAAAGAGCAGCTAATGGAGAAGCGGTAGTACTTGCAAGACTTGAAACTTCACCAGAGGATATTGAAGGAATGATTGCAGCAGAAGGTATCTTAACTGTAAGAGGAGGAATGACTTCTCACGCAGCAGTTGTTGCTAGAGGAATGGGAACTTGTTGTGTAGCAGGATGTGGAGAAATCAAAATAAATGAAGAAAAGAAAACTTTAGAAGTAGGTGGAAAAACTTATACTGGAGAAGATTTTATTTCAATAGATGGAACATCAGGAAATATTTATGGAGAAAAAATAAAAACAGTAACTCCAGAAATAACAGGGCATTTTGCAACATTCATGGCATGGGTTGATGAAATTAGAAAATTAAAAGTTAGAACTAATGCAGATACACCAAGAGATGCAAAGCAAGCAGTTGAATTTGGAGCAGAAGGAATAGGTCTTTGTAGAACAGAGCATATGTTCTTTGCAGAAGATAGAATTCTAGCTGTTAGAGAAATGATTATAGCTAAGACTGAAGAAGATAGAAGAAAAGCATTAGATAAAATACTTCCAATGCAAAGAGCTGACTTTACTGCTATCTACGAAGCGTTAAAAGGAATGCCAGCTACAATAAGACTTCTTGATCCACCATTACATGAGTTCTTACCTCATACTGAAGAGGATAAAATAGCATTAGCTAAAGAATTAGATGTAGATGTAGAAGAAATCAAAAATGCAGTAGAAGATAAGCATGAATTTAACCCAATGATGGGACACAGAGGTTGTAGACTTGCGGTAACTTACCCAGAAATAGCTGAAATGCAAACAAGAGCTATTATAGAA
Organism: Clostridium sp.; assembly: GCF_051650885.1. Classification (GTDB taxonomy): domain Bacteria; phylum Bacillota; class Clostridia; order Clostridiales; family Clostridiaceae; genus Clostridium. The sequence continues at coordinate 40,103 of NZ_JBOFRG010000045.1, forward strand.
GCAGCAATTGCAGTAAGCGTTGAAAGAGGATATGACGTAGTTCCAGAAATTATGATACCATTAATTGGAGAAGTTAAAGAACTTAAATTCGTTAAAGATGTTGTAGTTAGAACAGCAGAAGCGGTTATGGCTGAAAAAGGAACTAAATTAGAGTATAAAGTTGGTACAATGATTGAAATCCCAAGAGCGGCATTAACAGCTGACGAAATTGCTAAAGAAGCAGAATTCTTCTCATTTGGAACAAATGACTTAACTCAAATGACATTTGGTTTCTCAAGAGATGATGCAGCTAAGTTCTTAACATCATACTATGATGAAAAGATATACGAGCAAGATCCATTTGCTAAGTTAGACCAAACAGGAGTTGGGCAATTAGTTAAGATGGCAGCTGAAAAAGGAAGAGCAACAAGAAGTGATATTAAACTTGGAATCTGTGGAGAGCATGGAGGAGATCCATCATCAGTTGAGTTCTGTCACAATATAGGATTAGACTATGTATCTTGTTCGCCATTTAGAGTGCCACTTGCAAGACTTGCAGCAGCACAAGCACAAGTAAATAATAAAAGATAATTAAAAGAAAACCACCCATGTTTGGGTGGTTTTTATAGTTTTATATCATATTCATTTTCAATTCTAGATAAGATTGTTTTTACAAAGGTTAAATGAGCATGAGATTTTTCGGTACCTTTAATAAGCATATCTGTAGCAACAGATTTATTAATTTTTAATTTATTTCTAAAAAAGTCTCTAGAAATTTTCCAATATTTTTGTGGGAAAGAAATATATGCAAGAAGATATCTAAAGTCATCAACAGTTATTGTATTACCTTTATTATATTCTCTTAAAAGTCTCATAGTAAATTCAACGTTCCAAGAAATGCTATCACGTCTTAAAAGTCTTCTTAAAAAATATCCCAAGTCTTGCATAGAGGAGTCAATTTTACATTTATCAAGGTCAATAAGCCAAATATTATCAAGTTTATCAAAAAGTAAATTTTTACTTACATAATCTCCATGACACAAGGAGGTTGAAAGATTAGAATTTTGAACACGACTAGAGATTTCAAGAGAAAATTTAGAAATTTCTAAATAGATATCAAAAAATTCTAAAAAGATTTCAGAAAATAAACTTTTATCTTTTATTGCGGCATTATAAGAAAGTAAAATATGGTTAAAGTGTTTTAAGGTTGTTATGTAGATATCAGACAAACCTTCTCTATTAGAACTTCCTTCAATAGGGATAAAATTTTTAGAACATTTGTGAACGTAGGAAAGTTGGCGTACAGCAGTAATAATATGAGATGTTTCATTAGAGTTACATTTACTGCCATCAATCCATAAAGTTAATATAAAAAGCATACCATTTAGATTAACATATTTATTTCCAGAAAGGGTATTTAATAATTTAGGTGTATTAATATTATTTTTAAATAGCCATTCTAAGGCTGAATAAACAAAAAGTAAATCAGCTTCATTGTAATAGACTTTCTTTAAACAGTAAGATCTATTCTTATAAGTAATTTTATACACAATTCTTTGTTTGTCAGTATTCTTTAGTTTAATAACAGATATTTTAGAATTTTCTAATCCATAATGGGATAAAACTTGAAATCGAATAGTTTCTTCAGAAAAAGGATTAGAGGAATTATCTAATATTTTTTTCATTATGCAAATCTCCTAAATAATATTATTACTATATTCTATGTTGTAACTTAGTATAAGTAGAATTATAAATTTAAAATAATAAAAAATAATATTTTGCAAATACTAAATACTAGTAATAATTAAAGGAATTAAGAGATAAATATAGAATAAAAGAAATAGAAGAATAGAAAATAAAAAATTTCCTTTAAAATATATAAAAAGAAAATTTGACATTTAGAAGAATTACTAAAATTTTATAGAGATAAAGTAAAAAATAGGAATAAAATAGTTAAAATAAGG
>NZ_JBOFRG010000046.1:0-39699 GCF_051650885.1 Clostridium sp.
CTACAGACTCTAGACATATTTACTTAAGAGAGAGTCATACAAGATTTTTAACGGAACGAGTTGTTTCTCTTCTTGAAAGCAAAGACAAGGGTATTTTATCAGATAAATGGGTATTTAAAATATCAAATAAGCTATTTACTTTGATGAATCCAAATAAAAAACTTCTAAAACAAATAAAAAAAGCTACAATATTATGAATACTTTTCCTATATGTAGAATAATAAGAATTGTATTAGAAAAACATGGTTCTAATTGGAAAATAGTATACGCATCTTAAATAAAAGAGCTTAAATTTGATTTAAGCTCTTTTATTTTTTATAATATATTATTAGGTAGGTTAATTTCGAACGTACAAGTGAAAAATTTTCTTTAAACTAGGGGGTGAGAATTATTATATTCGCAACAATTATAGGATTAATTATTTTAGTAGGAATTACATTTTTATATCTTAATGATAAATTAGAAAATTTAAATGAAAAGAATAATTTATCAACAGTATCTGTAAAAAAACTTAATTTAATTAAGACTATTACATTTTTAATTGCAGGTTTGATTATAATATTTTTATGGTTATCTGCACTAAAGGGTGCTGAAAAACTAATAGTGATTTCGTTAATACTTTTGGCTATTGATTTTATTTTTATGATAATCTTTAAAGTAAAATATAATCGTTACATAAAGAAAGATAGGAAATTACAACAGAAACGTAAATCTAAATAAGAATTTGTACATAAAAGAGTATTTGTTTTTGAAACAAATACTCTTTTGAATTATCACTAAAAAAATACTATTATTTGTATTATTTGAATATAAATATAGAGTATTTTTTATTAATATAATAATAAAGTGCGAAATAAATATAAAAATCAATAATCAGGAGGTTATGTATGTTAAAAAAGAAATTAATCTTATCTCTAATTGCATTAATATCAACTACATTCATAGGTTGTAATGCTAAGGATTCCAATGAGAAAGTTGTACAAATTGGTATTTGCCAATTAACTCAACATGAAGCTTTAGATGAAGCAAATACGGGATTTACAGAAAAAATAAGTACACTTCTTAAAGAAAAGGGGATTTCTGTAGAAATTGATTCTAAAAATGCACAAGGAGATTTTCAAACTGCTCAAACAATAGGAGTACAATTTGCAAGTGACAAAAAAGATCTTATTTTTGCAATAGCAACACCAGCAGCACAAGCAATGTATAATAGTACAAAAGAAATTCCAATTGTATTTACAGCAGTAACAGATCCAGTTGCAGCTGGAATTGCAAGTGGTTGGGATTCATCTGGTAATAATACAACAGGTGTTTCAGATATGGTTCCAGTAGATAAACAAATTGATTTAATGACAAAACTTATTCCAGCTACAAAAAAATTAGGTTTTATTTATAATACTTCAGAGGCAAATTCCTTAGTTCAATTAGAATTAATAAAAAAAGAATGTGCTAAAAAAGGTATTGAAGTTGTTCAAATAGGAATTACTAATGTTAATGAAATAGAACAAAACTTAAAAAGCAATCTAAATAAAATCGATGCATTATATTTACCAACAGATAATGTAGTAGCATCAGCTTATTCTTTAGTAAATAAAATATCAAATGAGAAAAAGATTCCAGTTTTTTGTGCGGAAGAAGCAGCTGTTACAAGAGGTGGTCTTGCAACTATAGGCATTAATTATAGAAAGCTTGGTGAAGCTACTGCAGAAAAAGCATTTGAAATTTTAGTAAATAAGAAAAATCCATCAGATATAAAAATTGAAACTTCTGAAAACTTAGATATTGTTATTAATGAAGACGTTGCTAAAGAATTAAATATTACAATTCCAGATGATATAAAAGCTAAGGCTAAATTAGTGGGAACAGAATAAATTGGAAATTTTAATAAGTGTTTTAGAACAAGCCTCATTATTTTCTTTAGCTGCAATAGGTGTGTATATAACATACAAACTTTTAGATTTCCCAGATTTGTCTGTTGATGGATCGTATCCATTAGGTGCAGCAATTACTGCAGTACTATTAGTAAATGGGGTTAACCCTATAATTGCTATATTTTGTTCAATTATAGGAGGAGCTATCTCCGGTTATATCACCGCTATTTTACATGTGAAATTTAAAATTACTAATTTAATGTCTGGAATTTTAGTAATGATTTCATTATATTCTATCAACTTACTTATTATGGGAAAATCAAATATTCCTTTGCTTTCAGTTAATCATATTTTTATGAATAAGAAATATACATTTTTTATAATTTTATTTATTCTAATATTATTAAAGCTTATGTTTGACCTATTTATGAAGACTAAATTAGGTTTTTTATTAACTGCTGTTGGAGATAACGAACAGATGGTTACATCCCTAGGTGTAAGTGCTAATAAAATTAAAATATTAGGATTAGTTCTAAGCAATTCTTTAGTGGCTTTATCAGGTTCCTTAATAACTCAATATCAAGGATTTGCAGATGTTGGTATGGGAACAGGAATTGTTGTAAAAGGGCTTGCTTGCGTAATTATTGGAATGTCTCTATTTAAAAATTTAAAGTTCATAAAAGCAACAACATTTTCTATTTTAGGAACTATTATTTACTATTCTGCAATACAATTAGCATTAAAGGTTCAACTAGATCCAAACTACTTAAAACTTTTAACTGCAATTTTAATCATTATTGCATTAAGCATTGATAATATTCCTAAACGTAAAAAAAATTTAATGAAAAAAGAAGAGGAAATAGAATGTTAACGATAAAAGAACTCTCTAAAACTTTTAATCCAAACACAGTAAATGAAAATCGTATTTTTGATGAAATATCTTTAAATGTTGCTAAAGGTGATTTTGTATCAATAATCGGATCTAATGGTGCTGGTAAATCAACTTTATTGAATATAATCTCAGGACAAATACAAGAAGATAGTGGAATAATACAAATCGAAAATGATCAAATAAGTCATTTAAGCGAATATAGAAGAAGTAAGATTATTGGACGTGTTTTTCAAAATCCCTCTTTAGGAATTTCCCCTAATATGACTATTCTTGAAAATTTATCCTTAGCCAATAATAAAGGAAATTTTTTTGGATTAAGTTTTGCGATTAACAATAAAAAAGTTTCATATTTTAAGGAAATGCTTTCAACCTTAGAATTAGGACTAGAGAATAAGCTTTGTAGCAAGGTTAAATTGCTATCAGGAGGGCAACGCCAAGCACTTACGCTTTTAATGGCAACTATGTCCAATCCAAAATTACTTTTATTAGATGAGCATACAGCTGCATTAGACCCAAAAACATCAAAGAAAATTATAGAACTAACAAATAAAATTATAGTAGATAAAAAAATTACAACTCTTATGGTAACCCATAATATGAAGCATGCATTAAATTATGGGAATAGATTATTTATGATGCATCAGGGGAAAGTTATATTAGATATAGCTGGTGCAGAAAAACAAAATTTAACAACGAAGAAGCTCTTAAATTTATTTGAAGATATAGCTATCGATGATGAACTGAGTGATAGAAGCTTATTTATTTAAAGGCAGTTATAATTCTTTTAAATAAAAAAGAGTTGATTTTTATTTGTTTAAAAGGCACAATATAAGTAGACTTTTTACAAAGAGGTGCTTGAAATTGTTAACAGAAAAAAGATATGAAATAATATTAGATTTACTAGATGAAAATGAGGTTATAAAACTAAGTACAATAGCTGGAGCTACAAATAGTTCAGAATCAACAATTAGACGTGATTTAATAAAGTTGGAAAATAAGGGGCTATTGAAAAGAATTCATGGTGGGGCAAAAAGTCTTAGTACTAAATTAAACAATAAGTTAAATACTGTAAATAAAAATTTGAAAGAACAACGTATTTTAGGTGAGTTTTGTGCAAATTTAATTCAAGATGGTGACTATGTTTATTTAGATGGTAGTGAGATTTCAAAACATATAATTAAAAATATAAGTTTAAAAAAAGTCCATTTTTTTACTAATAGTGTAGAACTAGTTATTGAGTCTGCAAAAAATAATATTCCTATCTATCTTTTAGGAGGTACAATTTCAAATGATTCTTTAATGTCATTTGGAAGCAAAACACTTGAAGAAATACATGGATTTACATTTGATAAATCATTTTTATTTGCAGATGGTATTAATAAAGATAAAGGATTTATGATAGATCATTTTGAAAAAGGTATTTTATATAAAGCAATTTGTACAAATACCAAGGAAAATTATGTTACTATATCATCAAATGATTTTGAGGTGAAGGGACATATAACTTTTTCAGATTTTCAAAAAAGTACGCTAATTATGCCAGCTCATCTCTCAAATTTAAATTTTTTGGAAAATATTATAAAGGTAGAGATTTAAGGTCACAAAATAAACCAAATAAAGGTTTATTTTGTGACCTTTATGCATAAAAGAGAAATATTTCTATAATTTTAATAATATACTTAAATATAATTTATTTAAGGAGTGGGAGTTTTGGATAATATAAAAGTATATCCTAGTAAAACTGTGAAAAAAGAAAATTTAATAAATGTTAAATCTACTATAGAATCTTTATTAAATAATATAGCTAAAAGTTCTATGATAGACAAAAGTATTAGCGAAGTAAGTGAAGAACTAAATCATATTTCACGATCGTTTAAACGATTAAATAAAGAATGTATACTATTAGAAAATATAATAAAAAAAGATATTTCTAATTATTTAAACAAATCTAAGGAAGAACATATTGATGATTTAGAGAATCTTCAAAAAAGAGCATTTAATATGATTCCGTTTGAAAGTATTGAAAGTTTCAGAAAAAAAATACTAAAATTAACTTCAAAAAAAGAAAAAATGGATAGTTTACAAAGTTATCACAATGAGCTATTAAAAGAAAAAGAAGTAATTGAAGAAAGTATCAATAAAAAATCAATACCATTTTTAAATAATAAGCAGTTAATTAGACTTGAATTAGAAATTTATTTAGAAACATTGCTCGAAGAAATTAATGTAAAAATTATTGAATTGGATGATAAAATATAAAATAAAACTAATATATTGTTTTTGTTACATTTTTTTACAAAATAGGGTATAATTAAAATGAAGTAATTTTAAAGGAGCATTTATATGAGTAATACATTTTTATTAGATCCCAAAGTAGATTTTGTTTTTAAAAATTTATTTATGTTTGAATCTAAAAGTAATATTTTAAATTCTTTTATTAATTCATTTATTAAGGATAGGGTTATTGTAGAGTCTACTATAAAAAATAATGAAATTGAAAAACACTTTTTAGATGATAAATTTTCTACTCTTGAAATTGATTGTCTAACAAATTCAAATGAAAAAATAACTGTAGAGATTAAATTAGATAATGGATATAATTTGATAAAAAGAAGTGTCTATTCTTTATCGAAGCTATATGAATCACAAGTTATTGAGCGTGAAAATTGTAGCACATTAAATTCTGTTATTGCAATAAATATTTTAAATGATTCATATATTGAAAATGATAGATTTCATAATATGTATAGATTAAAAGAAATCGATACAAATGAGGAACTATCTAATGTGTTAGAAATTCATTTTATTGAAATAAATAAAGTTTCTAATACATCAGAAAACACTTTAGCTCATGCTTGGATTGAATTCCTAAGGAATCCACAAGGCTTAGAAACTATTGAAAACATATCTCAATATGAAGAAATTTCTATTGCAAGTGATATCTTGAATAAATTAAGTAATGATTTGAAACAACGTGAATTCTATGAACTACGTGAGAAAATGATTCAAGATAAACTAGTAGCATTAAATACAGTAGAGAAGAAAGCATTAGAAAAAGGAATTGAAGAGGGCCTAGAAAAAGGAATTGAAGAAGGATTAGAAAGAGGACGTTTAAAAGAGAAGATTGATATTGCTAAAAATCTACTTGATGTATTAGATGATTGGACAATCTCTCAAAAAACTGGATTAGAAATAAATCTAATTAAAGATATGCGAAAATAAATTAAATTTAAAATCTGGATCAGAAGTTTAATAATAACATTTAAATAATAACTACTATTATCTATTTCTTTGTGTTATAATGAAGAAAACAAAGGAGGGCTTAAATATGGAACAAATATCTCTTTTAAGAGAATCAATTTTAAATATCTGTGAAGGGTATCTATTAAATAATCTAGATACAGAATTAACGTTAGCTAGATTAAAGGAAAAATTAGATACTGTAAAAAAATTAGAATATGATAACTGTTCAGTAGAGCTTTTTGAAATCCTTTTAGATGAAGAATTATTATTAGATATATTAATAAATAAGGATATGTTAGATATAGATACTTTTAATGAAGTAGTAGCTAATAAAGAAGCTTATTTAAATGGAACTCATACATTCAAAAAGTTTTTAGATGGATTAATTTAATAAAATCCCATATTATTTTTAAAGAAGGTACTAAACTAGCACCTTCTTTTATTTTTATATTTTATAAATCCATCCTTTTGGTGCTTTAATATCACCAAATTGAATTCCAATTAAAGTATCATATAATTTTTGTGTTATTGGACCTACTTCTGTTTCACTAAAAAATACATGTAAATTTCCATTTGTCTGTATACCACCAATCGGTGTTATAACTGCAGCAGTTCCGCAAGCACCAGCTTCTGAAAATTTGTCTAAATCATCCATATAAACATCCTCTTCTAATACTTCCATATTAAAATAATCTTTAGCAATATCTAATAGTGAGTATTTTGTTATAGATGGTAATATAGATGGTGATAGAGGTGTTATAAATTTATTATCTTTAGTTATTCCAAAAAAGTTTGCTGAACCAACTTCTTCTATTTTTGTATGAGTTGCTGGATCTAAGAAGATTGCATCTGCAAATCCATTTTCCTTTGCCTTTTTTTGTGCTAAAAGGCTTCCTGCATAATTTCCACCAACTTTTGCAGCACCTGTTCCGTTTGGTGCAGCTCTGTCATAATCAGAAACTAAGAAGTTAACTGGCTTCATACCACCTTTAAAATATGGTCCTACTGGAATACAAAAAACTGAAAATATAAATTTAGTTGCAGGTTTTAAACCAATGTTATCACCAACTCCAATTAAAAATGGTCTTAAATATAAAGTTGCCCCTGTACCATAGGGTGGAACAAATTCTTCATTTTTTTTAATGACTTCTACACAAGCATTGATAAATTTATCTACTGGTACATTTGGCATTAAAAGTCTATCAGCGCTATTATTCATCCTTTCAGCATTTTTATCAGCTCTAAAAAGATTTATATGACCATCTTTTGTTCTATAAGCTTTTAAACCTTCAAAACATTGTTGTCCATAATGCAGTGCTGGAGCTCCTTCTTCAATAGATAATTTATTATCTTCTACAAGTTTTCCTTCATCCCATTCTCCATTTTCCCAAACAGAAATATATCTATAATCTGTTTTTATATAATCGAAGCCTAGATTTTCCCAATCAATTTTATTACTTTTCATATACCCTATCCCTCCTAATATAATTAATTATTTCTATTATATTACAATTTCATTTTTTATAAAAGCTATCCTTTCTTTTATTTTATTCAATATAAATTACTAAATAAAATATCTTCTTTTATCTTTTTAGTTTTTTATGTTAAAATTTAAGTGTTTATATAGATAAATGTATTTTTATATATAAAAATATACAAATAGATAATATTAATTTTAAGGATGGTGAATTACATTGGCACTTACCCCAATGATGGTACAATATTTTGAAGTTAAAGATAGATACAAAGATTGTATTTTGTTTTTTAGATTAGGTGATTTTTATGAAATGTTTTTTGAAGATGCAAAGACAGTATCAAAAGAATTAGAGATAGTTTTAACAGGTCGTGATTGTGGCTTAGATGAAAAAGCTCCTATGTGTGGAGTTCCATTTCATGCAGCAAGTAATTATATCCAAAGACTTATATTAAAGGGATATAAAGTTGCAATTTGTGAGCAAGTTGAAGAAGTTGGTGCTTCTAAAGGAATAGTTAAACGTGATGTTGTAAAAGTAATAACTCCTGGTACATATGTAGAAAATAGTGAGGTTGCTTCAAATAATACATATTTAAGTGCTATCTATGAGTATGAGGATAGAATAGGGCTTGGAACAACTGATATAAGTACTGGTGAATTTAAAGTAACTTCATTTAAAGCACTTAATTCAACTCTTTTAGATGAAATCACAAAAATTAATCCAAAAGAAATTATAATTGATGAAAACTTTGATGATGAATTATTAAAAGAAATAAAAAGTTCTACAAATGCAATATTTACACAAAAAAATTTAAATGAATTTTTAATAAGTAAAGAAGAACTTTTAAATCAATTTACTGAAGTAGAAATAGATTCATTAGATACAGCTTCTGAAATGGCGGCGCGGATTCTGTTAAAGTATGTATATGAAACTCAAAAAATGAGTCTATTAAATATTAATTTTCTTGAGAACTACGATATAGTAAACTTTTTAAGTATTGATGGAAATACTAGACGTAATCTAGAGTTAACTGAAAATATACGTGAAAAATCAAAAAAGGGTTCTCTCTTATGGGTGATGGATAAGACATCTACATCTATGGGAAGCAGAGCTTTAAGAAAATGGATAGATGAACCTCTAATTTCAAAAAAAGAAATTAATAAGAGACTTGAAGGAGTAGAGGAATTAGTTAACGATTTATCATTAAGTGATGATTTACAACTAGCATTAAAAAATATTTATGATATTGAAAGAATAGTTGGGAAAATTGCTAATGGAAATGTTAATGGAAAAGATATGATTTCACTTAAAAGCTCTCTTATTAAATTACCAAGCGTTCATGAGTTATTAAAATCTACCTCTTCAGTACTATTAAGAGAATATTTTAATAACTTAGATACCTTAGATGATGTTAAAGATTTACTACACAACAGTATAAAAGAAGATCCTTCTCTTAGCATAAAAGAAGGAGATATCATTAAAGATGGCTACTCAACAGATGTTGATGAGCTTCGTGTTGCTAAATCACATGGTAAAGAGTGGATAGCTTCCCTTGAAAACTCTGAACGTGAAATTACAGGAATTAAATCTTTAAAGGTAGGATATAATAAGGTTTTTGGATATTATATTGAAATTAGAAAAGCTAATTATGATTCTATTCCAGAGGGAAGATATATAAGAAAACAAACTCTTGCTAATGCTGAAAGATATATTACAGCAGAATTAAAAGAGATGGAAGAAAAGATTCTTGGTGCGGAAGAAAAATTAATGAAGCTTGAATATGATTTATTTTTAGAGATAAGAAAGCTTATAGAAAAAGAAATTCCACGACTAAAAAAATCAGCTAGAATTATTGGAGAACTAGATTCGTTATGTACTTTATCTAAAATTGCAATAGAAAATGATTATGTTAAACCAAATATAAATGAAGATGGGCTTATTGAAATTGAAGATGGTCGTCATCCTGTTGTTGAAAAAGTAATCGGGCTTGGTGAATTTGTTTCAAATAATACAATTTTAGATAAAAAAGGAAATAGATTGTTATTAATAACAGGACCTAATATGGCAGGTAAATCAACATATATGAGGCAAGTTGCCCTTATAACCCTTATGGCTCAAATGGGTTCATTTGTTCCAGCAAAAAAAGCAAATATATCTGTATGTGATAAGATATTTACAAGGATTGGAGCCTCAGATGATTTAGCAGGTGGAAAATCTACATTCATGGTTGAAATGTGGGAAGTTTCTAACATTCTTAAAAATGCAACTCCTAAAAGTTTAGTTTTACTTGATGAAGTTGGACGTGGGACTTCAACATATGATGGATTAAGTATTGCTTGGTCTGTTATAGAGCATATTTCAAATGAAGACTCTCTTAAATGTAATACATTATTTGCAACACATTATCATGAGCTTACTAAACTTGAAGGATCTATCGAAGGTGTAAAAAATTATTCTGTTGCTGTAAGTGAAGTTGATGATAATATAGTGTTCCTTAGAAAAATAGTAGAAGGTGGAGCTGATCAAAGTTACGGGGTTGAGGTTGCAAAACTTGCAGGAATACCAAAGTCAGTTATAGATAGAGCAAAGGAAATACTTCTTGATCTAGAAGACAATGACAATACTGCTATTGAAAATATAGAAATTAAATCTCATAAAAGTAAAAAAATAAAAGAATCTAAGGAAGTTTCTATCACTATAGAAGAATCTTCTTTAAATATACCTAAATCTGCAGAGATGCAAATGGATTTTACTTTTATACAAAAAGAAGAATTTATAAAAGAAATTTCAAATATAGATATTTTAAATTTAAATCCAATGGATGCTATGAATAAATTATATCAACTAGTTAAAGAAGCTAAGGAAATTTAAATTTAGTAAAAGGAGGAGATTATGAGAAGAATTAATGTATTAGATATTGAAACTGCAAATAAAATTGCAGCAGGTGAAGTTGTTGAGAAACCTTCATCTGTTGTAAAAGAACTTGTTGAAAATAGTATTGATGCAAAAGCAAAAAATATAATAATTGAGATAGAAGAAGGTGGAACATCTTTTATTAGAATAATTGATGATGGAATTGGAATCCATAAAGATGATTTAGAAAAGGCTTTTCTTCCTCATGCAACAAGCAAAATAAAAAATTCAGATGATATCTTCTCTATAATGACTTTAGGCTTTAGGGGAGAAGCACTTCCTTCAATAGCGGCAGTCTCTAAAGTAACATTAAAAACTAAAACAGAAGATATGGAATTTGGAGAAGAAATTACTATTGAGGGCGGTAAGATTATAAATAAATCTTCTTGCGGTACAAATTTAGGAACTACAATAGAAGTTCGTGATATTTTCTTCAATGTTCCTGCTAGAAAGAAATTTTTAAAATCAAATACTAGAGAAGCCTCAATTATTTCAGATATTATAAATAGACTTTCTTTAGCAAATCCTAATATTAGTTTTAAACTTTTTAGTAGTGGCAAAAAAATTCTTCAAACCTTTGGACGTGGCGAACTTAAAGACTCTATACGTGCAGTTTATGGGAAAACTATTACTGATAATATTTTATACTTTGAAACTATAAAAGAAGATATTAAAATTTTTGGATATATAGGAAAAGAGGAAATTTCAAGAGGTTCTAGGAATAATCAAAGTATTTTTATAAATGGAAGATATATAAAAAATAAAACATTAACAGTTGCAGTAGAAAATGCTTTTAAATCATTTGCAACTGTTAATAAATTCCCCTTCTTTGTTTTATTTATAGAAGTATTCCCAGAATTTGTGGATGTAAATATTCATCCAACAAAATCAGAGGTGAAATTTAGAGATGAAAGATATTTATTTAAAAATATTTTTGCAGCCGTACACACAGCTTTAAAAAATGATGTCTTTAATGATTTTAAAATACCTGAAGAAGAAATTTCAAATAAAAATATAGTGGAAGAAGAGTTAATAGCTTTTAATATACCTGAAGATAATTCAATAGTTTTTAATTCTTTTGAGAAAAACAAACAATTAAATGAATTCAAAATAGAGGAATCTAGTTTAATAAACGACACTACACTTCTAAATGAAATAAATAAAACAAATTCAGAATTAGCTAAGTTAAAGGAAAAAGTTAAATTAAATCCACCACCAAAAAATATTATAAGTCCTAATGCCTCTTCTGATATGAAATATATATATGTCGATTCATCTAAAAAAGATAGTGCTTTAAATGATAATATTTTATTTGAAAAATTTGAGGATGTTAAGAGTAAAACTACATCGGAAGAACTAGTTAATATTCAAAATACAAACAAGGAAAAAATAGCTAAATTCCCACCACTTAGAATAATAGGACAATTTAATAAAACTTATATATTAGGTGAATTTAATCATACATTGTACTTAATAGATCAACATGCAGCCCATGAAAAAATATATTTTGAAAAATATCTTAAAGATATTAAAGAGGGAAGCATCATAGTTCAGCCACTATTAGTTCCAACACTTATAGAAATGACCACAGATGATTTAGCTTATTATGATGAAAACAAGAATGTTTTTACTGAATCAGGGTTTCTTATTGAAAGCTTTGGTGGTAATACATTGGCATTAAAAGAAGTTCCCTATTTCTTAGGAAAAATAGATGCTAAACGATTATTTCTAAACATCATAGATAATTTAAAAAATCTAGGCTCTGGAAAAAGAGAAGAGGTTAAATATAATAAAATTGCAAGTATGGCATGTAAATCTGCTGTAAAAGGAAATGATTCTTTAAGTGAAATGGAAATGATAAAGCTTGTTGAAGAATTAAGATTTATTGAAGATCCATTCCACTGTCCTCATGGAAGACCAACCATAATTAAATTTACAGATATAGATTTAGATAAAAAGTTTAAAAGAATAATTTAGGTGATTATAATGAAAGAAAAAATTTTAGTAATTGGTGGGCCAACTGCTGTAGGCAAAACAGACCTTTCAATTCAAATAGCAAAAGCATTAAATGGTGAAATAATTTCAGCAGATTCAATGCAAATTTATAAAAAAATGGATATTGGCTCTGCCAAGGTTACAAAAGAAGAAATGGATGGAGTTATTCATCACATGATTGATATAGTAGAACCAACAGACGAATTTACAGTAGCTCACTATAAAGAGTTAGGTGATAGTATTATTAGTGATATTTTAAAGAGAGGTAAACTACCTATTATCGCTGGGGGAACAGGTCTTTATATTAATTCGTTAACTTGTAATATGGATTTTACTGAAGGTGAATCAGATAGTGCTTATAGAGAAAATTTGCAAAATATAGCAACTGAAAAAGGAAATTTTTATTTGCACGAAATGTTAAAAGATATCGACCCTATAAGTTATGAAAATATTCATATGAATAACACTAAACGTGTAATTCGTGCCCTAGAAGTTTTTCATTTAACTAAACAACCATTTAGTTCATTTAACTTAGGTGAAAAAATGTATGAGTCTCCTTTTGATATTCATTACTTTGTCCTTACAATGGATAGAGAAAAACTATATGAAAGAATTAATAGAAGAGTAGATATTATGATAGAAAATGGATTAGTTAATGAATGTAAATATCTTATGTCCCTTGGTTTAGATGAAACTAACCAATCTATGCAAGGAATAGGTTATAAAGAAATTCTTATGTATTTAAAAGAGAAAATTTCACTAGAAGAAAGTATTGAATTAATAAAAAAAGGTTCAAGAAATTATGCTAAAAGACAATTGACATGGTTTAGACGAGATAAAAGAGTAAATTTTTTAAATAAGGATATACTAACAGATGTAGAGATTAAATCTCAAATTATTAATGACATGAGATAATCCTGATTGTATAATCTAATTAAAGAATTATATATAATAATTAGTTTTAATGACAAATTATTCTGTATTTGGAGGAGTTTTTATGAATAAACCACAAAATAACTTGCAAGATATTTTTTTAAATGGTGCAAGAAAAAATAAAATCCCTGTAGAAGTTTATTTAACTAACGGGTATAAGTTAAAGGGATTTGTTAAAGGCTTTGATAATTTTATAGTAGTATTAGATTGTGATGGAAATGAAATGATGGTCTATAAACACGCAATTACTACTATAACACCAGGAATTCCAATCTTATTTACAAAAAATGATCAGTAATTGGTCTAAAATTAATGTAAATAGGCATAATCTTATGCCTATTTATTTTATTTAACTAGGATACATTAGGAGGCAATTTTATGTTAAAAGAAACAGAAAGATTTTTAAAGGAAAAATATAAAATACAAGACAATGCATTTAATTTATATGAACAAGCCCTAAAAGAAGTTCAACCTCAATTTGAGGAATTAGATATGATACGTGAATATAATCAACTTAAAATATTAAATGCATTTCAAAGTGAACGAATTAGTGATTCTCATTTTACTAATTCTACAGGATATGGATATGATGATATGGGAAGAGATGACTTTGATAAAGTTTATGCTAAAGTTTTTAATACTGAAGCTGCAATTGTAAGACCACATTTTGTAAATGGAACTCATGCTATTGGAACAGCTTTATTTGGGAATTTAAGACCTGGAGATACATTACTTACTATTTCTGGTCTACCATATGATACATTACATGGTGTAATTGGAATAGGAAGTAAAGCTAATAATATGGGGTCTTTACTTGATTATGGAGTTAAATATAGTCAAGTAGATCTTATTGATGATAGATATTTAGACTTAAATAAAATAGAAGAAGTTCTTTTAAAGGATAATTCTATAAAAGTAGTTCACATACAAAGAAGTACCGGTTATAGTACAAGGTATTCTCTTATGATTGAACAACTAAAGGAGGGTATTCAGTTAGTAAAAAAACTTCGCCCTGATGTTATTGTCTTTGTTGACAATTGTTATGGTGAACTTGTTGATATTTATGAGCCTACTGATTTTGGGGCAGATATTATGGCAGGATCATTAATAAAAAATATTGGTGGTGGTATTTCTCCAACAGGTGGATATATTGTAGGTAAAAAAGAATTTGTTGAAAATGCATCCTATAGGTTAACTGTTCCTGGAATTGGTGGTGAATGTGGCGCAACATTAGGTGTGATGAGAACACTTATGCAGGGATTATTTTTAGCTCCACAAGCGACTATGGAAGCAGTTAAAGGTGCAATTTTCCTAGCAAAACTTATGGAACTTGCAGGATATGAAACTAAACCAGCATCTACAGATAAAAGAACTGATATAGTTCAATCTATTATATTCGGTTCTGAAGAACCTTTATGTAATTTTATAAAAGGAATTCAAGAAGGTGCGCCAATAGATTCATTTGTAAGTTGCGAAAAAGCGCCTATGCCTGGATATGAAGATGAAATTATCATGGCTGCTGGTTCATTTATACAAGGTGCAACAATTGAACTATCAGCAGATGCTCCTATAAGAGAGCCATTTATTGCATATATTCAAGGTGGATTAACATTTGATCATGCAAAAATTGGAGCATTAATTGCATTAAATAAGGTTCTTAATAATTAATTTTTTAAAACTGAGGTGAGGCCTCAGTTTTTTTTTGCGTTCAAAACTTCTTTAATGAAATTAAAAAATTGTCGATAAATAACTAAAGAAAAATATGGAAAATAATACCATTGTTATTTATAATGTAAATAACTTCGAATTTTACATAACTATTTAAATGTTCAATAATTTTAAGGAGATAAACATGGTTAATGATTACGATAAATATTTATTTCATGAAGGAAAATGTGTAACTGCATATAATTTTATGGGAGCACATTTGCGAATTGAAAATAAAAAACATGGCGCTAGATTTACAGTGTGGGCACCAAATGCTAAAAGAGTTTCAATAATTGGAAGTTTCAATAATTGGAATGATAATGATCTATATAATTTACAGAAAATAAGTAATACGGGCCTTTGGAGTGGGTTTTTTATAGGCAATTTTAAAAATGCCTTATATAAATTTAAGATTTTAAGTGCTACAAATGAAATTTTAATAAAAGCCGATCCATTCTCTAGAAAATCTGAACTTCGTCCAAATACTGCATCTATCATAACTGCTAAAAGTAAATATAAATGGACTGACACTAGTTGGAGATTAAACAACCTTAAAACTATAAATATTCACAAGCAACCTATGAATATTTATGAAGTTCACTTAGGTTCATGGAAAAAACAGGGTGATAAATTTCTTTCATATAGAGAATTAGCAGATGTTTTACCACAATATATTTCAGAGATGGGATATACTCATGTCGAAATTCTTCCTATTATGGAACATCCTTTAGACGAATCTTGGGGATATCAGGTAACTGGATTTTATTCACCCACAAGCCGTTATGGGGATATAGATGATTTTAAACACTTAATTAATACATTTCATCTTAAAAATATTAAGGTTATTTTAGATTGGGTACCAGGCCATTTTTGTAGGGATAGTCATGGACTAGCCTATTTTGACGGTTCACCTTGTTTTGAATATACAGAAAACTGGAAGGCAGAGAATAGAGGCTGGGGAACATTAAACTTTGATTTAGGAAGACCAGAAGTTCGTAGCTTTTTAATTTCAAATATAAATTATTGGATTACAGAATTTCATATAGATGGATTTAGAATGGATGCCGTTACTAACATGCTTTATTTAAGCTATGATCGATTGGATTCAGAATGGTATTCAAATGCAGATGGAACTGATATAAATTATGATGGAGTAAATTTCTTTAAAGAAATTAACGCTTATGTTTTGAAAAAATACCCCTATGTAACTCTATGTGCAGAAGAATCTACAACCTTTAAAAATATTTCCCATCCTATATGTGATGGTGGTCTTGGCTTTCATTTCAAATGGAATATGGGATGGATGAATGATTCATTAAAGTATATAGAAATTGATCCTATATATAGAAAATATCATCACGAAAAGCTTAATTTTTCTATGAGTTATAATTATTCAGAAAATTTTATACTTCCTTTATCCCATGATGAAGTTGTTCATGGAAAAAAGTCATTATTAAATAAAATGTGTGGAAACTATTTTAATAAATTTGCTAGTTTACGAGCATACATGATTTATAAAATGGGGCATCCAGGGAAAAAGCTTTTATTTATGGGAAGTGAATTTGGACAATTTATTGAATGGAATATATCAAAGCAACTAGATTGGCATCTCCCAGAAGAATACCCAATGCATAAGGATACGCAAGTTTTTTTCAAATCACTAAATTATTTTTATAAAGATAATTATGAACTTTGGATCAAAGACTATGAGCTAGATGGTTTCACTTGGATTGATGCAGACAATAGAAATCAAAGTGTATATAGTTTTATAAGATATGGAGATTTAGTTGATGGAATTTTGATTTTTATAATAAATTTTACCCCTGTAGGATATGAAGAATATGAAATTGGAATTCCTAAAAAAGGAATTTATAAAGAAGCTTTTAATAGTGATGATAAAGCATATGGTGGAATGGGCAACTTAAACTTAAATATTTTGAAAAGTTTCTCAAAATCTACTCATGGATTTTCTAATACTATAAAAATAAAAATTCCACCAATGAGTGGAGTTATTTTAAGATATGGAGGAGATAATATATGAAGCTATTGTTTGTTGCAACAGAGGCATATCCATTTATACGAACTGGTGGATTAGGAGATGTTATTGGAGCGTTGAGCAAAGAACTTGCTCAAAATAAATTAGATGATATACGAGTTATAATACCTAAGTATAAAGACATAAAAAATATTTATAAAGACAGTTTTACTCACTTAAAACATATTTTTGTAAATGTTGGTTGGAGACACCAATATTGTGGAATTGATATGTTAAAGAAAGATAATATTACTTTTTATTTTATAGATAATAAATATTATTTTGATAGAGATGGCTTATATGGATTTTTTGATGATGGAGAACGCTTTGCATTTTTTGATAGGGCTGTGCTTGATATTTTAAATTCACTAAATTGGTTTCCAGATATTGTTCACTGCAATGATTGGCAATGTGGGATGATTCCTGTTCTCTATAAATTAGAATATCGTCATAAAGATAACTATAGAAACATTAAATTTATCTATTCTATCCATAACATTTTATTTCAAGGAAACTTTGATAAAACTATGCTGGGGGAACTATTTGGTTATGATATGGAGCAATTTAATAATGGAATGCTCGAGTTTCATGGTGGGATTAGCTATATGAAGGGAGGCATAAATTATTCTGATAAAGTGTTAACAGTTAGTGAGAGTTATGCTAAAGAAATTCAGACCCCTGAATATGGTGAGAATTTAGATGGATTATTAAGAAGTAAACGCTTTAATATTCGTGGTATTTTAAATGGAATTGATTTTGATGAATATAATCCTGAAACTGATCCACATATAAATCTAAACTATTCTTGTGAAACATTAGAAAATAAAATTAAAAATAAGCTAGAATTACAAAAAGAGCTTTCATTAGAGGTAAATAAAGATATTCCTTTTATTGGACTTGTAACTAGATTAACTTCACAAAAGGGATTAGATTTATTAATGGAAAGTATTGAAGATATTATTTCTCAAAATATTCAATTAGTTATCTTAGGAAAAGGTGAATCTATTTATGAAGAATTTTTCAATAATCTAGAGATTAAATATCCAAATAAAGTTAGAACAAAATTGCTTTTTGACAATAATCTTTCACATAGAATTTATGCAGGAATAGATATATTTTTAATGCCTTCTAAGTTTGAACCTTGTGGATTAGGCCAACTCATAGCTTTAAGGTATGGTTCTATTCCTATTGTTAGAGCAACAGGAGGATTAAAAGATACTGTAATACCATATAACAAATATGAAAATACAGGGAATGGTTTCAGTTTTAAAAATTATAGTTCAACTGAATTTACTAATAGTATTTTATATGCATTAGAGATTTATAAAAATACAAGACTGTGGAAAAATTTAATTAAAAGAGCAATGTTATCAGATAATAGCTTTGAAAAGGCAGCTAAAATCTATAAGGAATTATATTTAAGCTTAATTTAATTAATAAAATTTATTTTTAAAATTAATTTATTAATTATTGTAATATATATAACTCAACTTAAATATACTTAATATACGTAAGAGTATTTAGTGAAATTTTTTATAATATACATTAAATTTTAGATGGAAGGGTGACTTTTATGAGAGTAAATGATAAAGAAATTGTTGGTATGATACTTGCAGGGGGACAAGGAACTAGATTAGGAGTATTAACAGAGAAACTAGCTAAACCTGCTGTTCCTTACGGTGGAAGATATAGATTAATTGATTTTCCATTAAGTAATTGTGTTAATTCTGGAATAGATACTGTAGGTGTTGTTACACAATATAAACCTAAGGCTATATATAAACATATTGGAGATGGACAGGCTTGGGATTTAAAAAAGGTTGATGAAGCGGGAGTAAGTTTTTTACCACCATATACAGAAAATGATAAAGATAATTGCTATACTGGAACTGCAAATGCTATTTATCAAAATATAGAATATATTGATAAATATAATCCTGAATATGTTTTAATTCTTTCAGGAGATCATATTTATAAAATGGATTATACTGAAATGTTAGACCACCATAAAAAAATGCATGCTGATGCAACAATTGCTGTTCTTGAAGTTCCAATGGATGAAGCAAGTAGGTTTGGAATAATGAATACAAATGAAGATAGTACTATATATTCATTTGAAGAAAAACCTGAAATACCACAAAGTAATAAAGCTTCTATGGGAATATACATTTTTACATGGGATGTATTAAAAAAATATTTAATCGATGATGAACAAATATCAAATTCAAGCCATGATTTTGGTAAGGATGTCATTCCAATGATGTTAAATGATAATAAAAAAATGGTTGCATTCTCATTTAAAGGTTATTGGCGAGATGTAGGAACTGTTGAGAGTCTTTGGCAAGCAAATATGGACCTTTTAAGCAATGAATGTGAGCTTAGTGTAAATGATAAATGGAAAATTTCATCTGCCAATGTTTCTGAATATGAAAAATGTCAAATAAGTAAAACTGCAATTATAAGAAACTGTATTTTAGGCGATGAATGTGAAATAGACGGATGTATAGATAATAGTATTCTTTCTTCTGGCGTTAAAATTGGCGAAGGAGCTGTTGTAGAAAACTCGGTTATATTAGCAAATACCGTAATAGAACCTTACGCAATTATAAGTAATGCTATTATTGGCTGTGATTCTATAATAAAAGAAAGAACTGTTATTGTTGAAAAAGATAATATAACAGTTGTTGGTCCTAAAAGAATTGTGTCTGAAAATAGTAATCTTGAAAAAATAGAAATTTTAAAAAAATCTAAATCAAAAGAAAAAGTTGTTTTAGTATAATAAAAATAATTTAGTAAATTGGTATTGATTTAAATTAGTAATCCAATAACCCCTGTAGAAAATTCTTTTCTACAGGGGTTATTTTAGATTTAGAAACCTTTTTAATAGTAATTATAAGAATTAAATTAGAAATTTAATTCTTATAGAATTTTAGAGAATCTTTGAGTATTTAAATAAAATCAAGAGCTAATTCTTAATAATCAAACTTAAAGGTATTGAGAATCAAAAGATCAAAAAGATTATGAAATTGCTTTAAATTATAAAAAGAATATAATCAATTTATAGTAAATTAAAGGAGTTTGAGGATAATATGAGAATAATTGGGTTGATAGTTTTACTAGGAATATTTATTTTAATTTCAAAAATTTTAGGAGGATATTTTTATAAATTAATATTTTATAAATCTTCTAAAATTGATTTTGTTATGGATAAAATCGATAATTTCATTTACAAATTAGGTGGAATTAAAGGACGAGATATGAACTGGAAACAATATGGACTGGCCATGCTTTTAACTAATGCTGTAATGATATTAATTGGATTTATTATATTACTTTTTCAAGGAATGCTTACCAATGGCGAGAAAGGGTTAACATTAGATCTTATATTTAATATTGTTTCAAGTTTTATGACAAATACAAATCTTCAAAATTATACAGGTGAAGTAAACTTAACTAATCTTTCACAGATGATTGTGATTACAGTTTTTATGTTTACCTCAGCTGCAACAGGTTTCTCTGTACTTGGAGCGTGTATTCGTGGATTGACTGATAATAAAATCGGAAATTTTTTCAAAGATTTAGTTAGAATAATAACACGATTTTTAATTCCTGTTGCATTCCTTATGGCAATCTTTTTTATAAGTGAAGGTGTTCCACAAACCTTTGAAAGTTATAAGGCTATTGAAACAATTGAAGGTTCAACACAAACTATTGCATATGGACCTGTTGCATCTTTAGAAAGTATTAAACATTTAGGTACAAATGGAGGCGGCTTTTTTGGAGGAAATTCAGCACATCCTTTTGAAAATCCAACTCCCCTTACTAATTTAGTTCAAATGCTTGGAATGATGGTTGTTCCTGGCGCTTATATATTTATGTTTGGAAGAGCATGTAAAAATAAAAAGCAAGGTCGAGTAATTTTTATTTCTGTATTTGCTTTACTACTAGTTTCTTTAGCCATTATGATTTTAGGAGAAAATGCTGGAACCCCAGTACTTAATAATCTTGGAATCACAAATACATTAGGAAATATGGAAGGAAAAGAAGTACGATTTGGTGCTTTTGATTCGTCAGTTTTTTCAGTAATAACAACATCCTTTACAACTGGATCAGTAAATAATATGCATGAATCTTTAACACCAATAGGAATTTTTATAACCACATGGAATATGATGCTTAATACAATTTTTGGTGGTAAAGGTGTTGGATTAATAAATATCCTTATATTCTCTATTTTAGGAGTATTTATTTGTGGACTTATGATAGGAAGAACACCTGAATTTTTAAGAAAAAAAATTGAAGGAAGAGAAATGAAATTAATCTCTGCAATAATATTGATTCACCCTATTATAATTTTAGTTCCTACTGCACTAGCATTATTATTAGGTCAGAATTCTCTAGAAGGATTTCATGGCGTATCTCAAATACTATATGAGTATACCAGTGCAGCAGCTAATAATGGATCAGCCTTAGAAGGCTTAAAAGATTCAACTCTATTCTTTAATTTAACAACAGGAATAGTTATGTTATTTGGAAGATTTATTTCTTTAATTCTTATGCTAGCATTAGCAGGTGGATTAAAGAAAAAAAGAAAAATTTCTGAAGATAGTATTGGTTTTAGGACAGATACATTTTTATTTGGTGGCATCTTGATTGTAACTATTTTAATTATTGGTGCATTAACCTTTTTACCAGCCTTAGTTTTGGGGCCAATTACAGAAATTCTAATGTTATAAGAATTTAGGAGGTGTGATATGAAAAATACAAAAAATATATTTTCAAAAGAAATTATAAGTGAAGCTATTATAACTTCATTTAAAAAATTAAATCCAAAAGAAATGATTAAAAACATTGTTATGTTTGTAGTTTACATTTGTATGATAATAGCATTTATTTCAATATTTCTTACACACGAAAGTGAAAGAAACTATAGTATTGTAATTACATTAATTTTATTTCTTACAGTTTCATTTTCAAATTTTGCAGAAGCTATTGCTGAAGGACGTGGAAAAGCCCAGGCTAACTCTTTAAAACTTGCAAAAAAAGAAATTAAAGCAAAAAGACTTTCTGATACTGGTGAGTTAGAAATTATAGATGGAACAGAATTAAAAAAGGGGGACATTGTCTTAGTTGAAACTAATGATATTGTTCCTGGTGATGGTGAAGTTATAGAAGGTATTGCCTCAGTGAATGAAGCAGCTATTACAGGCGAATCAGCCCCTGTAATAAAAGAACCAGGTGGTGATTTTTCATCAGTAACAGGTGGTACGACTGTAGTTTCAGATTCTATTAAAGTTTTAATAACTTCAGATGCTGGTGAATCATTTATTGATAAAATGATTGCTTTAGTTGAAGGATCCTCTAGGAAGAAAACACCTAATGAGATTGCACTTAATACCCTATTAACAGCGCTAACTATTATATTTTTAATAGTTATTATAACCTTAAAACCAATAGCAAACTTTGTAAACATTGACTTAAGTATTCAAACTTTAATAGCTTTACTAGTTTGCCTTATTCCAACTACTATAGGAGGATTACTATCCTCTATTGGAATAGCTGGAATGGATAGAGTAACAAAATTTAATGTAATTGCTATGAGTGGAAAAGCAGTAGAAGCTTGTGGTGATGTTGATGTGATGATATTAGATAAAACTGGTACTATAACATTTGGAAATAGAATGGCAACAGAATTTATAGAAATAGCTGGAGTTTCTAAAGATGAATTAATTAAATATGCAGTTGTATCTTCAATAAAGGATGATACTCCTGAGGGAAAATCTATAGTTTTGCTTGGTGAAAAATTAGGTTTTAAATTTAATAGAGATGATTATGAATTTGCAACTGATATTCCATTTACTGCTCAAACTAAAAGTAGTGGTTTAATTTTAAACAATGGGCTAGTGGTTAAAAAAGGAGCATATTCTTCAATAGTAAAGTATATTAATGAATTGGGTAAATCTGAACCAACGGATTTAAAAGAAATTGTAGATAAAATTTCTAATCTAGGTGGCACACCACTTGTTGTTTGTACTTCGGAAAAAGTATTAGGAGTTGTTTATCTAAAAGATACTGTAAAACCAGGATTAGTTGAGCGATTTGAAACATTAAAGAAAATTGGAATAAAAACTATAATGTGTACTGGTGATAATGAATTAACTGCAAGAACAATTGCTAAAGAAGCAGGAGTTAGCGGATATATTGCAGAATGTACCCCTGAAGATAAGATAAATGTAATAAAAACAGAACAAGAAAAGGGTAGTATTGTTGCTATGACTGGTGATGGGACAAATGATGCACCTGCACTTGCAAAAGCAAATGTTGGTATTGCTATGAATTCAGGAACTATAGCAGCAAAAGAAGCTGCAAACATGATTGATTTAGATTCGGATCCAACTAAAATTATTGATATAGTATCAATAGGGAAACAGCTATTAATTACTAGAGGAGCGCTAACAACTTTTTCAATAGCAAATGATATAGCAAAATATTTCGCTATAATCCCAGCTATGTTTACTTTAGCAATACCTCAAATGGAAGCTTTAAATATAATGGCACTTTATTCACCTAAATCTGCTATTATTTCAGCATTAATTTTCAATGCTATTATCATTCCACTTTTAATTCCAATTGCATTAAAAGGAGTTAAATATAGGAATATTAAACCTGAAAGTTTATTGAAACGTAATCTTTTAATTTATGGACTAGGTGGTGTTATAGCTCCATTTATTGGTATCAAAATAATTGACTTATTAATAGCACCAATTCTATATTTTATTTAAAAGGAGATGAAAATTACTATGGATTATATAAAAAAAGCATTACGCTTATCACTAATTATGTTTATTTTATGTGGTGGATTATATAGTTTAGCTACTACTTTGATTGGACAAACTTTATTTCCTTATGAGGCAAATGGAAGTATTTTAAAAGTTAATAATAAAGAGGTTGGATCTGAATTAATAGGTCAACGTTTTACTGAAAAAAAATATTTTATGTCTAGAATCCCATCAACTGTAAACTATAATATTAACACAGAAACTCCCTCTTCTGGATCTGCTAATTTAAGTGTTTCTAGTAATGAGTTGAAGGAAAGGGCTCTCAATGATATACAAAACTTTTTAAAAGAAAACCCTACATTAAAGAAAAAGGATATTTCATCAGAGCTTATAACTGAATCAGGATCTGGTTTAGATCCACATATAACGCCAAGAGGAGCAGAGATACAAATAGATCGAATTAGCTCTGAAACTGGTATTTCAAAAAAAATCCTTTTAGATGTTATTGAAAAAAACATTGAAAAAAGTTCATTTGGTATGTATGGAGTAGAACGAGTTAATGTTTTAAAATTAAATATTTGTATAGATGAAATATTGAATAAATAGCTATTAATTAAAGGACATCCGTGAGGTGTCCTTTATTTTTTAAAATTTATTTATTTAAATGGAACTACAATTACCTCTGTATCTTTAACTCCTTCTAAAATTTTATTAATTAAAGAACCACGAAAGAAATTTTGAAATTTTGTTCTTTGGGAATGTCCTAAAATAAGCTTTGTAATGTGCTTTTCATTTGCAAATTGAATAATTTCACTGGATATATAGTTTCCTTCTAAAGAAATGACTTGTGCATGTAATTTAGTAGCAAGTTCAATATTTTCATTTAAAGAACCTAACATTTCCTCAGATATTTTAGGGGCAAAACCATGAGTTGAAGATACGTATACGCAGTAAAATTCACATTTATACTTTTTAGCCATACGTGCTCCCATCCTTATTAATCTTTTAGAGGATGGATTGCTTGAGATAGCAACCATAATTCTTTCTACAATTCTCCAATTATCATTCAAATTATGCTCAAATTTATATTTTTCAAGTTCCTCATCAACACCATCAGCAAGTTGCCTCAATGTAAGTTCTCTTAATGCTGTTAAATTTCCCTTTCTAAAAAAATTTTTTAACGAAGGAATTATTAATTCATTTCTATAAACATTTCCTCTTTTAACACGATTTCTAAGAGAATCTGGTGGTAAATCAATAACTACAACAGTAGCTATATCTATTATGGAATCTGGTACAGTTTCAGAAACCTTAACTCCTGTAATTTGAAATATTATATCATTTAAACTTTCTAGATGTTGAAGATTCAAAGTTGTATACACATTTATTCCATTATCCAAAATATCTAAAATATCCATATATCTCTTAGCATTTTTAGATCCAGTAATATTTGTATGTGCTAATTCATCTATGAGTATTACATCTGGAGCTACTTTAATTATTTCATCAATATTAACTTCCTCAAAAATTTTACCTTTATATAAAATTTTTTTATTTTCAATAAATGAAAGATTCTTTACTTGGTTATAAGTATCTTTTCTTCCATGATCCTCTAAATATCCAATCCAAACATTTTCCCCTCGGGCAAGTCTCCTATTTCCTTCATTTAGCATAGAATAAGTTTTCCCTACACCAGGTGCATATCCAAGAAAAATTTTTAATTCACCTCTATTTTTTCTATACATAATTAACTACCTCTTTATTAACTCTAGTTCTTTTGAAAATTTTAAAAATACTTCTGCTAAATCTCTATTATTAAGCTTATTTAGTATATTGCTAACTTCTAAATAGGATTCTGACTTTAAAGGATGTTTAAATAAAATATCACTTACTCTTTCTAGCTGAGTTACTTCATCTTTCTTAGATTCATTTAAGCTCTCTCCTAATACTTCTTCTAATGTTTTTTTCACTGTATTAGCTGAAAATGGCTTTTGAATATATGCAATAGCTCCAAGTTTAGTGGATTTAATAGCATTTTTTATTGTTCCAAATGCTGTCATTACTATTACTTTACAATGAAAATCCCTATTGCATATCTCTTCTAATAAGGTTATACCACTCATACCTGGCATTTTTATATCAATAAAGCAAATGTCAAAAATTTTTTCATCAATTAACTTTAGAGCCTCAAATCCATCCTGAGCAGTTGTTACATCAAACCCTTCCATTTCAAGAGTTTTAGATAACAATATTCGTATATTTTTAGTATCATCTACAACTAATATTTTGTTCAATTTTACCACCCCTTACTTTTCTTTACATTATAATAACTTAAAGCTATACTAAATACAATAAAAGTAGAAAATTTAGGAGAAATTTATGAAAATAATAAAACTTAGAATTGCTTTAATCATGATTATTTTTATAATAATTACAATTTTAAACGGAATAGGCACTGTATCACTTTTTTATGAACTCAAAGATTCAATAGAGAATATTTTGAATTCAAACCATGAAAGTATAGTTGCTGTGCAAGAGATGAACTGTGTTTTAGATGATATAAATAATCAACTTGTACAAGCAGTTTTGAATACAGGGAAAATAAATCAAAAATTTGATTTAAAAAAATTATATGAAAATCTTGAGAAAGAAAAAAAGAATATAACTGAAAAAGAAGAAGCCATTGTTGTAAAAGATTTAGAAGATAAACTGGAAATTTACAAAAAATTATTAAATGATTTTCGTATATCTTCTAATAAAAAAACTATTTATATTGAAGAAATTCTACCAATTTATAACTCAATAAAGTTAGAGCTAAATAGTATTTTTTCAATGAATCAACAATATTTAGTAAAAATGCAAAATAAGTCTGAAGAAATGGTGCAAAAATTTTATGGCTATAGTATAACTATTACAATTTCCATTTTATTTATTGTAATTATTATAAATGGATATCTTTTAAATAAGATTTTAACTCCTATTGAAGATTTAATTAAAGGAATTAAAGAAGTTAGTAGGGGAAATTTAAAATATAGGTTATCTTTAAAGAGAGATAAAGAAATGAATTTTATCTTAAAAGAGTTTAATATAATGGTTTCCAAATTATTTGACTATGAAAATATTAATATAAACAAACTTTTGCAAGAAAGTAAAAAATCTCAATCTATAATTGAAAGTATCGAATCTCCAATTTTAGTTACTAATAATAAAAATCAGGTGATTATGCTAAATAATAGTATGAAAAAACTTTTAGATATAGATAGGCCATGCTTACAAGAAAATTTTATGGATATAATTAAATTTAAAGAAATATGTGATGTTATAAAAAAATCTAGAGAATCAATTAATGAGATTAGCTATTTAGAAGAACTGGAGTTTAAAAATAGTCATCATTATAAAGTTATTGCAAACTCAATATGGTTCAATGGTTGTCAAAATATTGGGACTGTTATACTAATGCATGATATCACTAAATTCAAAGAATTAGATAAAATGAAAACAGATCTTTTAAATACTATATCCCATGAATTTAGAACACCACTTACCTCTATTTCTATGGCAGTCGATATACTTATGTCTAATAAGAATACTTATGATGAAGAGTTATTATTCATCATAAAAAATGAAGGTGAAAATTTGAATAATCTTGTTGAAGAGTTATTATTTTTATCTAAATTAGAAAACAAAAAAATATTAATGAATATCCAAGACACTTCTCTTAAAGAAATTGAAATAGATATATTAAAAAAATTCAAACTTCAAATAAAAGAAAAAAATATAAATTTCATTATAAATTTTAAAGATGAATTTATTCCATGTGATAAAGAAAAATTTAAATGGGTCTTAAATAATTTGATAAGTAATGCACTTAGATATGTAGATATGCATGGCACTATAGAACTTTCATGTATAATAGATGAAAAGATTAGAATTACAGTGGCTGATGATGGAATTGGAATTACTGAAGAAGATTTGCCATTTATTTTTAGTAAATTTTTTCAAACAGGTGAAAACGAAGGTTCTGCTGGCCTTGGATTGGCTATTTGTAAAGAAATTATTGATGAGCATAATGGAATGATTTCTGTTCAGAGTCAAATAAATAAAGGAACAATTTTTACTATTTTATTAGATAAATAACATTCTTGAAGACAGACTAACCTTTACAATAAAAGTTTTGACGTATATAATTACTTTAAAAATAAAATATTTGTTTACTAGGTTTATATGATATTTTTCAAAATTCTATCATATGATTAAAAGGGAAAATGGTTAAAATCCATTACAGCCCCCGCTACTGTATTTGCAGACGATGTTCTAATAAAACCACTAAAGATTTTCTTTGGGAAGGAAGAATAAAGGATGAAGCATAAGTCAGGAGACCTGCCTAATAAAAAAGAAATACTAAACTTCGGTGGGAAGAAAGGATTTTATTTATCTAATTTTTATAAGATTAGATTTTTTATAGAATACTTAAGCACCCTAAAAAGGGTGTTTTTTTATTATAGTTAAAAAAGTTTTTTAAATTTAAAGGAGCCTATTATGAAAAAAGCTATTATTGTTGTTAGTTTTGGAACAAGCTATCAAAATGCATTTAAAAATTCAATTGAAAAAATAAGGAGTGATATAAAAAAAGAATTTCCAGAATATGATCATTTTCTGTCATTTACTGCTCATATGATTATAAAAAAAATGAAGGATGTTTATAATATCCATATAGATACGCCTGAAGAAACATTAAATAATTTATATAAGCTTGGCTATGAAGAAGTTATAATGCAACCTCTTCATATTATTCCAGGAGAAGAGTTTGATTATATAAAAAATGTACAAGAGAATTTTAAAGATAAGTTTAAAAGTTTAAAGGTTGGAAGACCAATTCTTTATTATCAAGGAATTGAAGAGGTTGATTTTGATTATTCTCTATTTATAGATTCAATAAAAGATATTTTAGATAGTAATAAAAATGTAGTATTTTTTGGACATGGCACTTCACATCCAGCAAGCTCAGCATATAGTTGTCTTCAAGTAGTTTTAGAAGAGGAAGGTTATGATAATGCTTTTGTTGGAACAGTAGAGGGACATCCTACTTTAGACAGTGTTATAAAAAGATTAAAAAGAAGAAGCATAAAAGAAGTTTTATTGTTGCCTTTAATGGTTGTGTGTGGTGATCATGTTTTAAATGATATGGCATCTGATGATGAAGATTCTTGGAAAAGTATTTTAGAAGCTAAAGGAATAAAGGTAAATCTTTTCTTAAAGGGACTTGGTGAAATTGAAGCTTTTAGAAACCTTTATGTAAAAAGAGTACATCAAACTATTAATGATACCTTTAAAGGTATTGGTGAAACAAAGAAGGGAAAGAAAAATGAAAACTTTAGTCTTATCATCTAATAAAAGTGGCGGTGGAAAAACTACTTTTACACTTGGGCTTATGAAGGCATTAAAAAATAGGGGTTATAATATTCAGGGATTTAAATCAGGACCTGATTATATAGATCCAGCTTTTCATAGAAAAGTTACAGGAAAAGATTCAAGAAACTTAGATCTCTTTTTAATGGGAGAAGAAGGCTTTAAAGAATCCTTTAATAGGGGAAGTGGGGACTTTGCAATTATTGAAGGTGTTATGGGACTTTATGATGGCAAAGGCATTAGTGATGAATTTTCAACCTTTAATACATCGCAGGCATTAAATAATGCTCCTATCATTTTAATTCTTTCACCTAAAGCCCAAAGTTTAACTTTTTGTGCTGAGCTTAAAGGATTACTAGAATTTAGAACTGCCAACATAAAAGGTATTGTATTAAACAATATAAATAAAATGTACTATCTTTTACTTAAAAAATTAATTGAGGAAAATTTAAATATAGAAGTTTTTGGATTTATTCCATCTACAGAAGATTTAAGTTTAAAATCTAGACATTTAGGACTTATTCAAAGTGTGGAGGTTTTAGATTTAGATGAAAAAATAGAACTTTGCGCAGAGCTTATAGAAAAAAATATTGATATGGAAAAGTTAATAAATTCTTTTGAAGACATTAATTTAACAAAATCAAAGCTAACTGTATTTAAAGATTTTAATATTTCACCTAAAAAGAAAATCGGAATAGCCTTTGATAAGGCATTTAATTTTTATTATAAAGAGAATATAGAATGCTTAGAAGCACTTGGAGAAATAATTTACTTTAGCCCACTAAAAGATAAACATCTTCCTGAAAATTTAGAATTTCTTTATATAGGTGGTGGCTATCCTGAAATATTTAAAGAAGAATTATCTAGAAATAAGAGTATGTTAAATTCTATAAAGGCAGAGCTTCAAAATGGTCTTCCTTGTTATGGTGAATGTGGTGGATTCATGTATTTAACTGAAGAAATAGATGGCTTTGAGATGGTTGGATTTTTTAAAGGCAAATCATTTATGACAGATAAATTAAATAACTTTGGATATGCTCATATAGATTTTCGAGGAATGAGGATAAATTGTCACGAATTTCATAAATCTAAGACAGAAACTGCTGAAAATCCAGTATTTAATATAAGTAAAGAAAATTATTCAGGCACTCTAAAAACTTGGAAATGTGGATATGAAAAAAATAATACCTTAGCAGGCTATCCACATGTACACTTTTTTAGCAATATAAAATTTCTTGAATATATATTACGACTATAAAAATTAAAATAATATATTTTAATTTTACTAATATGAAAAGAGGAGAAAAATGAGTTATATAAAAAATCCAATGGATATTGAAAATAGAAGTTTCCAAATTATCGGTGAGGAAATGGGAGAGAGTAATTTTTCAGATGATGAATTAAAAATCGTAAAGAGAGTTATTCATACAACAGCAGACTTTGAATATAAAGATTTAATCCAAATAAGCCCTACTGCAATAGAAGAAGGCGTTAAAGCATTAAAAAAAGGAGCAAAAATATATACTGATACTAATATGGCTTTATCAGGTATTAATAAAATGGCTCTAAATAAATTAAATAGCAATGTAATTTGTTATGTAAATGAAGAGAGAGTTCATAAGGAAGCTAAAGAAAGAGAAATAACTCGTTCTATGGCTGCAGTAGAAATAGCAGCAAATGAAGATGTAGATATATTTGTGTTTGGAAATGCTCCAACAGCACTTTTTAAGCTTAAAGAGCTTATAAATGATGGAGAAGCTAGTCCAAAACTTATAATTGGTGTTCCAGTGGGATTTGTAGGTGCCGCAGAAAGTAAAGAAAACTTAGATGAATTAAATATACCCTATATAACTATTAATGGAAGAAAAGGTGGAAGCACAGTAGCAGCAGCTATTGTAAATGCATTAATGTATATGTGTGTAGATAGATAAAATGTTAGATTTATATATTGAAGCTGATGGGAAAAAATTAAGATGTGGTTATACTACGGGTTCAACTGCTGCTGCTGCATCAAAAGCAGCTACATTTATGCTTTTTAATCCTGATATAAATTTAGAATTTATAGAAATAGATACACCAAAGGGAATTAGGTTAAACCTTAAAATAAACTCAGTAGAAAAAGGTAAGAATTATGTTTCAGTCTCTATATTAAAAGATGGTGGAGATGATGTTGATGCTACAGATGGAATAGCTATTTTTTCTACTGTAGTAAAAGAAAAATCTGGATTTTATTTAACAGGTGGAGAAGGCGTCGGTTTTGTAACAAGAGATGGTCTTTCCGTCAAAAAAGGTGAGTATGCTATAAACCCAGTTCCAAGAAAAATGATAAAAAAAGAAGTTTTAGAAGTTCTTCCAAAAGGAATTGGTGTTTCCATAACCATATCGGTTCCTGAAGGCCGTGAAATAGCTAAAAAAACTTTTAACCCACGACTTGGCATAGAAGGTGGTATTTCAATACTTGGAACAACAGGAATAGTAGTTCCAATGTCTGAAGATGCTATAAAGGAGTCTATTAATATAGAGATTAAACAAAAAGCTAAGGAAAATAAAAGAATAGTTTTAACTTTTGGAAATATAGGCGAAAAATGTGCTATTGACTTAGGATTTAAAGAAGAGGAAATTGTTATTATTTCAAACTTTGTAGGTTTCTGTTTAGAAAAGGCAAAAGCTATGAAAGTTTCAGAAATAATTTTAGTTGGGCATATAGGTAAACTTAGTAAGGTTGCTTATGGATGTTTTAATACACATAGTAGAATTTCTGATGTTAGGCTTGAGGTTATAGCATTAGAACTATTTCTTTTAGGATATAATCGAGAATTTGTATCTACAATAATGGAAGAGAAAACAAGTGAAGGAGCGGTTAAAGTCCTAGGTGATGGTTTTGAAAAACTTTATTTTAATATAGGTGAAAAAATAAAAAAAAGAATGTCTATTTATACATATGATGAAGTAAAATGTCATGCTGTAATGTATAGTGGATATTCAGCCTATAATATTTTATATAATTCTTTAGAAAAATCTCAAATAGAACCTGAAAATTTTTAAAAATAAAAGGAAAATTTAAAATATGATTTATGTTGTTGGTATAGGTCCAGGGCATAGGGATTATATACTCGGAAAAGCTATAAAAACTTTAGAAAATGCGGATAAAATTATAGGCTTTTCTAGAGCTATAGATGCAGTGGATTTTATAAATAATAAAAAAGAAAAAATAGAAAGTCTTTTAGAAATAATAAAGAGAGTAGAAGAATTTAATGGAGATATTGCAATAGTTGCGTCAGGCGATCCTACATTTTTTGGAGTATCTTCTTATATAAATAAAAAGACAACAAAAGAAGTTAAAGTTATTCCAGGGCTTAGTGCTTTTCAGTATATGACAAGTGTATTAAATAAATCTTGGAGTTTTGCCTATACAGGAAGTATGCATGCAAGAGAAGATTCTTTTATAGAGAAAATAAAAGAAAATAAATTAAGTATTTGGCTTTGTGACAAAAAAAATACACCAAATAAATTATGTGAGAGCCTTTTAAATTTAGATTGTAATATCTATATTGGAGAAAATCTATCTTATGAAAATGAGAAATTAGTTTTTGGAAAGCCAAAAGATTTTATAAAAGAAGAGTTTAGTGATATGAGTATTCTTATGGTTGAAATAATAGAGAAAAACTAATATCGACTAAAAGATATTCAATAAAAGGTAAAAATTACCTAAAAAGCTACGCAATGAAAGGAAAAATTATGATTTTGATAAAAGATAATGA
The DNA here is from genome assembly GCF_051650885.1 of Clostridium sp. GTDB lineage: Bacteria > Bacillota > Clostridia > Clostridiales > Clostridiaceae > Clostridium. Next base: position 33,014 of record NZ_JBOFRG010000046.1, read on the forward strand.
ATTTTTAAGAGGAGACTGCCCTATGACTAAAGAAGATATAAGAGCTTTAGCTATATGGAAAATGGATCTTCGAGAAGACTCAAAAATTTTAGATGTTGGAGCAGGAACTGGAACTATAACTGTTCAAGCAGCTCTTATAGCAAATAAAGGATTAGTTTATTCTATTGAAAGGGATTTACCTGCAATAGAAACTACAAAAAAAAATATAGAAAAGTTTAATTGTAAAAATATAATTTTAGATAAAGGTGAAGCTATAGAAATTTTAGATAGATACAAAAAGGAAGGGAATACCTTCAATTCTATTTTTATAGGTGGTTCTGGTGGAGATTTAGAAGGAATCATTGAGAGATGTCATAATATTTTAAAACCATCTGGAACTCTTGTTATGAACTTTATAACATTAAATAATTCCTATATCGCAATGGAAAAGTTGAAGTCTTTAGGATATACACTAGATGTATCTTTAGTTAATATAAGTAAAAATAGAGGTCAAAGCTATATGATGATTGCAGGTAATCCAATCTATATAGTTAAATGTATTAAAGGAGAATAAAGTTATGGCAAAATTATATGGAATAGGTGTAGGACCTGGTGATAGTGAACTTATTACTGTTAAGGGAGTTCGCGCTATAGAGAATAGTCATGTTATAGTTGCACCAACTGGAACTGAAGGTGGCGAAAGTATCGCCTTAAATACAGTTAAAGAATATATAAAAGAAGGAACTGAAGTCTTTATAAAACATTTTCCTATGGGTGGAAAAGATAAAGAAGTTAAAGTAAAAGAAGCCTATGATTTAATTGAAGAAAAGCTTAGAGAAGGAAAAACTGTAAGTTTTTTAACTATAGGGGATCCATTTGTATATAGCACATATATTCATCTTTTAAAGCAAATGGAAGAAAAACATTTCACTGTAGAAACAGTACCAGGAATAACTTCTTTTTGTGCATCAGCTAGTATTGTAGGAAGAACTATAGTTGTTGGAGATAATAGACTTACTGTAATGCCAGCGACTAAGATACATGAAATAACTGATGAAAAATATGTAGTTGTAATGAAAGTGTACAAGCGTGAAGAAGAAGTTTTAAATCTTTTAGAAGAAAAGGGATTTAATTATGTTTATGTAAGTCGTGCAGGACGTGAAGGTCAGCTTATTTTAGAAGATAAAGAGGAAATACTAAAATGTAGAGACTATATGTCATTAATTTTAGCAAGTAAGGAGTAGATAAAAAATGGTTTATTTTATAGGTGCAGGTCCGGGAGATGTTGATTTAATTACTGTTAAAGGAAGAGATATACTTTCTAAAGCAGATATTGTTATATATGCAGGTTCATTAGTCGCTAAAGAACATATGGATTTTTGTAAATCGGATACAAAAATTTACAATTCAGCTAAAATGACTTTAGAAGAAGTTATATCTGTTATGGAAAAGAATAAAGATACAGTTATAGTACGACTTCATACAGGTGACCCATCAATATATGGTGCTATAAAAGAGCAAATGGATGAATTAGATAAACTTGAAATTTCTTATGAGGTAGTACCAGGAGTTAGTTCTTTTGTGGCAGCAGCATCTTCTATAAAAAAAGAATTTACTCTTCCATCAGTAACTCAAACAGTTATTTTAACAAGAGTAGAAGGCAGAACACCAGTACCAGAAACAGAAGATTTAGAAAGACTTGCAAGTATTGGAGCTTCAATGGCATTATTTCTTTCTATAAGTATGATAGATAAAGTTGTAGAAAAGCTTAGACGTGGTTATGGAAGAAATGTTCCTATAGCTGTTATTGAAAGAGCTACTTGGGAAGATGAGAGAATATTAATTGGAACACTAGATGATATAAGTGAAAAAGTTAAAGCATGTGGAATAACTAAATGTGCTCAAATTTTAGTTGGAGACTTTATAGACTGTGAATATGAAAAAAGTCTTTTATATGATAAGAAATTTACTCATATGTTTAGAAAAGGAATAGAATAATGCTTTGTATTATAAGTGTAACTAAAAAAGGTGATAATATAGCAAAATCATTAGCTAAAGAATTTAATGGAGATTTAGTTTTAAAATCAGAAATGGAAAGTTTTAAACTTGGAGAAGAGGCAAAAAAAGCTTTTAAAAATTATGAAAGAATAGTTTTTGTTTCTTCTACAGGAATTGCAGTTAGAGCTATAAATGGATTAATGGAAAGTAAGGATAGGGACCCCTGTGTAATTGTAGTAGATGTTTGTAATACTTTTACAATAAGTCTTCTTTCAGGTCATTTAGGTGGTGGAAATTATTTAACATCTAAAATTGCTAAATTTTTAAACAATACACCTGTTATAACTACAGCTACAGATAATATGGGAAAAGATGCACCAGATATAGTAGCTTTAGAAAATAATTTAACTATAGATTCTTTAAAAAAAGCTAAAGTATTTGCAAGCCGTCTTGTAAATGAGGAAGATGTTTATTTTTATGATGAGAAAGAAATAATTTCTCTTCCTAAAGGTTATATAAAAACTAAAGAAATAAAATCATGGACATTAGCTGTAACTAACAAAAATATAAATAAAAGTGATGTGTTATGTCTTATAAGAAAAAATATTATATTAGGAATAGGTTGTAAGCGAAATACAGAACCAGAAAGGCTAGAAAAAATAGTTTTAGCTAGATTAGAAAGCTTAAATATAAATCCACTAAGTGTAAAAACTATCTCTTCAATAGATCTAAAAAAAGATGAAGAAGCTATTTTAAAATTAGCAGAAACTCTTAACGCAGAACTTGAATTTTTCACTAAAGAAGAAATAGGCCTGTATCATAATAAATATGAAGGTAGTGATTTTGTAGAAAAAATTACAGGAGTAAGATGTGTGAGTAGTCCTGTTATTGATCTTTTAAATGGAAAAATTATAAGAAATGTAGAAAAAATTAATGGAATAACTCTTACTATAGGAATAGTAAATTAGAAATTTATAAAATTAAAGGAGAAATAAATATGGGGAAATTATTTGTTGTTGGAATAGGTCCTGGTGGACTTGAACATATGACGTTAAAAGCTTTAGAAGCCATAAAAGAATGTGATGTAATTGTAGGATATACAAAATATATAGATATGATAAAACCTATTATAGAAGATAAAGAAATCTTTATGACTGGTATGAGAGGAGAAGAGGCTAGATGTATTGAAGCGTTAAAGCTTGCTAAAGATAAAAAAGTAGCTTTAGTAAGTACTGGAGATGCCGGCATTTATGGAATGGCTGGTCTTATATTAGAACTTAAAGAAGATGAGGATGTGGAAATAATTCCAGGACTTACGGCATCAAGTGCAGCAGGTTCAGTAGTTGGAGCACCTCTTATGCATGATAACTGTAATATAAGTTTAAGTGATCTAATGACTCCTTATGAAACTATTAAAAAGAGAGTTCGAAATGCAGTTGATGCAGATTTTATAATTTCTTTGTATAATCCAAGAAGTAAAGGGAGACCTCATTATTTAAGAGAGTGCATTGAAATTATCAGAGAATATAGAAATGATGAAACTCCAGTTGCAGTAGTAAGACATGCACTTAGAGATGGACAAGAGTGGACTATATTTAATCTTGGGAATTTTAATGAAGAAATAGTTGATATGTTTTCTATAGTTATAGTTGGAAATTCTCAAAGTTATGTTAAGGATGGGAAATTTATAACTCCAAGAGGATATAAATTATGCTAGGATTTGTTCTAGGGACAGGTGAAGGGGGAGAGATTTTAAGAGAAGTAAATAAGTTTACTTCAAATATATTTGTTTCAACTGCAACTAAATATGGAGGAGAGCTTTTAAAGAATAACAAAATAAAAGTTTTAAATACAAAACCTTTAGACTTAGAGGGTTTTAAAACTGCTATAAAAAAAAATAATATAAAAATTTTTGTAGATGGAACTCATCCTTATGCAAGTGAGGCTTCAAAAACTATAATTAAAGCTTGTGAAGAGATGAATATTGCTTATGTAAGATATGAAAGAAAAAGTTTTTTTGATGAATTTAATCATAAAAATATTATACGAATAGATTCTTATGAAGAATTAAAAGAAGCCGTTGAAAATATAGATGGAACAATTTTAAATACTACAGGAAGTAATAATGCATTAGTAATTCATAATTTAAATTTGAAAAATAGAATTATACATAGAATTCTTCCTATGTGGCAAGTTTTAAAAAAATTAACTGAAGGTGGAATAGATTTAGGTGATATAATAGCTATAAAAGGACCTTTTTCTATAGAGTTAAATAGAGGGATTATTAAAGAGTATAATATAAAAGCTATTATAACTAAAGACAGTGGTATAGAAGGTTCAGTAGACTCTAAAGTAAATGCTATATTAGAAGCTAATGGAAAAATAATTTTAATAAATAAGCCAAAGATACAATATCAGAATGAATTTTCATGTATAAAAGATATGATTTCCTTTATAAAAGAAAATTTTGATTATTAAAAGAGAGTGGGTGATTTCTATCCACTTTATTTATTTAAATATTTTAATAGAAGCCTTAGTTTAAGAATAGTATATAATAAAATTAATACTTAATAAGGGGAGATTTTTTTGATTAAAAATAAAAGCTTAAGAAGGCACATTGATAGTATAAAAGAAACAGATAAAGAAATTATGCAAGAAGCAAAAAGGTATATAGATAATTTAGCGAAGCCACTTGGAAGCTTAGGTGAACTTGAAAATATTGCAATAAAGCTTAGTTCAATAACAGGAAAAGTTAAAAATAAAATTAAAAAAAAGGGAATCATTATAATGTGTGCAGATAATGGTGTTGTAGAAGAAAATATAGCTTCTGCACCACAATATGTAACTCTTGCACAAACAAAGCACTTTCTAAAGGGTGGAACTGGGGTTGCAGCCCTTGCTAAAGAAAATAATACTGACTTAATAGTAGTTGATATTGGAATAAATTCAGATGAAAAAATAGAAGGTGTTATAGATAGAAAAATTAGAAAAGGGACAAACAATTTATATAAAGAAAGTGCTATGACTAAAGAAGAGGTTTATAAGGGAATAGAAATAGGAATAGAAATAGCTGAAAAAGCATATAAAGATGGTTATGAAATACTTGGAGTTGGAGAGATGGGCATAGGAAACACAACAACCTCTTCAGCAGTTTTATGTGCACTTTTAGATGAAAAGATAGAAAATGTTGTAGGAAAAGGTGGGGGAATTACAGAAAAGAGTTTTAGAAAGAAAAAAGCAGTAATAAAATGGGCATTAAAAAGAGTTGATAATGAAGATATTATAGAAATTTTATCAGAAGTTTCAGGATTTGATATCTGCGGAATGGTAGGAGTATTTTTAGGAGGAGCTAAATTTAAAATCCCTGTTGTAATAGATGGATTTATTTCAGTAGTAGCAGCACTTGTTGCCTGTAGGCTTAATCCTTTAGTCAAAGAATATATATTTCCATCACATAAATCCTTTGAAATTGGGTATGATTTAGCTATAAAAGAATTAGATTTAACACCAATTTTAAGCCTTAATATGAGACTTGGAGAAGGTAGTGGGTGTCCACTTGCTTTTTCAATTATAGATTTTGCAAATAGTATGGTAAATAATATGGGAAGCTTTGAAGAGGCAAATATAGATAACTCATATTTAGATACTGTAAGAGAGGAAAAAAATTATAAGGTATGATTATTTTTATAAGTGGTGGTTCAAAAAGTGGTAAGTCAAAAATAGGTGAAGACTTTAGTAAAAAACTTCATAAAAGTGGAGATTTAATATACTTAGCTACAATGAAACCAATGGGAAATGAAGATTTAGAAAGAATAGAAAATCATAAAAAAGATAGAATAGGAACAGAATTTAAAGCATATGAAATGCAGCAAGATATTTTAAAGTTAAAGGAAGTTATAAAAAGAGAAGACACAGTATTATTAGACTCTTTAACATCTCTTATGGCAAATGAAATGTTTAAAGGAGAGCTTTTATTAGAAGAAGAACGGGTTTCTAAAGGTATTAATGAGAAAATATTTTCAGAAATAGAAGAGTTAAGCAAAGATGTGAAAAATTTAATAGTAGTATCCGATTATATTTTTTCAGAAGCAATAGTATACGATAAAATGACTGAAGAATATAGAAAAAATTTGGGATATTTAAATAGAAAAGTTTCAGAGATTGCAGATATATCTATTTATGTAACTTATGGAATGATTGAAATATTTAAAGGAAAGAGGAAACTTAAACATGAAGGGCTTATTTAATGCTTTTAACATGAATATTGGAATGTTTACTATTTTGCCTCCATTTAAAAAGGTATGGGATGAAAATTCAGGAAAGCATATGATGAAGCTTTACCCATTAATAGGGCTTATAATAGGACTTATTTGGTATGCAGGAGCAGTCTTTTTAAAGCTTGTGGGAGTTCCTAAAATGTTATTAAGTGCATTAGTTCTAGGAATACCATTTTTCTTAACAGGATTTTTGCATTTAGATGGATTTATGGATGTATGTGATGCAGTTTTATCAAGAAGAGATAGAGAAACTATGTTAAAAATACTTAAAGATTCAAGAGTTGGAGCTTTTTCAGTTATATCATTAGTATTTCTCTTGATAATAGAGTTTTCAAGTTTAAATGAAATAGTTATGCATAATGGGAAATTAAAGTTTTTAATATTAATTCCACTTATATCAAGAAGTATAGTTGGATATTTTTTAATAAAGGA
>NZ_JBOFRG010000047.1:0-1030 GCF_051650885.1 Clostridium sp.
TTCTTTTCTTTCTTTTTTAATGAATTCTCCATCGAAGTTCAAGTCAAGTTCGTTACTTTTTATCTCTTTAAAAAGTATTAATTTTAAACTTGACGCTTTGAAAGTTTCATTTTCTTTTACTTTAATATATGTTCTATCGTCCTCACTGATATAGATATTTTTAATAAATTTAATTGAATCACCGTAGATATTCTCTATGTTATAGACTGCATTAAATTTTATTTTTAATGTTCTTATATGGCTTCTATTTTTATTCTCTATCAATATATATTCAATCTCTTTCTTACTCATAGCTATAACTCTCCCTCTCTATCTCTTTATATCGTAAAAGAGTGCAGATATAAATCAATTTGCACTCTTTTTCTAAATTTCTTAAGCTAATATCCCTAAATTATATAATACAATTGATAGTATTAACATTAACCAAATAACACGTGTTGAATTCATCTTCTTTTTCCCTAATAACCAATAAACAAGTCCTAATAATAAAACTGGTACTAAACTTGGCATTATTTGATTTAGCACATCCTGTACTACTAGTGACACTTGATCATTCTTATATACAAATGGAACATTTGCACGTACTACGGTTGGTATTAACGCTCCTATTACCGTTACTCCTAAGACTGTTGCTGCATTAGTTAATACATTTAATTTATCTTTAAGCGTTGTTACAATTTTCGTTCCCTGCTTGTATCCAATTGGTAACAAACTCCACCTTAACGCTATTAATCCACAGTTTGCCAATGTCCATAGAATTATACCTAGTGGACTACCATTTAGTGCAAGTGTAGCTGTTATAGAACCCCATATTGTTGCCCATATTACATGCAATAGCGAGTCTCCTACTCCTGCTAACGATCCCATCAATGCAGTCTTTATACTTGTTACAGTCTCTTTTGAACTATACCCTTCTTTTTCTTCTATAGCTAAATCTATACCTAATATTAGATTTCCAAAAAAAGCACTTGTATTAAAAAATTGATTATGTGTATGCAACATATCTTTATATTCTTCCTTGTCATGCCCA
>NZ_JBOFRG010000048.1:0-2316 GCF_051650885.1 Clostridium sp.
AAACAAAGTAGTTCTTGTTTGTGGCAAGAAAGTGTAGCACATGCGTGCTACGACAAATATATTTGAGGCCAAGGTAAATGAAAATTCTTATTGAATACCTAGAGATATCATACTCAAGGTAGGTTTAAGGTGTGTGTTACTGGAGTAATCGGGGGAAGGCGCCTCGTGCTTAAATAGTACTCGATAGCACTCTTTAGCCTGACGTCCATTCCGTACCTGGGGTATCCCACATGAATGTCTCACAATTATAATCAAACATGAAACTTACTATGAAACTTGATGTGATGGTTTAATATTGTTTTACTGATCATTTTCTTACACTGTTTCAGAATAAATTATAAATAGGTCAAAAAACTTCGTTAACATGAAGAATATGAAAGCTCCCACCACCAACTCTACTACTACTCCAACTAACACCAATAAAAAAACTTACATTAAAAATTTACTCGAGATGTACTACCGTTTTGGGTACGTCAGTCTCCTTGTCCAAGTGATCTTAGACGTTAACAATTGAAAAGCTCCATCAATTGTTTAATGTTTGTTTGTTTACATGTGATCTTTACTTCACATAAAAGGAATTAGAGATAGTAACCCATCGATTAATTATAATAAATCTTCTTTTCCTGAATGTAATAGGTTTAAATCGCCAAAACCTGACAATAACGAAAGTTATCTCAAAGTGATATATGAATAAACTAAAAAATTCTTTAATGCAGTAGGCCTTAAGATGAAAAAAAAAATCTTCTACAAATTGCTATGGATGTCAAGAAGATGTCGTCGTACTTGTAGGGTCACAAGGATACAAAAACTTGGGAATTACTGAGAACTCCACAAGCGCATTCAATTGAGAAATTTTTGAGTATGTAAAGGCTGAAATAATGAGTCATGTTAAGCGACTATGCTTGAAAAAGTTAAATGGTGGGAATATGTTAGAGTCATAACCGAACATATTATTTCAGTCATCAACTTCTATGTTGGCCTTCTGAATCTTGAATAACAGATTACAAAGGTTTAGATTTTAAAATTTCTTAGATGTTTATAAAGCATCATATCCACTTACAACCAGTTTGTAAAGAGACTTAACCTTCAAAGAAATGAAATAAAAAGAGGACTTACATGTATTGAGAACAGGTTTTAAATTATGCTACTTAACATGTTTTACTCTCTAAATGTAGCTAAACAAGCTCAACTAAACGTGCAGCAATACAGAAAGTAAAAGAGGTAAACAAATCACACTTCATACAATACTAAAGTACTTTAAACCAAATACAACTTGGAGGGTATTGTGACACCAAAAACAGCAGTCAAATCATAAAATACTTATCTCTACGGCGAGATTTAATTTAAAACAAATCACTGAAAGCTGTACAGAGCAAGGAAGAATGAACTAAATTAAAAAGGGGTCTCCTACATTATTGGTAAAGGGGAACAACCAGGCTAGATCTGAAGTAACCTATTGTTTTCTACAAAGAAGAAATATCTTTTGTGGACAGGAGAGACAATGTTCTCACTGCAGATCTTATAGAAAGACTGTAGATCATTAAGCTACCAAGTGTGATCGAAAGTTAGAGTTTGATTATATGAGAAGACACAACGAGGTAAAAAGATCTCTAAATATCTTGTTATGTAAGAAGTATGACTTAAGAAAATCTAGTAAGATAAGATCCCAGTCTGTACAAGAAGTATTGTCTATTGATAATGTTGAAGTACGAATGGATACGGGTATTTAAACTGACATTATTAAGGTCAGACATAACAAGTCTGATATTCTTGTATTAAATAAGAAGATAAAGGAAATTTTGATTTTCGAGCTAAATAAACACTAAGATCTTCTCACAGTTTAATTAAATTGAAAAATAAGAAAATACAATCTTCTTGCTAATGAGCTTGGAATTAATACACAAATCTAAAACAAGAATAGTTCTCTATTTAATGACATGGGACAGTGTGGTAACGACTAATCACAAGAAGTACATTCAAAAACTAGGAATCAAACTTACATTTGAAGGAAACATCCAGTCTGTTGTGCTTAAGAAAACCTTTGAGAGTATCTCTCTGGAGAAAGACGAAGCTGATGAAGAAGAGATTGAGAAAGAATTGGAGAATCTGGCGAGTTCAAGAAGAAAATTTAAAGAGGTACAACATGAAAGGTATGACACAAGATCCGAGACGATAATACCAAGGAAAACTCATAACCCTTAAGATCTCTTAACTGAAAAACCTTGTCTGTTAAAAGACTAAGTATTGGGCTCTTTTATACAATCTACTGACATCTAGAGGCTTAAAATTAAGCCCAGTTAATTTATTTATAAGTTT
>NZ_JBOFRG010000049.1:0-5506 GCF_051650885.1 Clostridium sp.
ATATGCTAACATTCTAAGAGTATTTGCAATAAATATATAAATATATCCTTGTCCTATAAATATGACTCTAATTATGGCACTAAAAAATAAAATCACTAAATATCCAATTATTCGAAAATCTTCTATATTATTTTTTTTCAACAATTTATAAAATACATACAAACATATTGAACCTATTAAAAAATATGCTATTAAAGATATGCCTAGCTTTGTAAATAAATAGGTATAAGCATAATTTGCTGCAAATACTAATATATTTATAATCACAGCCTTAGTATTAGTAGCTTTTTTTAATGCTAATATCATCGCAATTATTACAACTATAATTTCAAGATTTCCTATACATAATGATATTATAATATCTATAAATTCATTTGTTTTTTTCCCACCATCTTGAATTTTTATAAATATCTTGAAATACTCTAATATTCCTATTCCCAAAAAACTAATACCTAAATATTTATAAAAGCTATCATTCTTTCTTAATATAGATATTATAGCTAGCCCTATCGCGATAGTCCCACAATAAATATATGTTAAATCTACATATACATTATAATTTTTATTTATATATCCTGTTAAATAAAATATTGCTTGAAGTGCTACTGCTATTAATCCAACCTGTATATATCTTTTAACCTTTAAATTTTTAACCATATTTAACCTACCCTAGAAAATTTTATTACAACTGTTGTTCCTACTCCATATTCACTTTCAACATTTATTTCCCCTTGCTGTGCTTGTACTAATTTTTTAACTACATACATCCCTAGCCCGCTACTTTTATGAAGTTCTTTTCCTTCTTTTGATTCTTTACTATATCTATCAAAAATTTTCGCTACAAATTCCTCTGTCATACCAACACCTGTATTTTTAATGCTTATATATACATGTTTTTCGTCGCTTTTAATATCTACAGAAATTTTACCATTTTCCATATTATATTTTATTGCATTTGAAATAAGATTTAACATAACTCTATCTAAATACTCTCTATTGAATTCTACAAAAACCTCTTCTTCTTCTGTGTCAAATATCATCTCAATCTCTTCTTCTTTTGCATATTGTATAAGTCCACTAAATATATCCTCAACACACTCAACTATATTCTCTCTCTCCATTATTCCATTTCCTAAGAAACCTAACTCTATCTTTCCCATATCTATAATATTATTAGTTAATCTTCTAAGCCATAATGCATTTTGCTTACATATATTTTTATGTGCCTCAAGTGCCTCTAAATCGCCTTGTTTTATATATATATCTTGCATTTGTACTGATGAATAGATTACATTTATAGGTGTTTTTAAGTCATGACTTATATTAGCTAAAAATTTTCTTTTCATTTCTTCTGCTAATTTTTTTTCTTTTATTATATTTTCTATATTATTACCTTCTATTTGTAATGTTAAGTCAGTAAGTAACAATATCTCTTCACCTTTATCATTCTTTTCTTCTTCATATTCAATTGCAATTTTCTTTTTTGTTTTTTTTGTTTCTGCAAAATAAACCTTTGAGCTTATCTTTTTAATTTCTTCATCTTCTATGATATCTATTGAACTCATTAGATTTTGTCCTAACAAATCCCCAATATTCTCTTCTCCTAAAAGCTCCATTCCAGGTTTATTTATGTAAATTATATTTCCTTTAATCGAATTTATAATTATTGTTGGAACTGGTATACTCCTAAAAAAACCCTTAAAAGTTTGTTCAATCTCTTTTATGTTTGCTCTTCTCATATCTATTTCATTATTCTTTATTTCAAGGCTATTACTAAGCTCTATTACTTTTTTTTCACTTCTTGTTATCTCACCCTTAGCCTTGTTATATGGTGCATTTAAAATTTCTTCAACTACATATATAAAAAGTGTAGTCCACAAAACAAATCTTATTCCATTTGCTCCACATTCTAATAACATCCACTCATCAGTAATGTATTTGTGAAAGAATATCAAAATATTTTCAACAAGATTTATCCATAAATAAAATTTAATGTAATTCACTTTTCCATCTATCTTTTTTTCTTCACTTTCTATTCTTTTCATTCTTCTTATAAGGACTAATATCCATATACTTGCTGATACAAGAATAATGTGTTCTATTTTATTATTTAAATTTACAATTACAATTAAAATACTAGTAACTATAAAAAATGCTATATATCTTGCATTTTTAGCTACATTTCTTTTGCCTATTAAATTATCTATTACAAACTTTATACCCAAAAGTATATGTATCATCTTTATCATACTGAAATATTCCATTTCACTATAAAATAAACTTCCTAATGTGTTTTCTTGTTTCAATACTACTGAATAAACATTAAATAGACTTATAGAAAAAAATATCCATGCACAATCTAAAAATAGTACCCTATTTTTTTCATTTTTATTTGAAAATATTAAAAGTAATGCTATTAAACTAATTATCAAGTAATAGAATTCTACTATTGTTCCTACATCTAATCCATATGGTTCTAAAGACTTTATAACTATTACTACTCCTAATAATCCTATACATACTTTTCCCAATTTCTCTTTCTTTATATACATTATCTCCATAAATTCATTACCCATCTCCTATCCTCCTTTCTTATTTTACTTTATTTTACTTTATTTGTGAATATTTTTATATTTTTCCTTTAAACATAAAAAAATAAAGCTGATTTTTTCAGCTTTATTTTATGATTAATGTTCTACTAAATCACTTTCCCTTAATTTTTTAATGAATTTCTCACTACTCTTATTAAAAAACTTTTTAGCAACTAACCCAATTATTATAAATGGAATTATAAATAACACTAATGTAATTAAATCCTTTATAAATAATTCTTCTACTCCTCCTGCAACTAAATATCTCATTCCGTTTATTGCATATTTAAATGGTAATATTGGATTTAATCCTTTAAAGAAGTTTGACATTACTTCAACAGGGAATGTTCCTCCACCAGCTGCAACTTGAAGCACTAAAAATATTATACAAATAGCTTTTCCTATATTTCCAAATACAGAAACAATACTATAAATTATAGTTATAAACACAAAACTTATAAACATACTAAATAAAACAAACCCTAATTTATTTAATACATAAGTTTTTAAAATAAACATATCTCCCATTGCAACTACAAAACCTTGAAGCATTCCTATAGTTACAAATGTTAAATACTTTCCTAAGAATATTTGATATGTCTTTATATTTTCTTTTTCTTCATCTATCCCTTTTATAGATACAGTAAGAATCGATACTAATATAAGCCCTCCAACCCAAATAGCTAAAGTTGTATAGAATGGTGACATTGCTGAACCATAGTTTGGCACTGTAAATAATCTGTTTTCTTGTATATTTACTGGATTTCCTAGGAAATCACTTTCCCCCTTCCAGTCATTAGTTAATAAGTCTAAGATACTATCTACATTATCTCCATTGTCTATCTTCTTTATTTTAGATACTATATCGCTTAATGTTTTTTGAATTTGTGGATAATCTTCTTTTAAAATTTTAAGCTTTTCATTTGATATAGTAGCACCATTTTTGAAAACATCTAAGCCTTCCTTAACTTTTGGAAGAGCTTCATTTGTTTTTTCAATTGTCTTTTCAGCACTATTTACTCCATCTAAAATTTTATCTACACTATTATTTATTTCTGGCATTATAGTTTGGTCATAACTCTCAATTATATTTCCTAATATGCTAGATATATTTGAAAGTTTTTCTTTTAATGCAGCTATATCCTCTTTTGATATAGTTCCATTTCCTTGTAATGTATTTGTTAATCCATCAATAAAGTTTATAGTATTATTTATTTTTTCACTTAACCCATTTAATCTTTCTATAGTATTATCTAATATTCCATTTTTATTTAAATTAGTACATACATCTTTCACAGAATTTACTATTCCATTTATATTTTGAAGTCTTCCTTTTATAGCACCAAGATTTTGTATAAGTGCTTCTTTATCTACATTTTCATTTAAAGAATCACTAATTTTTAAAGCTCCATCGATTAATTTTTTACCAAGTACTAAATCTTCTTTTATTACTGGTGATATTTTATTTATAGAGTCCTTTGTACTTTGAAGGAAGGTTTCACCCGAACTTAGAATATCTGATGCTTTGTTTATAGTTTCCTCAAAGCTTGGTACTATAGCATTTATCTTTTCTATCATTTGATTTACTGTTATAGTTCCATCATAAGCTTTATTTATAAGTTCTCCGATTTTATCTGAATTGTTATTTAAATCATATAATGCTTTTACACCACTTTGTATTTTAGGCCTTTCATTTATATATTCAATTCCGATTTCATTAAATACTTTAAATATAGCTCCATTGACTGCTTTAACTAAACTGCTATCAACATTTCCCTTTATAGTCTGAATCCCTTTATCTGTTATCTTTGGTGCTATTGCATTTGCCCCTTCATTTACAGTATAAATTAAATCTGGCTTTATAATTTTATCTGTAGTTAATGAAATTGCATTCTTTGAAAAGTTTTCTGGTATTTCTATACTTGCAAAAACTTCGCCTCTTTCTACAGCAATTTTAGCTTTTTCCTTGCTTTCAAATACCCATCCTAATGAATCATTATTTTTCAATTCATCTACAACTTCTTTTCCTACATTTATCTCTTTCCCTTTAAATTCTGCACCCTTGTCCTCATTAACAATTGCTATTTTAATTCCCTTTGTGTTTCCGTATGGGTCCCATGATGATTTTATATTAAACCATGCATATAGAGAAGGAAGTATGATAAGTCCCATTACTACAACTAAAGCTACCCAGTTAGTAACTATTTTAACTACATCTTTTTTGAAAATTTTTAAAATATTTTTCATCTGAATTTCCCCTTCTTTTAATCTTATATATTTATAATATCAGAAAAATGACTAAAAGTCATTTTTTATTTTTAATAAACTTTATAATTTATTACTTAGATATTTTTTATACTTGAAATTTATTTTTCTGTGAATTTTCCCTCAAAAAAGAAAGAAACTATGCACAAGTTTCTTTCTTTTCCAATCTAAAAGAGAGTTGCTTTGCAACTCCCTCTAAATTCTAAATTTTTAATTTTAAATTACTCAACATCTCTATAAGCTAAAAGTGCATTTAAATTATCAAAAGAATATACTTCCATAGTCTTTTTATCACCATATCCACCATAAAGCTTACTTTTTTTATCTAATACTTGATATGCATTTAATTTTCTTAATGCTAACTCATATAACTCATTATTTTTTTCAATTTCTGCTATCTGAAGTAAATTTGCATAAATTGATGTTGACTGTACATCTGATTCGCTAGCTCCTGTATTTGGATTATAGAAACTATATATTGCATCATCTGTCTTAAATTTTTCTATTATCCAATTTACACTTTTAGATATATCTACCCCAGCTTCAGCTTGATTTAAAAGAATTATTGTATTTAAAAGCATATCTACATTTTCATCATCATATTTTTTTGTTTTTGTATCGTATACTTTTCTATAAAGTGGTACGTTATC
>NZ_JBOFRG010000050.1:0-26647 GCF_051650885.1 Clostridium sp.
TATTATAAATTTTCAATATCAGCAAATGTAGAGCATTTAGGCAGAATTATGGCAGACATTCAAAAGATGTATGGAGAGTTTAATCCACCAGAGCATTTAAATGAAGAGATAATAAGAATTAAGGGAAGAGGACCTGTTAAAACTTTTATGGATTATCCTTTAGATTTTATAAGCTTTACTCATGGAAAAGGAAGTTTAAATATGGTTTTTGAAAGCTATGATTATTGTCATAATGAAGAAGAAGTAATAGAAGAAATAAGCTACAATAAAAATGCAGATATAGAATATACAAGTACATCCATATTTTGCTCAAAAGGACAATCTTATTTGGTAGAGGGAAATGAAGCAAAAGAACATATGCATTGCTTAGAATAAATATGTCTTATTTGTAAACGAAATCGAAATGTGATATATTTATGGTAAGAAAAGGGGGCTTGTATTGTGGTTTGTGATAAATGTGGAAAAGAGATGAAAAAAGATGCTATATTTTGCACAGGTTGTGGTGCAGAAGTAAATAGTGATGCATTAGATAGTGGAAAAGATGAAAAAAGAAGCTTAGAAATTGGTAAAAAGTTAACTATACACTTAAAGATAACATTGGTTTTATTTATGCTAGGAACTTTAGGAGTATCATTAGATTGGGTTAAGATACATGGAATAGAGGGAATAGAGGGGGCAGCTCAAAGTGGACTTGCATTAGGTGCTATAGTGGTATTAGTTCCATTTATAATTTTACTAGTACTTGGAATATTAAAGATATTTGGAAGAAAAGTAGTAAACATAATTTTAGATATAATAGGGATTGGTACGTCAGGATTTATATCAATATTTATGATTATATTATATAGTACAGTAAGTAAAGTTCCAGGACATACAGAGAGTTTAGGGATTGGCTTATATTTAACTATAGCTGTTAGTGTAGGATTTTTAATAAACTCATCATACGGACTTTATAGAAGTATAAAAAGTAAATAAGATTAATTTAGGCTGCTAATTATAGCAGTCTTTTTTGCATAAAGTGCTAAAATTTAAAAAATAGCCATATTAATAGAATTATAGAATTATGATAGGGGTAAAAAATGAAGAGTAGAGAGGATAATGCTAAAAATGAATACTTAAGAGCAAAAGAATATAGTTCTAAATATTATAATGAACTAATAAGAATTCTAGAAAGTAAAGAATATGTAAAGCCTTTAATTGATGATTTAGAAAAATGGGGAGATAGGCATTTAGTAAAGAATAGAGTATTTAATAAGACTTTAGAGAAACTAGCTAGAGTAGATACTAAAAATTCAAGACGATATTTAGAGTTTTTAGATAAGAGGGGAAAATTAGATTATTATTTAGAGCGAAGTGTAGCATATATCTATATGCGAGATTTAGGAAAAGATATTTACAAGGAAGAAGAGAAAAGAAGTATAAACAAGGCAATAGAAAATATAAAGAAGAATATAAAAAGTGATAAAGAAGAAGGAATAGAGCTTGGTGAACTTTACAAAAAAGCAAAGGAAGAAGGTGTAGAAGATACAGTAATTTGGCTTATAGATAAAATAAAGAAAGTGGCTAAAAATATTCCGAAAGGAATGGATAAAGGTGAATCAATAAGAAAGATAATTAAGATTATTCTTGGTGTAATAATGTACAGAGAGGATGAGGCTACTGAAAATAGAAAAGAGGATATAGAAAAAAGCATAAGACTTGGATATGCTTATGGATTAACATATCCTTTTATAGATGACCTTTTTGACTCTAAAATACTATCGTTAGAAGAAGAAAAGAAGTATGCAAATATAATAAGAGAAACTCTTATTAAAGGTGAAGTAGCAGAACTTGGAGAATGGTCTGGTGAAAATGAAAAGCTTATAAGATTTATACATTCAGAGCTTAAGGAAGGGTTTGAGTATATAAAAAGTAATCAAAATGAAAAGAGTGTAGAGGCTTTCTTAAATCTTTCATATATCTTTTTCAACTCACAAGAAGAAGACAGAAAAAAAGATTTAAATTTCAAATATGATAATGAAGAAATTTTTATAGCAATAATCTTAAAATCAGCCTCTTCAAGACTAATAGTTCCAGCAGTTTTAAATTCTAAAGAAGGATATTCATTTGAAAGCAACATGTTTTATTATGGAATATATAATCAACTTGCAGATGATTTTACAGACATGGATGAAGATTATAAGAGAAATAGTCTTACACCCTATACCTATTATATAAAAAATAAAAATGATGAAGATGTAATAAATCCTTTTAATTTATACTTTGTAGTAATATATTTTTTAATACACAAAGTATATAAAAATGATGAGAAAACAAAGGATATCATTTTATCAAGAGCTATAAATAGTCTAAAAAGATTTAAAGCTAGAGTGAAAGAAGACAAGTATAGTGAGACTATGAAAAAGATAATGATAGATGATAAAGAATTATATATGCTTATTGATAAAATGGTTGAGAAAGCTATAGATGTAGATTTTTATGATAAATTATTGAGAGATAATATAAAAGAAAGTTTAGAAAAAGAAAAAGAGAAAAAAAATGAATTTAAAAGAAAAATAAAAGAAATGAAGAAAGAAATAAATTCATTTATAAAAATAGATGGTATGGAAAGTAGAGTTTTAGATGGTGCAAATTATAGTTTAGAAGGAGAAGGAAAAAGATTAAGACCAATTATAGCATGGATAATTGGAACTGAAGGATATGGTTTAAGTAAAGAAAGCCTAAAGCCATTAATAAAATCTTTAGAATATATGCATACAGCATCATTAATATTAGATGATTTACCAAGTCAGGATAACTCAAATAAAAGAAGAGGAAGGGAAACGGTTCATAAAAAATTTGATGTAGCAACAGGTGAATTAAGCAGTCTTTTTTTAATAGAGCAAGGAATATTTGAACAAGCTTCTTTAAAGGGATTTGAAAGTGAAAATATTTTAGAAATTATAAGATATTCTGCTGAGGCTATAAAGAAAATGTGTATAGGACAAGAAATGGATTTAAATTCAAAAGGGAAAAAATTAAATAAAGAAGAGTTAGAGGAAATATGCTTTTATAAAACAGGAATAGCATTTGAAGCATCAATTTTAATGCCAGCTATATTAGGAAATGCATCTGATAATGAAAAAAAATATTTAAAAGAGTTTTCAAAGTATGCAGGAATAGCATTTCAAATCAAGGATGATTTATTAGATAGCACTGGAGGAGAAGACTCTTTAAAAGAAGCAAAAGTAGATGAAAAAAATAATACTTCAACCTTTGTAACTGTATTAGGATATGAAGAAGCTTCAAAACAACTTTTTGAGTATTATAATTTAGCAATAGAGTCTCTTAAAAATGTAAATAGAAACACAGAGTTCTTAAAGGAACTTATGAATTATATATTGAATAGAGAAAATTAAAAAATACAAATATTGATATATAAGTAGAATTAATATGATATATAAAAAATAAATATTTTACTTAAAAGGAGTAGGGAAATATAATAGAAATACAGATAACATACAAAAAATCCTAAAAACCTTTATAAGAAGCTACCTATTTTTTAGGTAGCTTTTTTAAAAAATAGTGAACAAATAAGATTTTTGATATATAATAAGATGAAAAAAAAGAGGGGGGATTTTCATTGGGACATAGAGAAATAATAAAAAAATATACACCTATCAATGAGCAAGAAATGAAGGATAAGGTTTTGTTTATGCGATGTATGGAAAATTTTGAAGACACACTTACAAGGAGAAATGTAGTGTGTCATTTTACAGCATCAGCATTTGTTGTAAATAAGGATAGAACCAAAACCCTTATGATTTATCACAATATATATAATACGTGGGCTTGGACTGGCGGACATATGGATGGTGAAGAAGATTTTTTAAAAGTAGCATTAAAAGAATTAAAAGAGGAAACGGGTATAAAAGAAGCAAAGTTATTATCAGAAGAAATAATGTCACTTGATTCAATTCCTGTTGGAGGACATACAAAAAATGGTGTCTATATATCACCACATCTTCATTTGAACATAGCATATCTTTTTGAATGTAGTGAAGAAGAAGAGGTTCGAGCAAAGCTTGATGAAAATAGTGGAGTTAAATGGATTGAAATAAATCAATTGCATAAATATGTAGAGAAGGAACCATATATTTATTATATTTATAAAAAAATAATGGACAAAGGTCTTAGAAAAAGATAGAGATTAGCAGAGGCTAGTCTCTTTTTTCGTAAATATAGTTGATTAACTGCCTACGCAAACTCGTTACTTTAGTGATGAGTTAGTAGGCAAAGAGTCAGTATATAGAGAAATCTGTATGTAGAGGGAGGGAACCTTACCCAATACTACTTGAACTGCTGGAAACGCGTAAAGGCACATTAACTACAACATAATAGCTTAAATGCTATAAGTGTGAATGTTGAGAAATCAGAAAAAATAATGTGTATACCATAAGGTTAAAACCTAAGTGGAGTTACAATCGACAATCAGTAGCTAAGACCGAAAGGTAAAGTTCAACGACTATTCCTCTTGAGGGAAGTACACTACAAGCTATTGGTAGTGGAAGTGGGTAGCCCCTAGTACATAATGGTGAGGGTGAAGATATAGTCTGTGCTTATGTGAAAGCATAAGAAGTTTATAAGAGAACTGCTATGACGGTAGCGAGTTATAGTGAACGACAACCTCTAATACGACTAAGAACTACGGTTCTTACATATGTTGTTTAAAAATAGTCTTAAAATACTTTCAAATATTTGAATTAACCAATTGCGTATGCTAATATGAAATCAAAAAACACGTTAAGGAAGGTGAATTGTAGTGGAAAAGGCTTATAAGTTTAGAATATATCCAAATAAAGAACAAGAAAAGTTAATTAATAAAACTTTTGGTTGTGTAAGATTTGTATATAACAAGTATCTTGCTAAAAAAATAGAAATTTATGAAAATAATAAAGAAACTTTTACTTATAAGCAATGTAGTTCAGAATTAACTAGTCTAAAAAAAGAATTAGAATGGTTAAAAGATCCAGATAAATTTTCGCTACAAAATTCCTTAAAGGATTTAGAAAATGCGTATAAAAAATTCTTTAAAGAAAAGATAGGTTTTCCTAAATTTAAATCTAAAAAAACTAATAGATTTTCATATAGAACTAATTTTACAAATGGAAATATTGAATATTGTGGTAAACATATAAAGTTGCCTAAACTTGGAATAGTAAAAATAAGAGATAAGCAAATACCACAAGGAAGAATACTTAATGCAACAGTATCTAAAGAACCTAGTGGAAAATATTATGTATCTATATGTTGTACTGATATAGATATTAATCCATTTGAAAAAACTAATAATAGTATAGGATTAGATTTAGGAATTAAAGAATTTTGTATCTCAAGTGATGGAGAATTTATAGAAAATCCAAAGCATCTTAGAAAGTCTTTAAACAAACTTGCTAAATTGCAAAGAGGATTATCAAGAAAAACAATTGGTAGTTCAAATAGAAATAAAGCAAGATTAAAAGTAGCAAGACTTCAAGAGCGTGTAGCTAATCAAAGAAAGGATTTTCTGCAAAAGTTATCTACCAATTTAATAAAAGAAAATGATATTATTTGCATAGAAGATTTGCAGATTAAGAATATGGTTAAGAATCATAAGCTAGCTTTTTCTATTGCTGATGTATCATGGTCAGAGTTTGTTAGACAGTTAGAATATAAAGCTAATTGGTACGAGAGAAAGATTATGAAGGTAGATAAGTTTTTTGCAAGTTCTCAATTATGTAATAAATGTGGATATAAAAATGAGGAAGTTAAAAATCTAAGTATAAGAGAGTGGGATTGTCCTTGTTGTTACACGCATCATCAAAGAGATATTAACGCAAGTATAAATATTTTAAATGAAGGAATAAGACTAATAAATGTTTTAAATAGATAACATATATAAGAACCGTAGGAACTACGGGGTTAGCTTGGTGAAACTTAACACATTAGTGTTATTGACCAAGAACCCCACGACTTTAGTCGTGGGAGGTTCAGTTAAAATGAAATAAATATAATACTTAAGTATAGAGAATAAAGGAAGGGATATAATTTATAAGAAAAGGAGAATTATTTTGAAGGATATATATGAAATTTTAAGTAAATATTACGGATATAAAAGCTTTAGAGATGGGCAAGAAAAAATAATAAATGAAATAATAAATGGAAGTGATGTTCTAGCAATAATGCCAACAGGGGGAGGAAAATCTCTTTGTTACCAAGTGCCAGCTATTGCATTAGATGGATTAACAATAGTAATTTCCCCTTTAATATCACTTATGAAAGACCAGGTAGATTCTTTAAATGCATTAGGAATAGAAAGTGCATATATAAACTCAAGTCTTTCAAATATTGAAATTCAAGAGGTTTATTTTAGAATAAATACAGGAGAAATTAAAATTCTTTATGTTGCACCTGAAAGACTTGAAGGAATGGAGTTTCTTAATATTATAAAAGCTTTAAATGTCAGTCAAATAGCTATAGATGAAGCACATTGTGTGTCACAGTGGGGACATGATTTTAGAAGTAGTTATAAAAGAATAGCTACATTTATAGAGGCTATGCCTAAAAGGCCTGTTGTAACAGCCTTTACAGCAACAGCAACTAAAGAAGTACGTGATGATATTTTAGAGAGCCTTAAATTACAGAATCCTAAAATATTTATATCAGGCTTTGATCGTGAAAATTTAAAAATAACTGTTGAAAAAGGTATTAGTAAAAATATTTATATATTAGATTATATAGAAGCTAATAAAGGAGAAAGTGGAATAATCTATTGCTCTACAAGAAAAGATGTAGATAAGCTATGTGACCTTTTAAAGAGCAATGGAATAAATGCTTTAAGCTATCATGCAGGACTTTCAGATATTGAAAGAAAAAAGAATCAAGAAGATTTTATATATGATAGAGCAGATGTTATGGTTGCAACAAATGCATTTGGGATGGGGATTGATAAACCAGATGTAAGATATGTGTTTCATTATAATATGCCTAAGAACATTGAGGGATATTATCAAGAGATTGGAAGAGCAGGAAGAGATGGAGAAAAATCAGAATGTATTCTTTTATTTTCACCAGGGGATGTTCAAACTCAAAAGTATATTATAGAAACAGGAACACAAAATCCATTTAGAAAAAGAAATGAATTAGAAAAGCTTCAAAGTATGATAGATTTAGTTTATTCAAATGGATGCTATAAAAAATATATTTTAAATTATTTTGGAGAAGAAAAAGAAAAGGAATGTGAAAATTGTAGTAATTGTCTTTTTGAAGGTGAAATGATAGATAAAACAGTAGATGCTCAAAAGGTAATTTCTTGTGTGTATAGAATGAAAAGACCATTTGGAATTGGTGTTATAGTTGAAGTATTACGGGGTTCTAAAAATAAAAAGCTTATAGATCAGGGTTTAGATAAGCTAACTACTTATGGAATAGTAAAAGATTATACAAAAGATGAGCTAAAGGATTTTATAAATACATTGATATCTCATGGGTATATAAATTATGGAGGCGAATTCCCTGTTGTAACACCGAATAAAAACTCCTTAAGGATTATTAAAGGTGAGGAAAAAGTTTTATTTAAAGAAGTTAAAAAGGCAGTTAAGCTTAAAACTGATAATGAGTTATTTAGTATTTTAAGAGCATTAAGAATGGAAATTGCAGAAAAAGAAGGAGTTCCACCATATGTTGTATTTGGTGATAACACATTAAAAGAATTGAGTACAAGAATGCCTTTAAATAAACAGCAAATGCTTGATGTTAGTGGTGTTGGTGAAAAGAAAATAGAAAAATATGCAGACCTATTCTTAGAAAAAATAAATGCTTATGTAAATGAAAAAAATATAGAAGTTAGCTTTAAAATTGAAAATGATATAAAGCTTCCAGTAGAAAAGAAGGAAGGTAAAAAAAGAAAAGTAACGGAAAAAGAAAAATCTTATGAAACCAGTGTAAATATGCTTAGAGAAGGAAAAACTCTTGAAGAGACCACTAAAGAACGAAATTTAACAGTAGGAACTATATGTGGCCATATACAAACTTATATAGCAGATGTAGAACAGTTAGATTTCAAAATAGATTTTAGTGGATTCTTTACTGAAGAGGAAGAAAAAGAAGTATTAGAAATAGGTTCAGAAATAGGATTTTCAAAGCTATCACCAATAAAAGAAAAGGTTAATAATAATATAAGTTTTGAAAAAATAAAATTAATTATATTAAAAAGAAGCCTAGAAAATGATAATTAGGTAAAATTAGATAATTAAGATAATCAGGCTATCAAAAAGAAAAAAATAACTTTTTGATAGCCTGAAATTTTTGTTATAATCATTATAGAAAAGAGAAAGAGATAGGTGAATAGAGATGATGGACAAGAGTACATATAGAGATTATCTAAAAATATTAAAAGAAGAATTAGTCCCAGCTATGGGGTGTACAGAACCTATAGCAATAGCTTATGCAAGTGCAAAAGCAAGAGAGATTTTAGGTACAATGCCAGAGAGAATCCAAGTTTTATGTAGTGGGAATATAGTTAAAAATGCAAAGTGTGTTACTGTTCCTAATACAGGAAACTTAATTGGAATAAAGGCAAGTGCTATTATAGGTGTACTTGCAGGAAAAGCAGATAAGGAATTAGAAGTAATAAATGAAGTAGATGAAGAAAGTATTAAAAAAGCTAAGGAGCTTGTGGAGGGAGATTACTGTGTTGTAAATCTTTTAGATACAGAAGTTCAATTACATTTAATCGTAAAAGCTTTCTCAGGAGAGGATAGCAGTGAAGTAGAAATAAAATTTGCACATAATAATATTGTTAGAGAAACGAAAAATGGTAAAGATATTTTTAAAGCAGTAGAAGATGCAGATAAATATTTAGGTGTATTTGTAGATAGAGGAATTCTTTCAGTAGAACAAATTTATGAATATGCAAATACAGTTCCTTTAGAGGAGATTAAAGAAATCTTAGATACTCAAATAAAATATAATATAACTATTGCAGAAGAAGGGCTTAAGGGAACTTATGGAATAGGAATAGGAAAAGTAATATTAGAAAGTTATCCTGACACAATAGAAACAAAATTAAAAGCTTATGCAGCAGCAGCTTCAGAAGCAAGAATGAGTGGAAGTTCTCTTCCTGTAATGACTAACTCAGGGTCAGGAAATCAAGGAATGACATCATCAATACCTGTAATAGTATATTGCACAGAAAATAATTTATCAGAAGAACAGTTATACAGAGGATTAGTATTTGCTAACCTAATGACAATTCACCAAAAAACAGGAATAGGAAGATTATCAGCATTTTGTGGTGCAGTAAGTGCAGGATGTGCAAGTGGTGCAGCTATAACATATTTAAAGGGTGGTACTTTAGAACAAATAAATAAAACTGTGACTAATACTCTTGCAAATATTTCAGGTATAGTTTGTGATGGTGCTAAGGCTTCTTGTGCAGCTAAAATAGCTACTAGCTTAGATGCAGCAATGATGAGTCATCATTTAGCAATGGTAAATCAAGCATATAATCCTTTAACAGGGATTGTAAAAGATACAATTGAGGATACTATTGTAGCTGTTGGAAGACTTGGAAAAGAAGGAATGAAAGAAACAGATAAAGAAATATTAGAAATAATGCTTGAAGATTAAGATAGTAGATAAAAGAAGTTATTGAAAAAAATAACTTCTTTTTACTTTAAAATTTAAAGGTATATACTTTAGTAGAAGTTAAAAGGGGGAGGAGGTTAGAGTATGAAAGAGGTTACTTGTGGAAAAATAAAGATTTCTGATGTAAAATTACAGTATTACGAAAAAGGGAGGGGAAAAGAAAAGGTTATAGTTATTTTTCATGGTAATGGAATGAATACTACATCATTTAAAAAGCTTTTTTTAGAATTATCAAAGGAACACCATGTTATAGGTATAGATACAAGAGGACATGGAAAGAGTGAAATTGGAAAAAAGGTTTTAAGTATAGAGTTATTCGCTAAGGATTTTACAGAGTTTTTTAAGGTGAAAAAGCTAAAGAAACCATGTATTATAGGATTTAGTGATGGAGCAAATATAAGTATGGTGATGTGTAAAAAATATGGGGATGAGATAGATAAAGTAGTTTTAATTTCAGGAAATTATAAAGCAGAAGGACTAAAATTATGGGGGACAATAATTATAAAATTGTATATAAATTTACTAAAAATATTAGGTTTATGCCATAAAAAATTTAAGGGGAAAGCCCTTATAGCAGAACTAATGGTTAAAGATATTGGGATAGAAAAAAAGGATTTAGAAAAAATAAAAAATAAGGTGCTTGTTCTATGTGCTAGAAATGATGTTATAAAATTAAAACATAGTATAGAAATAAGCAGATTTATTAAAAATTCAAAAATTATAGAGATAAAAAAATCTAATCATTTAAATATAATAAATAAAAATGAAACTATAGAAGAAATTAGGAGCTTTTTGAAAGAAGAAAGGAGTTAAAAATGGGGGAAATGATAAAGTTAAGATATCCAAAATATTTTAAGGAGTTTAACTGTATAGGAAAAAAATGTACTGATATTTGTTGTGTAGGATGGGAAATTGAGGTAGATAAATTTACATTTAATCAATATAAAAATGTAAGTGATGATAGGGAAATAAAAAGTGAATTAGAAAAAAATATAGAAGTAAATTTAAAGGTTATTGATGAAACGATAGATTATGCAAAAATCCTTTTAAATAAGGAAAAGAAATGTCCATTTTTAGATGTAGATAGTTACTGCAAGATTTATAAAGAGCTTGGGGAAGAGTATTTAGGTAATGTATGCACAAGTTTTCCAAGGATTTTAAATAAGGTTGATGATATTTATGAAATATCCTTAGATATTTCATGTCCTCATGCAGCAGAAATGATATTAAGAAGAGAAGAGATAACATTTGCTGAAAGTGATGAAGAGTTAGGAAAATCTATAATTTGGAACAAAATTGATACAAGTGAAAAGTTTAATTGGCTATCAGTTGAATTCTTTTCAGAAATTAGAAGGAAAAGCTTAGAAATAATTAAAAATAGAAGTTTAGATTTAGATAAGAGAATTATTAACTTAGGATATTTTATAAAAGATGTGGAAGAAGTATATGAAATAGGTGAAAAAGATTTAAAAAAATACATAGAGGAATATGAATTTATAGAATATAAGATTAGGGGAGATAAAACAGTGGATAAAGCTGAATTTCTTCAAATAATAATAAAATTTTTAGAAGTAGAAAAAAATACTGATAGTATAATTTTAATAAATAAAACAAAAGAGTTATTAAGGGAGAAAAAAAAAGAAGAGAATTTTGATGAAATAGTTTTAGAAAATTATCTTGTAAATTATATGTTTTCAAGTTTATTTCCATTTTCAGAAATTGAATCAATATTTGATGGGTTTATAATGCTTATAGTTAGATATATACTATTTAGAGTTTATAGTAGTAAAAATATAGATGAAAATATTTTGATAATGCAAAAGCTATCAAAGATAATAAGTCACAATAAAAATTATGCAGCAGAGATACTGAATTATGTAAAAGATAACGAATTAGACAATTTAAAATTAACTTATTTTTTAAAAAAGTCCTTTGATTAGGACTTTTTTTGCATATAAAGTAAAAAACATATAAATAATATTAATAAAGTATTTAATTAATAAAATATGACTTTTAGTCAAAATTTAAATGAACAATATAGTTTTTAAGAAATTGCTTTGGTATAATTATGTATTGTAGCAGAATTAGGAGAAAGTAAATTTTAATGGAGGTGAAAAGAGTGAAAAATGCATTGAAAGTCTTTTTTAGAGATTTAAAAGGTATGGTAAAAAATCCAATAGCAATAATAATAATTGGAGGACTGTGTATAGTACCATCATTATATTCCTTTGTGAATGTTATTGCTTGTTGGGATGCATATAGCAACACAGGAACAGTTCCAATAGCAATAGTAAATGAAGATACAGGAACAAAGGTTGGAAGTGAAGAACTTAATGTAGGAAATAGCATAGTAGACAATTTAAAAACAAATAAGACTCTTGATTGGAATTTTGTAAGTGAAAATGAAGCAAATATAGGTCTTTCAAGTGGAAAGTACTTTGCAGAGCTTGTAATTCCAAAAGATTTTTCAAAGGATTTAAGTTCACTTGCAACAAATAATCCAAAGAAACCAGAACTTACATATAAAGTTGACACAAAAGCAGGACCAGTTGCAAATAAAATAACAGAAGTTGCTGAGCAAACACTTTTAGCACAAATACAAGATAGTATTATGTCAACATTATCAGAAAAAGCATTTGATAAATTAAATATTTATGGTAAAAAAGCAAATGAAAATAAAACTGAAATAATAAATTTAAAAAATGCAATAATAGACTTGAATGAGAATATAGACACTGTAATGAATGGAATTAAAAATGCAGGGAATAGTGCAAGTACATTAAATGCTTATTTAGACAATTTAAAAAGTATAGCACCAGCTTTAAATTCAAGTTTATCAGCAATGCAAACTAACACTCAGAATATTGGACAAAACATGGAAAATACTAAAGGTATTTTAAATGACACAATTTCTAATATAGGAGTAAATTTAAATAGTGCTAAAAATTTAGCAAACACAGTAGGTAATTTATCACAAAGTCTTTCTGGTGGAAATAATAAAGAGTTATTAAATCAAATACAGACTACGACAGAATCAATCCAGAAAAACATAAGTACGACTTTAAATTTCTTAAATAGTATAAACAAGGATAAGAATAATGCAAATTTAAATGCGTTAATAGACAGTTTAAATAACGCAAACAACCTATTAAATACTCAGGTAGAAAATTTAAAAAATACAGTTAATAGTGGTGGAGACCTTACACAAGCAGGTATTCAATCTATTCAAAATAGTGTAAATATGATAAACGATTCAATAAACAATGTATTATCTAACTATAATAATGGAGGTAATGCAGCTATTAATACTATTATGAATGGAATGGTGGAAGCTACAAATAATGCTACTAGCTTAATTCAAAATACCCAAAATTTAAATAGTAAAATTCAAAATATATTAAATGATGGTGCAAATATGACAAATACTGCAACTCAGACTAGTGAGAATTTATATAATTATTTAAATCAATATAAGGGAATGATAAATGAATTAAGTAATAAGTTACAAAATATTAGCGATAATAATATTGGTCAAATTATTGGAGTATTACAAGGAAACCCAATAGTAATGGGAGATTATGCTCAAAATCCATTTAATTTTAAGCAAGAATCAATTTATCCAGTTGCAAATTATGGTTCAGGTATGACTCCAGTATATAGTGTATTAGCATTTTGGGTAGGAATGTTAATTGCAGGCTCAATCTTAAAAACAGAGCCACCAGAAAGAGATGAATTTGAACTAATGACTATAAGAGAAAGACATTATGGTAAAATGTTAACTTTTGTATTTCTAGCTATAATTCAGTCATTAATAATAACTATTGGAGCAAAGTTTTTAGTTGGAGTACAAGTAATGAATTTACCACTTTTTATACTGGGTTCATTAGTTACATCAATAACTTTTGCAATAATAATGTTTACTTTATTATCTATTTTTGGACATATTGGAGATGCAATATGTATTGTACTTATGGTAGTTCAATTATCAGGAACAGGTGGAACATATCCAGTTCAAGCTATGCCATTATTCTTTAGAATAATAGAACCTTTTGTACCTTTCCCATATGGAGTAGACTTAATGAGAGAGGCAATTGGAGGAGCATACTGGCCAAATACAATAAAAGATATAGTAGCACTTATAATATTCGCTATAGTATTTATATTGATAGGGTATTTTGTGAAACCAAAATCAAATAATATATTCGCTAAGTTTGAGCACAGATTTAAGGAATCAGGACTTGCGGAATAATTAAGGAGAAAAACCATGAGGGTATTTAAAATATTTAAAAAAGACTTAAAAAGACTAATAAAAAATAAAGTTGCATTAGGAATTGTAATTGGTCTTTGTATAATACCATCGTTATATACATGGATTACTCTTAAAGCAAATTGGAATCCTTACGTAGATACAGGAAATGTTCCTATTGCCGTAGTTAATGAAGATAAGGGAACTATAATAAATAATCAAATAGTTAACTTTGGAAATCAAACAGTTACACAATTAAATAATAATAATTCTATGAAATGGACTGTTGTGGGGAAAAAGGTAGGAGATGAAGGCTTAAAGACAGGAGAATATTATGCAGAAATTATTATTCCAAGTGATTTCTCAGAAAAATTAAGAACTATATCAACAGGAAATCCAGTGAAGCCAGATTTAATTTACAGAGTAAATGAAAAGACAAATGCAATTGCAACTAAGATATCAGATTTAGCAGTAACAGGATTACAAAATCAAATAAAACAAACATTTTTTGATAGTGTAAATAAAGTTATACTAGATGCGGGAAATACATTAGGAAAAAATATAAAAGAAAATGAACCACTTATATTAAATTTAAAAAATGTTGTGAGTACAACAAATAGCAATGTACAAAGCATAATAAATAATATAGGAAGTGTAAGTGGAAGCACAGGAGAACTTGCAAATTATTTATCACAAGTAAAGGATGGAATTCCTAAAATAGAAGATGGAATAAATAATTTACAGAGTGTTGTAGGTGCTAGTAAGTACTTAATCCAGCAAACTAAAGATAATATTACATCAATAGAACAAAATTTAAATTCGTTGAATAGTAGTATTCAAAATACAAATAATTCAGCAAATACATTTATAGATAATTTAAAAGAAACTATAAAGACACAAGAGAGTATAAATAACAGTGCTTTAAATGGAGCAAAAGAAGGTCTTGGAATAGCTAAAAATGATACAAAGGATATTGAAAATTCTAAAGGGCTAACAAAAGATCAAATAAATAAAGATAAAAATATAATACAAAATGCTATAAAAAATAAAAAGAATTTAAGTAGTCTTATAAATGAGGCATCTAATATACTTGGAAACTTAAATAAAATTTCTCCAAATACTAATATATCAAATCTAAAGAATAAATTAGACTCCTTAAGTGGTGTGTTAGATAATCAAATAGGAGAATTAGAAGCATTAGATACTTATTTAAGTAACACAAATGGAGTAGATTTTAATGTTATAAATAGTAAATTAGATAGTATTTCAAACCTATCAAATGAAATAACAAATGGAATAAATGACTTTGTAAATAGCTACTCTAATAATATAAGTAATGATATTTCTAGTATTTCAGAAAATTTACAAAATAGCTTAAACAACGTTGATGGAATGTTACAATCAAGCAAAGAGTTAATACCAACATTAAATCAAATTGCTAATTTAGGAATATCATCTAGCAATTTAACATCAGATAAGGCAAATGAACTTAAAGGAAAGTTGGATAATTTACAAGGAACATTAACTAATTTAGAAAAACAAACAAATAAGTTAAATAATGATTCATTAAATAATATTGTTAATATATTAAATAAAAACCCTGAACAATTATCAAGCCTTTTAGCATCTCCAGTAGGGATGAATGTACAAGAGTTATATGGAATGTCTATATTTGGAGTTGGGCTTGCACCATTTTATACAGTATTATCAATTTGGGTTGGAGCACTTTTATGTACAACAATATTAAGTGCAAATGATAAGGAAGAAGATGATACTACAGGAAAAGGAATATTAAGTATTCATTTTGGAAAAATGCTTTTATTCTTATTGATAAACTTCGTTCAAGCAACAATAGTAACAGCAGGAGATATTTTATTAATAGGAATTAAACCAGCTAATATCCCATTACTGTTTGCATTTGCATGGTTTTCAGGAATAGTGTTTACAGTAATAATATTCACATTAGCATCATTAAATGGAAACTTTGGTAAAGCAGGAGCCCTTGTAATAATGGTAATGCAAGTTGCAGGATCAGGAGCAATATATCCAATAGAAGTTAATCCAGCATTTTTACAAAAAATAGAATTTTTATGGCCATTTACTTATTCAATAGATGGATTTAGAGAAGCTATTGGAGGAGCAGATTGGAGCAAAGTAGGTACAGACTTTTTTGCATTAAGTATATTTTTAGTTATATTTATAGGAATTGGGTTAATGAAAGTATTTACAAATACCACAGAAAAAAAAGTAGAAGGATTGTTTGAACAATCAGAATTATAAGAAGAGTAAGAAGAGTAAAATTTTTTACTCTTCTTTTTTATGAATAAAGGACAAAAAAATAGGGGAAAGTATTTAGGAAAAATAAATGTATGGGAATATATACAAATGTTTTTGAAAATTAAATTTTAGGAGGAATCAGTTTTGAGAATTACAATGCGTGAACAAGAAAAATTAATGATTGTTGTAGCGGCTGATTTAGCTAAGAAGAGAATGGATAGAGGATTAAAACTAAATTATCCAGAATCTGTAGCTATAATAACAGCAGATATTATGGAAGGCGCTAGGGACGGAAAAAGTGTTTCTGATTTAATGGATGAAGGAAGAGGAATTCTTACAAGAGATCAGGTAATGGAAGGTATTCCAGAAATGCTTCATACAGTTCAAGTAGAAGTAACATTCCCAGATGGAACTAAGTTAGTTACTGTACATGATCCAATTCAATAAACGAAGGAGGAGAAAAAATGATACCAGGAGAAATCAAGTTAGGTGAAGGAACAATTGAATATAACAAAGGTAGAGAAGCTATACAAATAAAAGTAAAAAATGAAGCTGACAGACCAGTTCAAGTTGGTTCACATTTTCATTTTTATGAAGTAAACTGTGGATTAAAATTTGATAGAGATAAATCTTATGGAAAAAGATTAGATATTCCAGCAGGAACTGCGGTAAGATTTGAGCCAGGTGATGAAAAAGAAGTTAGCTTAATTCCAATAGCAGGAGTTAGAAGAGTATTTGGTTTAAATAATAAAGTTGATGGATATTTAGATGAGGGGGTTTGTAAATAATGAGTTTTGAGTTAGATAGAAAGCGTTATAAAGACTTATTTGGACCAACAAAAGGTGACAAAATAAGATTAGGAGATACAGAACTTTTTATAGAAATTGAAGATGATAAAACACTATATGGAGATGAATGTAAGTTTGGTGGAGGAAAGTCACTAAGAGATGGAATGGGGCAAAACTCTATTGAAACTAGAAAAAATCCAAAGGTTGCTGATTTAATTATAACAGGAGCAACAATCGTGGATTACACAGGAATTTATAAAGCAGATGTAGGAATAAAAGATGGAAAAATATTATGCATAGGAAAAGGTGGAAATCCACTTGGAATGGATGATGTTGATTTCATTGTTGGAGTTAGTACAGAGGCTTTAGCAGGAGAAGGATTAATCTTAACTGCTGGAGGAATAGATACACACGTACATTATCTTAGCCCAGACTTAGTAAGAGTAGCAATAGAAGGTGGTATTACAACTATTGTTGGTGGAGGAACAGGACCAAACGATGGAACTAACGCTACAACTTGCACACCAGGAGCTTGGAATATTGAAAAAATGATTGAAGCTGCAGAAGGACTTCCAATAAATATGGGATTCTTAGGAAAAGGTAGTGGAGCAAATATTGAAGTAAATGGAGAACAAATTGAAGCAGGGGCTTGTGGATTAAAAATTCATGAAGACTGGGGTGCTACAAAGTCTGCAATTGAATATTCACTTCAAGCAGCTGACAAATATGATATTCAAGTATCAATTCATACAGATACATTAAATGAAGGTGGATTTGTTGAGCATACAATAGATGCAATTAAAGGAAGAGTTATGCATACGTTCCATACTGAAGGAGCTGGAGGAGGGCATGCGCCAGACATATTAAAAATGGCTCAATTCCCAAATATTTTACCAGCATCAACAAACCCAACAAAACCATATACAAAAAATACAATTGCTGAACATTTAGATATGCTTATGGTTTGTCATCACTTAGATAATAAAGTTGCAGAAGACGTTGCTTTTGCAGATTCAAGGATTAGAAAACAAACAATAGCAGCTGAAGATATCTTACATGATATGGGAGTATTTAGTATGATGAGTTCAGATACAATGGCCATGGGAAGAATCGGTGAGGTTATAACAAGAACTTGGCAAACTGCTAGTAAAATGAAAACTCAAAGAGGAGTTATGGATGGTGATAAAGAAGATTCTGATAACAACAGAGTTAAAAGATATATTTCTAAATACACTATAAATCCTGCAATAGCACAAGGTATGGACACATATGTAGGTTCAGTAGAAGAAGGGAAAATAGCAGATTTAGTTCTTTATGAACCAGCATTCTTTGGAGCAAAACCTAAAATAGTAATTAAAGGTGGTATGATACTTAACTCAATTATGGGAGAAGCAAATGCATCTATACCAACATGTCAACCAGAAATACCAAGATATATGTTTGGATATTATGGAAAAGCAATGCAAAGAACATGTGTAACATTCGTTTCACAATATGCATATGAGCATGGAATAAAAGAAAAATTAGGTCTTGAAAAACAAGTTCTACCTGTAAAAGGAATTAGAAACTTAACTAAAAAAGATATGAAGTTTAATGCTGAAATGCCAAAACTTGAAGTTGATCCACAAACTTATGAAGTAAAAGTTGATGGAGTTCTTGCAACTTGTGAACCAGCAGAAACATTACCATTAACACAAAGATATTACTTATTCTAAATTATATAAATAAAGGAGAGACGAGATGATATTAGATAAAGTGTTAGGAAATATAGACAGCACTAATATAGAAGGGTGTCATATAGAAAAAATTTATTTAGATAATGAAGATATGCTTAAAAGAATTATAAGAGCAGAATCAGATCATGGAAAAGAATATGGAATTACATTAAAAAATGATGAAAAGCTTAAGGATGGAGATATTATTTTCAATGATGGACACAACGTTGTTATAGTAAAAGTTAATAGTGAAGATGTCTTAGTAATTTTACCAAAAAGTATGACTGAAATGGGTAAGATTGCACATGAAATAGGAAATAAACATCATCCAGCACAATTTATGGACGAAAAAATGATTATACAGTATGACCCAGTAGTAGAAGAGGGTCTTAAGAAGGACGGAATAGACTATAAGAGAGAAAATTTAGAGTTAAAAGAGGCATTTAGACATGTTGACTTCATGCATAGACATTAAAGATAACTTAAAAATATTAGAAGTAATGCAAATATGTGATTCAAATTTTCCAATTGGTTCATTTAATCATTCATATGGAATGGAAACCTATCTAAGAGATGATAGGATAAGAAATACAGAAACTTGCAGAGAATGGATAACTACTTTTTTTAGGAATCAATTTTTATATAGTGAGGGATATGGAATTAAAATTCTATATCCATTACTAGAAAAAGAGGATTACGCTAAAATTATAGAATTAGATAGAAAATTAACCGTTCAGTGTATGGCGAAAGAAACAAGGGATGGAAATAAACTTGTGGCAAGAAGAATGGTTGAATTATTTTTAGACTTATATAGGTCAGAAAAATTAGAAAGATATCTAGAGGATATAAAAAAGAAAAAAGTATTCGGGCATCCATCAATAGTTTTTGGAACACTTATGTATGAACTTGGAATAGATTATAAATTTGCAATTCAATATTATATGTATAGTACGGCATCTACTTTAATACAAAATGCAGTAAGAACAATCCCTCTTGGACAAAAAGATGGGCAGCTTCTCTTACAAGAATGTGCTAAAAACTTTTCTGAGCTTAGTGTATTAATAGAAGAGCTTGAGGAAGAAATGTTTGGGGCAAATGTTCCTGGAATAGAGCTTGCACAAATTCAACATGAAACATTAATATTCAGATTGTTTATGTCATAATAAAATTTTTATATGAGGTGATAAATTATGAGACCAGTAGTTATAGGTGTTGGTGGCCCTGTTGGAAGTGGAAAAACACTTTTAATAGAAAGAGTTACTAGACAAATGAATGAAAATTATAAGTGTGCAGTAATAACTAATGATATTTATACAAAAGAAGATGCAAAGTTTATGGTTAAAAACTCGATTTTACCAGAAGACAGAGTTATTGGAGTTGAGACAGGTGGATGTCCTCATACTGCAATTAGAGAAGATGCTTCAATGAACTTTGCAGCAGTTGATGAATTGAAAAGTAGGTTTGATGACTTAGATATTATTTTCTTAGAAAGTGGAGGAGATAACTTAGCAGCTACATTTAGCCCAGATTTAGTTGATTTTTCAATTTATATAATAGATGTTGCACAAGGAGAGAAAATTCCAAGAAAAGCAGGGCAAGGAATGATAAAGAGTGACCTTTTTATAATAAATAAAATAGATTTAGCACCATATGTTGGAGCAGATTTAGAAGTTATGAGAAAGGATACACTTAACTTTAGGAAAGAAAACACATTTATTTTCACAAATCTTAAAACTGATGAAGGTATAAACCTTGTTATAAACTGGATAAAGAATAAATGTTTATTAGAGGGAATGTAATATGCAGAAATGCAAAGCCAAAAGAGAAAACTTTGATGGATATATTGAGTTAGTTTTAGAAAAACGTGGAGATAAGACCATTACAACCAAAAGAGCTTTTGATGGAGTAATGAGAGTTTCACCAACACTTCACTTGGATAGGGAAGAAATTTCAACATATTTTATAGTTCAAATTGGAGGTGGATATGTTGAGGGTGAAAAATTCTTAAACACTATAGAAGTGAAAAAAGATGCAAGAGCAATTGTAACAACTCAAGCATCAACAAAAATTTATAAATGTGAAAATATGAAAGAAACTTATCAAGAAACATATATAAATTTAGAAAAAAATAGTGTTTTAGAATATATAACAGATCCAGTAATTCTGTATAGAAATGCAATGTATAAGCAAGTAAATGATATTTATATGCATAAAGATAGTACATTTATATATACAGACGGAATTACAGCAGGATGGTCACCAGATGGTGGAAACTTTAAATACAAAAGAGGAATTCTTAAAACAAATTTGTATTATGATAGCAAATTGGTATTATTAGATAATTTAGTTTTAGAACCTGAAAAATATGATATTAATAAAATTGGATATTTAGAAGGATATTTAAATTTTGGAACATTACTAGTAATAGATAGAAGAATTACAAAAGATTTTATAGAGAACTTAAGAAAAGAAATAGAAGAAATAGATTTAAATTTAAGCTATGGAATAAGTGGCTTAGAGGTAAATGGATTTATACTTAGAGTTATAGGAAATATGACAGGAGAAATAGAAAAGGTAATAGTAAAATGTCATGATTTTGTAAGAAGAGAATTATTTAATTCTCTTCCTATAACTATACGTAAGTATTAAAAAGAGGTGAACTTTATGCTAGATGGAATAGTACATGGAAATGTGGCATTTATAATCTTATCAACAGTACTGGTGTTTATAATGACTCCAGGGCTAGCTTTCTTTTATGGTGGATTAGTTGAAAGAAAGAATTCTCTTACAATAATGCTACAAGTATTTTTAGCGATAGGTGTAGTAACACTTATGTGGATATTTGGAGGCTTTAGTCTTGTATTTGGGGATGATATAGGTGGATTTATAGGAAATCCAACACAATTTTTTGCCTTTAAAAATTTAGATTTTGTAGTTAATAGAACTTATGGATTAACAATTCCATTTTTAATGTTTTTTATGTATCAATTGATGTTTGCAATTATAACTTTACCATTAATGACAGGGGCAATAGCAAATAGAATGAACATAAGAGGTTGGATAGTATTTCTTATAATTTGGATGATAGTAGTTTATTTTCCAATTGCCCATTGGATTTGGGGAGGAGGCTTCCTTGCAAAAATGGGATTTGTTGATTTTGCAGGAGGAACAGTAATTCATGTAAGTTCAGGTTTCTCAGGACTTGTAGCAGTATATGTGCTGGGAAGAAGAGCAGTACCAAATGAAAAAGGACCATTTAATCTAGGATTAGTTGCAATTGGAGCAGCACTTTTATTATTTGGATGGTTTGGATTTAATGCAGGAGGAACTTTAGCTGCAGCAGAAACAGCAGCAATAGTATTTACTAACACAGGAGTAGCAGGGGCAGCAGGTATGATTGTTTGGACAATAGTATCTTATATTGAAGAAAAAAGATTTTCTTTTTTAGAGCCATTAATAGGTGCAGTTGCAGGGCTTGCTACTATAACACCAGCATCAGGATACGTGACACCACTTTCAGCAACATTGATTGGAGCAATTGCAGGAGTATTTTGTTTTTTCTGTGTTAAATTTGCTAAAAAAAGATTTGATGATGCTCTAGATGTGTGGGGTGTTCATGGAATGGGTGGATTTATAGGAACTGTATTAATAGGGGTGTTAGCAAATCGATTAGTTAATGGAGTAAATGCAGGTATGGAGCAGTTTTTAACACAATTGTTTGGAGCTGTTTTAGTTGCAATATACTCAATTGTTTTAACCTTTATAATAATGAAAATAATAGATAGAGGAAGCTTTATTAGAGTTTCTA
This sequence comes from Clostridium sp., assembly GCF_051650885.1. GTDB lineage: Bacteria > Bacillota > Clostridia > Clostridiales > Clostridiaceae > Clostridium. The sequence goes on from NZ_JBOFRG010000050.1 coordinate 22,501, forward strand.
AAGAAGAACAAGAAAGAGGTTTAGATCAATCTCTTTTACATGAAAAATATGATATAGAATAAGGAGGAAAAAGTATGTTAGGAGCGGTTCTTTTATATGTAGGTTTTGTGCTTATGATTAATGGTTTAGGGACTCTTACAAAGATACCACCAAAATCAACAGCTATTATGAATTTAATAACAGCAACATTATCAATAGTTGTTAACTTTGGAACATTAATAATAGACCAGGCGCAATCACCTGCAAATTCAATTAATTTTTATGCACCAGCAACAGGACTTTTATTTGGTTTTACATATCTTTTTATAGCATTAAATTCTATTTTTAATCTTGATACAAGAACTTTTGCATGGTATTCATTATTTGTTGCAATAACAACAATACCAGCAGGAATTCTTCAATGGAGAGAAGGTGGAATATGGAACATACTTATGGCAATCATTTGGTGGGCGTGGGGAGTTCTATGGATTACAGCACCAATTGAAATTCTTTGGGGAAAAGCACTTGGAAAATTTACTCCATGGCTTAGTATATTTGAAGGAATATTCACAGCATGGATACCAGGATTCTTAATTTTAATGGGAATATGGACGTAAATAAAAAGATTATTTTAAAATAATAAACTGAAGTACAGTTTTCATATATGATAAAATCCTACCTAAGTAGATAAAGAAAATAATCGAAATTCATTTATCTATAAAGGTGGGATTTTGTTGTAAATAAAAGGAAAATATAGTAAAATTAAAATATAATTAAATAAATAAAATTTGCTAGGGGTGCTTTTAAGCTGAGAGGGAGAAATCCTAACTCTAATATACCTGATTTAGATAATACTAACGTAGGGAAGCAATATTTCTAAAGAATATATATTCTTTAGAGTATTTTTAGAACTAGCAATTAAAGATAGTTCTATTTTTTTTATGGATTTTTAAGGAGGTGGTAAGGGTGTTTGTGAATGGGAAGGAAGTTTTATTAGAAAATGAAATTACAGTTTCAGAATTTTTGAGTGAAAAGGAATTAAATAGAGATAGAGTCGTTGTGGAAATAAATAAAAAAATCTGTATAAAGGAAGATTTTGATTACGTTACTTTAAAAGAAGATGATGAAATTGAAATAATAGCATTTGTTGGAGGAGGTTAGAGTGAAGATAAAAATAAATGAAAAGTGGACTAGTGAAAAAGAAGCTACTTTGTATGAATTGAAAGAAAAGTATAAGAGAGATGCAGACATAGTAATTTTAAATGGGTTTCCAGTAAATGAAGATAAAAGAGTAAAAGAAAATGATAGGGTTGTTTTTATAAAAAGAGGTGAAACTTATACAAAGGAAGAGCTTAAAGAATTAATGAGGGCAAGGCATACTCCAGTAATTAGTGAAAAGCTAGAAAAGGCAAAAGTAGTTATATGTGGAGCTGGTGGACTTGGGTCAAATGTGGCTACTGCTTTGTGTAGAGTTGGGGTTGGAGAGATAAAAATAATAGATTTTGATATAGTTGAGCCATCTAATCTAAATAGACAAGAGTATTTTGTAGAGAATATTGGAATGGAAAAGGTAAAGGCTTTAAAGGAAAATCTAAAGAAGATAAATCCTTTTGTCAAAGTTATAGAAATAAATGAAAAGATAGATGAAGAAAATATTGAAGAAATTTTAGAGGATGAAGAACTAATTATTGAAGCTTTTGATAATCCAGAAAGTAAGGTAATGCTTACTAATTATGTATTAGGAAAAGAAAATAAGAAGTTAATTTGTGGCTCAGGAATGGCAGGATATTATAAAAGTAATGATATTAAAACGAGAAAAGTATTTGGACGTGTTTATATTTGTGGAGATTTAGAAAAGGGAGCAAAAGAAGGAGAAGGTCTTATGGCACCAAGAGTTTCTATTTGTGCAGGACATATGTCAAATGCAGTTATGAGAATTATATTAGGGGAGGATGAGGTTTAATGAATGATAAGTTAATAATTGGAGGAGTAGAACTTTCTAATAGACTTTTTGTAGGAACAGGAAAGTATCCATCAAATAAGTTAATAAAAGAGGTATTAGAAAGTACAGGAGCTGAAGTAATAACTTTAGCATTAAGAAGAGTTGATTTAGAAAATAAAGAAGAGGATATTTTAAGTAATATTCCTAAAGGTGTAAGATTATTGCCAAATACATCAGGAGCAAGAAATGCAGAAGAGGCTATAAGGATAGCAAGAATAGCAAGAGCTATGGGATGTGGAAATTGGATTAAAATAGAGGTTATAAATGATTCAAAATATCTTTTGCCGGATAATGAAGAAACAATAAAAGCAACTAAAATATTGGCAGATGAAGGATTTGTTGTTCTTCCTTATATGTGCCCAGACCTTTATGCAGGTAGAAGGCTTATAGAAGCAGGGGCAGCTGCAGTAATGCCATTAGGTGCACCTATAGGAAGTAATAGAGGGATTAGAACAAAGGAACTTATACAAATTATGATAGATGAGTTAGATATTCCTATAATAGTAGATGCAGGAATAGGAAAGCCATCACAAGCAATGGAAGCTATGGAAATGGGAGCGGCAGCTTGTTTAGTTAATACAGCAATAGCATCATCAGAAAATCCAAGGAGTATGGGAGAAGCCTTTAAATATGCAGTTAAAGGTGGTAGGCTTGGATATTTATCAAAGTTTGGAGCAAAAGAAAATAAAGGAAAGGCATCCTCACCACTTACAGGATTTTTAGGGAGATAGTATGAGTTTTTATAGTATTTTAGAGAAGTGGAAAAATTTTAATTTTGATGAGTATTTTAAAAATGTAAGTAAGGATGATGTTTTAAGAAGCTTAGAGAAAAGAAATTTAGATGAATATGATTTATTAAATTTAATATCAAAAAAGGCTGAAGAATGTTTAGAGGAAATGGCCACTGTAGTAAGAGATAATACATTGAGGTATAGTGGACGAACTGTTTTATTATATACACCTATGTATATATCAAATTACTGTATAAATAAATGTGCATATTGTGGCTATAGCGTAGGAAATGAAATTGAAAGAAGAAAGCTTACTATGGAAGAAATAGAAAGGGAAGCCTTAGAGATAAAAAAAGAGGGGTTTAGAGAATTATTGTTGTTAACAGGAGAAAGTGAATATCATACCCCTGTAAGTTATATAAAAGAAAGCGTAAGTATATTAAAGGATATATTTCCATCAATAACAATTGAAATTTATCCAATGGAGATAGAAGGGTATGAAGAAGTAGTTAAAGAAGGTGTTAATGGACTTACAATATATCAAGAAACTTATGATGAGGAAGTATATGATAGAGTTCATATAAGAGGACCTAAGAAGAATTTTAAATTTAGATTAGATGCACCCGAAAGAGGTGCAATTGCAGGAATGAGAAGTATTGGAATGGGAGCGTTACTTGGACTATCTGACTTTAGAAAAGATGTATTTTTTACAGCTCTTCATGGAAGATATCTTATGAATAAATATCCACATTTAGAACTTTCTTTTGGACCACCAAGAATAAGACCTTGTGCTAGTGGATTTTCTGACATAAAAGATGTTACAGATTTAAATTTGGTACAAGCAATGCTTGTGTATAAGTTATCCTATCCACAAGGTGGATTAAATATTACAACAAGAGAAAATAGTGAAATTAGAAAATTCTTAGTTCCACTTGGGGTAACGAAGATGAGTGCAGGAGTGAGTACAGAAGTTGGAGGAAGAACTTTAAATGAAAAGGGAACGGGGCAGTTTGACATAAGTGACGAGAGTACTGTTGAAGAGGTAAAGAATTTATTGAAAGAGTGTGGATATCAACCTATATTTAAAGATTGGGTGAGGATGTAGTTAAATGGAATGGCTTATAACAAATAGAAAAATGTTTAAAACAGAAGAAGCATTTTTAAACAGGCTTGAGGAAGTGTCTAAGAAAAAAGTGGGGAAAATAATTTTAAGAGAAAAAGATTTATCAAATGAAGAGTTTGAAAAGTTATATTTGAAAATAAAAGAAAAGATAAAAGATGATTGCACTCTTATAATAAATTCTAATATAGATATTTATAAAAAATATAAAGAGGAGTATTTACATTTACCTTTTAGAGAATTTTTAAAGTATGAAAAAATACAAAATGAAAAAGTTGGAGTATCTATACATTCTTTAGAAGAAGGAATTGAAGC
>NZ_JBOFRG010000051.1:0-19977 GCF_051650885.1 Clostridium sp.
ATACTCTTCCACTATCATCTGCCACACACTTAACAATTTCTCCTACTATCACCCTATCATGCCTTTCATCTCCAGTAACTTTTTCTCTATTACAGCTAGCACTTGTAACTATTACTATTGCCATCTTCTTCAATTCAAAATTTCTAGAAAATTCAATTATCTTAGGTATTTTAGAGTATAGAGAACACATCGCATTATTAACTACATATGATTTTGAATTATTCTCCTTTTTTATCCCTTGAGAACCTGCTCTGTATCTATTATTAAATAGATGTTCTAATATTTTGCTAATGTCTCTAATAAACTCGCCATCTATAGCCTTCTCATCTTTTAAATTATGAAATCTTAACATCGCCACATAGATATTTTTCTTTTCCTTTTTGCTTTTTTGTAAAATTAAATCTATTATTAAATATGATAATAGTAAATATATCATTGAAGTTAATACATACTCTGGATTTTCTCTATCCTGTTCTCTAAACTTTTCATTCTTATATTGAAGCTCTAAAACAACATTATTTTTCTCTATCTTTTCTAATGCCTTCATTGTAGCTTCTTCTTCTTTTTTATTGCTCTCTGAAAGTGGTACAAATAGAACTTTTAGTGATTCTAAACCTGCTAATTCATATTTTATCTTGCTTCTTTCCACACTAGCTTTGCTATCTTCATATATATCTGTACTTTTTATTTTTATATCTATTGGCACTGATAATAAATATTTATCACTAAACCCATTGATAAGAACTGAAACATATTTAAGCATCTGCTTATTATAATCATGCTCTTTAAATAAACTATCCCCTCCATCAACATCCCCTAAAATTCCTTTACTCAATGCTAGAGTTCTATTCTCCTTTAATGGTTGCATACTAGAACTTTCATAAATAAGCACCTTTTTTAAAGAACTTTTCATTGCTTCAATTCGCTTTGCTATAACTCCATCATCTCTAACTGCTACTATAAAAATTTTACTTAGTTTATCTATACCTTCTTTTTTTAAGCATTTTAACATTTCATTTTCCCAGATACTAACTGGATCATATTCTTCCTCATCTAATCTATAAAATAAAAAGAAATATAAAAATATTATTCTTATACGCCCTTCATCTAAATACTTTTTATGAAAATCCTTCTTTTCTACTTTTTGCTTATAATACTCTACAACAGTATTTACAGTACCTTCTCTTTGAACTCTTCCATTTAATTTTAATTTTATAGAAAATTTGAAAATTTTCTCTTCTTCATTACTACTTTCTCCAAGTGAAATATTTAAATCTCCTATTAATGGTAAGCTATTAAATGCATCACCTTTCATTAAAATTTCTGCAATATTAATTTCTTTTCCATCTAAGGACATTAAATGTTTCCCTGACCTATTCTCTATAATTTCTTTTAAGTATTCTTCTAAACGAATGAACCTTTTTTCATAAGCTTCTAAGAGTTGTTTATTTTTATCATCCTTAGCTAAATTTTTTATTAAATATGAAAGATACGTTCCTGAAATCGTTCTCCTGATTCTCCCTAATGCTTCATCATTTAAAACATTAAATATCGCTTTAATTTCTTTACACTCATTATCTATTTTCTCTAATTCTATTTCTAAATCTTCTTCATCTTCAATGGTTTCTTCACAATAATTCCTTACTCCTAATTTTAACTTCTCTTTTAAATCTTGTTTATTTATACATATCTCTACTGTATCTAACCTCAATCTAGGCACCTTTGTTATGTCACCTTTATTTAGAGTAACATTCTTACATTTTATTTCTTTTTCATTAAAACTATAATCAAATGTTATATCCCTAGTTACACCTTGATTTTCATCTAACCCTTTTAACTTAAGTTCCCCCTCCACCATATTTTCTATCTTTTCTTTTAAATCTTTTTTTAGTGTAAGTAATTCCTTAGAGCCTCCTTCTAAATCTAACGTACTTACAGTATTCATACGTGTTGTATAATCATATCCTAAATATTTAAACGGGCTTACCTTTCCCTTTTTAGCTTCTTCTAAAATCTCTCCTACTACTTCTCCTACCATTTCTTCAAAACCCTTTATAGTTATCATATTCCCTTTTTTCAGTAAAACACTTTCTTTAAATTTTTTATTTTTTATTAAATGTTCGAATATCTTTTTATATTCTATTTTACCTGTGTTGTCATTTATATCATTAATTTCATTTGCCATACCTTACTCTACAGATTATCTCTGTAGTTTCACCTCCTTTTAATTAATTATAAATTTAAAATATTTTCTTTCAATATATATACTGTCCATTTTTTTACCCACATATACTCAAACTTTTCTGAATAAGTTAAAATAAACCAACTATATATCTTTAGGTGGTAAAAAATAATTACAATTCCCTATTTACAAAGCTTCTTAAGTTTATATGGCATCTTTTCCTCCCAATAAAAAAATCCCTAGGTTATCTCCTAAGGATTGAATATTTTCTACAATATTATTTTAATATTTAGTTTTCGTCATTTTAGTCAAATTTTCATTTAAATAAAATACCCTAGATTACTCTAGGGCCTCTGGCCTGTAGTATTACGCTACAATTTTTGTAAGCTCACAGGATCTATTCTTTATATTATGTCCAACATCTAAATTTATTACTCATTATTTAAAATTTCTTTCCATTCTTTATTAAATCCATAGTGTTCAATTTTTACGAAAGAATATTTATTTATAAGTTCTGAAAACCTATCAATAAAGTCATTCTTTATTTCATCATCTTTTATTAATTTAAAAATAATATAAATATATCCAAATACTCTTTTAGAAGTTTCGTTTAAATCTATTCCCTTTCCACGTAAATATCTCTTATCTTTTTGAGAAAACTTAGGTGAAAATGAAATATATCTATTATATAATCGCCCTCTATGTGCACATATATTTCTTAATATAACAAATCCTCGTAGCCAATTCTCTATGTAACTATAAGGGATTGTTTTATAACACTCTAAACAAATTTCCCTTTTTATATCTTCTTTTAAATTTTTAAATCCTCTTGAAAGACATCCAAACGACATTAATTCTACAATTGTCCATACTGGAAACTTTCCATCATATTTTTCTTCATGATGTTTTATAAAAGCTTCATTTTTACCATTTTCTTTTATGAATTGTTCTATATTAGAATAAAATTTCTCATAATATTCTTCCTTGTCAAAATTCTCCTTATCTAAATATCCTAGTGGCCCATACTCTTTTGCATGAAAATATCCAAAATGAGTTCTAAATGAAACCTCTATATACTCTAATAAACTCGAAATTAAATTTCTTAACTCATAGTCAAATTTATAAATCTCCATTATTTGTTCTATTTTTATATTTTTATTAAACACATTATTTCTTCTTAATGTTAATGTATAACCACTTAACCTATAATAATTAATATGTATTAAAATTTTTTTTGCATATTCATCATCCTCTATTATAAGGCCTCTACTCTTAAGAATTATTATCTGTTCTTCTATACTTTTAAAAGGTTTACTTTCCATAATTTTCTCCTAATATAACAAAAGGCCCACCTTGTTACGCTGCAATGTATTAAACATTGCATAGGCTTGGTGGGATCTATTAATATTAATATAGCATATTTTTTCATTATCTACAATAGCATTTATTTTGATATTTCTGTTGCACATTTCCCTACTTTATCCCCTATTCCCATTATATATAGTACTTCTGTTATTACTGCTCTACCACTGCTTCTAATTCTTCTATTCTTATTTTCAGTTCTTCTATTTCTCTTACCTTTAAAATATCAAAATCCGTCCCATTTTCTAATAATATCCAATTTTGCCCAGGGTTCGTTGTGGGAAATTTTGATTCCACTTCATATTTATTTTCCTAATACTCTTTTTCACTAATCGTAAAACTGAAGAAAAAACTATTTTATGGTCTAACTCTACTTTCAATTAACTTTTATATAATTGGTATTTTTATATTTACTCTTTTGTCTATTTTTTCGGTTTAATTTTTCCTTTTGATATGACTGCAATGACAATCGGTATTGCTACTTTTGCAACTTTTAACAAGCCTTCTCCACATTTCCTTGCATTAGCACTACCTTTTGCTAAACACTTATTGCATATTTTCCCTTTGCATTTATTTTTACAAAATATACATTTATTCATATATGCCTCCAATTAATTCTTGTCCTAAAACTTCCATTGAAATATATTTACTTTTTTTCTTCTCTAACTTAGTATATTCATTTATTTCTTCAATCAATTTACTTTTTTGTTTATACCAACATGCATTACTTTCTATTTCCATCAGCATAGGTGAAAGTCTTTCCAGTTCTTCTGCTGAACTATCTATCACTTCATTAAGTTGGGTAAAAACTTTTGCTATCGCTTCTTTACTTTCTATTAACTCATAAGCTAAAGCTAAAGTATATGTTGCTTCAAAACATGCCTCTACCCCTTCTTGAATTTCATTAAATTCATTTTCAATATCATTATAATAATTCTTATTTTTTAAGCCTTCCCAAATTATCATTAATTTTTTATCAGGGATTACAATCTTTTTTTTCAATTTTTCTTTTAAATACAACTCTATTTGAGTTCTTCCATCATTTAATCCACTAATAGCATTAATTATCAATTTTCTTTTTTCTAAATTGCTGTCATCTAGCTCCATCGCCTGCTCTAATTTCAATTTTCCTGATTTAATCAGTCCAATTCTATTTATCATTTGTCCCCTTTTTATATCTAAAATATTATTTTCTATTTTTTTTAGTATTTCAGAAAATTCTGCTAATTGTTGCTCCAAAGCTATATTAGTAATATTTCCTGTTAAATTTTGAAGTTTGCTAGTTTCTATCTCTTCTAATCTCAATTGATGAACTATATTTTTATTGCTCGGCAATGTTTTATCTACAATCATTGATAAAATTTCACCTTTTTTGCTTTTCATTACCTCATATTGACCTAAATTTATTTTTTCAATAATTTCCGTTGGAAATTTTACTATATATTTTTTCTCTAAATCAATTTTATCAGTTAAATCTATTACACCTTTTATTGCTTCAACCATTCCATTAATAATAAATTTTCTATTCTTACAAAATTTTTTTTTAAATTTTTTTTCTAAAACTTCAGTTTCAAAATTTTTCATTCTATTATTCAAATTCTGTCCAATAATAACCTCGTTCATTAACTCACCACCAATTTACATATTATTACTTAATTGTAACATTTTAAAACATTTTTTGGTAGTAATTTATAAATTTAATCTCCGCCTTTCGTCATAAATATCAATTGAGACCTAAAGTGCCCAGTACTAACTCTGGGAAATTTGGAATTATTTCAAAATACTTATTATACTTTAATCCTTATCTACCTCACTATATAAGACCGATATCTTTTTCCATCTAAACCCACAACTACTTTTATATTTTCCTGTAACTGCTCTTCTAATTGCTTGTTCTGTAACATTATAGTATTCTGCTGCTTTTAAAACACTTTCCCATTCTTTTATTAATGTTCCTTCCATTGTATATTGGGCTATTTTATCACATCTTTTTCTTATGATTCCTTCTCTATATTTCCACACATACCCTTTGCAACTTTTCCTTTCTTTATTGCACACTTTTCTTATTGCTTTGCTTGTTGTATTGTATGCTACTGCTATTTCACTAACATTTTCCCAAACCTTTATAAGCTTTCCATCTAAGCTATACTGTTCTACTATTTTATTTTTTAAATTTCTTTTCTATTTCTTATTATCTATTATGTATATTTTTTCTTCTTTCTCATTTTTCTTGATAGCTTTTTCTTTTAAGTACAGCAATTCTTCTTTTAAAACTTCTTTTGGATTTTTATTTTCACAGTTTATGTTTTTCTCTATTTGATATTTTTCTATTTCTTTATTTTCCTTAACTAGCGTATATTTATTTAATCTTATCATCTTATATTTTTTATTTTTTTCTTTTAATTTCTCATTCTTGTTAATCAATACTTCTTCTATTTTTTTATTTTCTCTTTTCTTTATCTCCATTTTATTTATAGTAATGAATTCATTAGTTGTCATTATTTTATTGTCTATTCCATACATATATCGTTTATACATATTCCATTTTTCTTTTTTTCTAACTAAATATCTTTCTGCATTGCTATACAGTAATTCCACTATTTCTTTATGCTTACGACCTGCAAAACTGATTTGGCAAGTTGATGGTGAATGTTTATTTACTACTACTTTTTTTGATGATTTAAAAAACCTTCTAATTCCATCTATCATACTAAAAGTTCCAATAAATTTAATTTCACAATGCATTTCTCTTTTTAATGTATTTTTTCTTTCTTTTGCATATACAGATATGCAACCATCTCCATCCATATATCCCCTTATAAAGTCCTTTTTAAATTCTTGTGGTACTATTTCATCACTTGGGAATTCTAGTATCAATGATTTTTTCTGTACACACCCAAGCCTTATTAAGTTTTCTGAAAATCTCTTTCCTCTAATTGTTATAAATACATATCCTCTTTTGTCTATACTCACCTTTCTATTAGATTCAATATCCTCTAAAAAAAATTCTAATATATATTTATCTGCTGGATGCAATTGCATAATAATTGTATACTTATTTTTCTTTTCTCCATTGATACTGACACATCCATCTGCATATAAGAATCCTAACCAATATGCTTTTTTCTCATCATCTATTTTCAAAAAATAATCATCATTTTCTTTATATTTTTTCATATCTCTTCCTCTTTTTCATTTAATATTATTAATTTATGTACTTTCTCAAATTTTAAACTATACCTTACATACTTTTCTTTTTTTAGTAAATAATATTATTAGAGGTGATTTTATGACTGAATCTGAAAAAGCTTATATAGCTGGAATAATTGAGAGTAAGGGAAGTATTATGCTTTTAAAAGATAATAATTCTAAGTTTCCTTCTCCTAATGTGTCTATTAGTTCTACTGCTTTAGAGCTTTTAGAGTATATCTATAATACTTTAGGAAGGGGTTCTATTAGAAAAAGGAAAGGCCATAGTTTAGATGAATATAAGGATTATTATGAGTTTACTTTAAGGAGAGATGATGCTATCTATTTTCTTAATTCTATTTATCCCTATTTAATTACTCCTTTAAGAAAATCTAGAGCTAACCTTATTATTTCTAAATACAAAGATTTAACTCCTCGAAATGGAAAGTATACTCCTGAAATGGTTAGATTAAAGGAAGATTTTTATAATGAATTTATGTCTTTAAAATAATTTTAAAGAGTCTTTTACTACGTTATAATATTTTATTTTTAATAAGTCCATTTTATAAAAAAGAGCGCAAAAAAGCCGTGATACTTAGTATCACGGCTTGTCATGGTGGAGATGACGGGTGTCGAACCCGTGTCCGAAAGTGGCTCCGTCCAGCTTTCTACGAGCGTAGTCTATAATTTAAATTTCGCTCCTGGAGACATCTATAGACAAACGTTCCATTCACTAGCTTCATAAATACCCCTCTAGCTCAAAGCTTTGCTAGACTTCGTTTCCCACTTTATGACACCAGCTACCCTAAACGTGGGGATCTAGGACTGATGAGAGCTTATATTAAGCTGCTAATGCAAAATTATTGTCTTCTGCGTTTATCTTTATTGCATACTTTATTATCGAGGCACCATGCTTCCCTCGGCCCGCTTACCAAACCTCACTCACCCCCGTCGAAGCCAAAACATCCCCAGGTTAAGTAAAATAAATTTTGCAAACGCTATTTAACTTATTTAATTTTGTACTATAAGTATATAATATTCCCTATAGACTTGTCAACTAACCTTGTCCCCTTAACCATTTTCTATCTTTTAAAACCTACATTATACCAACAAATACTTTTTAACTCTAACAAGTTCATACCTCTTCAAATTCACAAAAAGAGCTATAAATAATAGCCCTTACTTCTTGCTGCCCCTATTGCATCTTAACTCCACTGGTTCCTTGCAATAAAATCCGTCACCAGACGAATTTTGAGCCCCTCCCCGAGAATTGCTCCAAACTCCCCCAATTCTAAATTTTTAACTTTAAATTCTTAATTCCCCTCAAGTTTCATCTTCACATGTGGTATTGAAACTTCATCATAAGGCTCTGATATAACTTTAAACCCTGCTTCTTCATAAAGCTTTTTTGCATGGATTTGTGCTGATATTATTATTTCCTTTGTATTTTCTTTTTTTAATATATCTAGCCCTTTTTCTATAAGTTCTTTTCCTATACCTCTTCTTCTATATTCCTTTAAAACAAGAACTCTTCCTATTGTTCCATATTCCTTATTTATATTTTCCTTTATAACTCTTTCATAAGCTACAACCTTTCCCTTATCTTCTAAAAATACATGAATTACCTTCTTATCTAAATCATCTAAGTCATTTTCTTCAAATATCTTCTGCTCACAACCAAACACTTCGTATCTAGCCTTCATTATTTCATACAACTCTTCAACTGTTAATTCATTAAATCTTTTTATATTCCATTTCATATCTATTTCTCCCTATCGTATTCCATCATATTGTGCTCTAATAAACTCTTCCTTCTCAACTAAAAATCTCAGTAAATATTTTTAAACACCCTTAAAAATTTCACCTAAACTCTTTCTCACGATAAAATTTACCGCCAGGTAATTTTTGAGTCCCACCCCTCTTGCCTCTTCCCTCTTAACTAAAAACCACACGATAAAAATTATCGTCAGATAATTTTTGAGTCCCTCAAAGCTCTTCCCTCTTCCCTATTCACTCTTAACTCCACTCATTCTTGCGATAAAATTTGTCGCCAGACAAATTTTGAGCCCCCTCAATTCTAAATTCTTAATTCTTCTTCATTCTTTCCTGATATAACGCCTCATAATAATATCCTAAACAAAGGCATACTGGTATAAATACTGCTAAGTTATCAAACATACAACCAAGTGCTATTCCTATAATTCCCCATGCTACTACATAGTTTTTTAAAAATACTCTTATTAACCTTTTAACCTCTTGAATCCAAACACCCATCTTATTCACCATCCAACTTCTGACCTCTCAGAAGTCTCCTCCCTTCTTACTTCTTACCTATTTCCCTCTTACTCATTCACTCTTAACTCCACTTACACTTGCGATAAAATTTACCACCAAGTAAATTTCGAGCCCTTCCCCAAGAGTTGCTTGCAACTCCCTCCAATTCTAAATTTTTAATTTTTAATTTTAAATTCTTACCTCTTACCTATTCACTCTTAACTCCACTCACCCTAATTCTAAATTCTTAACTCTCTATAATATATATTTATACATTCCTTTTTTATTTCCTCTTTATTTTAAAAGAAGAGTGAACATATTTTATGCTCACTCTTCACATTATTTATTTTTAGGATGTTTTTGTGAATTTACTAATTCTTTTCCTAAATCTGCTTGTAGAATTTCTTCTGTTTTCACATCAAATTTCACTGTGTATCTACTCCTAACATTTACTAGTTGGAGAGTTCTAGCTTCATATCTTCCATGGATTGTAACTGTTGTTTTATCTTTATTATATCCATATCCTTCTTTTTTTTCACTAAAATAGTTTCTCCCTACTGTGCTAGTGGTATTCCTTGCCACATGCTCTAAAGCCATTTCTTCAAACTTTTCTATTGTTTTCTTATCTTTATAATTTTGAATTGCTACTTTTTTCTCTTCTTCAAATTTTGAAATCTCTTCATCTGTGATATTGTATTTTTTTATATCTTCTTTTGTTAATATACATCTATCATCTATAGTTTCAGGATCTCCACTCATTCTTTTTCTTGGAGTTAAAAGCTTTTCTCTATCACTATTATATTTATTTTCCTCTGCTACTTTTTCACGTTCTTCTTTTTGCTCTTCTTTCGCAATTTCCGCTTTTGCAGGTGCTTCTAAGCAAAACATTGTATATTTAACTAACCCTGTTGGTACTAGCACTATTCCTAATACTATTGCTATTAATGCACCAACATTTTTTATATTCATAAAACAATCTTTAATATTCTTATATTCGCCTTTTTCTTTTAGTAAATATTTAATTAATCTAAATGTTATATATCCTGCTCCTAATAATACTGCAAATGGTAAGAATACTATTGCGATTACTCCCAATAAAATATATTTTAACCACTTTACCATATATCACTCATCCTCTTCTTATCTGATAGCTAGTGCCCGTAATCCCCTCATGGAAAACGGGCACACACTCCTAGCTAAATTCGACTAAAGAGTCATATGGAGTTAATACTCCTCCTGACTCAAGTCTCATTTTATCTTATATAGTCTGCACTTACAAAACCATATCCATTTCCATATTTTATCTTATGCCATCCACCTGATGTAGATACTATTGTAACCTTTGCTCCATTTCCTAAGCTTCCTATTACTTTATGTCCTGTTCCAGCTCCACTTCTTACATTTAATGATGATGCTTTTACAGTTCCTGTTCTTTCGCCTGTAACTGGTGGAGGTGTTACACTTCCTCCTCCTGATGTTACTCTTACATAATCATCACTTACATATCCATATCCGCTTCCATATTTTATCTTATGCCATCCTCCTGATGTAGAAAGGATTTCAACCTTTGCTCCATTTCTTAAGCTTCCTATTACCTTATGTCCTGTTCCAGCTCCACTTCTTACATTTAATGATGATGCTGTTACTGTTCCACTTTTATCTCCTGAAACTGGTGGAGGTGTTGGGTTTACTGGTGGTGGTGTTGGGTTTGTGCTTCCTCCACCTGTTGATGTTATTTTTACATAATCATCACTTACATATCCATGAGAGCTTCCATATTTTATTTTGTGCCATCCTCCTGATGTAGAAAGGATTTCAACCTTTGCTCCATTTCTCAAGCTTCCTATTACTTTATGTCCTGTTCCAGCTCCACTTCTTACATTTAATGATGATGCTGTTACTGTTCCAGTTTTCACTTCAACTGTTGGAGGAGGTGTTGGATTTACTGGTGGCGGTGTTGGGTTTGTGCTTCCTCCACCTGTTGATGTTATTTTTACATAATCATCACTTACATAACCATGTCCACTTCCATATTTTATCTTATGCCATCCTCCTGATGTAGAAAGAATTTCAACCTTCGCTCCATTTTTTAAGCTTCCTATTACTTTATGTCCTGTTCCAGCTCCACTTCTTACATTTAATGATGACGCTGTTACTGTTCCAGTTTTTACTTCAACTGTTGGAGGAGGTGTTGGATTTACTGGCGGCTCTACTGGTGGTGTTACTGTTCCCCCTTCAAGCTCTATGTTATCTTTTAAATATTTTTCTATTCCATCTGCTAAAGCTTTAGCTAATTTATTTTGATAATCATCACTTGCCATTTTTGCAGCTTCCTGAGGATTACTAATAAATCCAGCTTCAAATAATGATGATGGCATATTACTTTCTCTTAAAACTGCAAAGTTTGCATTTTTAACCCCTCTATTGTATGCTCCTGTTTCTTTTATAGCATTATTTTGAATATTATCACTTAAAGGCTTATGTGCACCTTTGTCTCTATGATAATATGTTTCTATTCCATTTGCATTTGCTGAAGTAAATGAATTTATATGTGGTGATACAAAAAGGTCTGCACCATAATTGTTAGCCATCTCAGCTCTTTCACCAAGCCCTACAAACACATCACTTTCTCTACTCATTTTAACTTCAATTCCTCTATCTACTAAAAGTTTTCTAACCTTTTGTGATATTTGAAGTGTTAAATTATCTTCATAAAGTCCATTTCCATCTGCTCCATTATCATATCCCCCATGTCCTGGATCTATGAAAACTTTATAATGATCTCTACTTACTTTTCTACTGTTTGCTTGTACATATACAGCATTATTACTAGGAACGTAAACCTCTACTATATGTACTTTATCACCAATTTTATTACTTAAAAAAACAGTTCCTGCATTTTTAGGTGTAGCTACTCCATTTTCTAAAGCTAAAGTATTTTCATTAGATAATTTCCATCCTTCATGCTTTGAAAGGTCTAACTTCTCACCTCTTCTTAAAGAAATTCCATCTTCTATGACAACATCGTCATTTCCATATTCATTAACAACAGATATAAGTTCTTGCTCTAAGTTTTTAGTAGTAGCTTCTGCATCAATGATTCCTCCAAATATAGAACCTGCAGAAATAGCAATAAGTACGGCCGTAGCCTTTATAATAGTTTTTAGTCTTTTCCTATTCATAATCTTCTTTTCCCCCATTTAATTCATTTTTTATTAATCATTTGTTCACATTATTAATTATAATTTATTTCGACAACCTTTTCAACCATTTCTTCCCATTAATATACAGTTTTATTCATTTCTTTCTGTTTTTAACTAAAAAAATAACATTAAAACTCCTACAAAAAGCTTTAATGTTATCTATATATTATAAATTTTTATGGGGCAAATTTAAGCTAATGCTCTTTTTAATGAAGTTTCTACAACTTTGAATAAGAACAATCCTGCTACTATATTTATAACTACAGCTGGCATTACAACTGTCATAAATAATGCTGTAAAAGAAGCTGGAAGTCCTACTAACATGCTTGCAGAAACTAAAAATGTTACACCTGATACAAAAGTTCCAACTCCAAGTATTATAAAACATTGAATAAATTTAGCCTTTATTTCATCTATCTTTTTCATAATGCTCATATTTTTTAATACATATAAAATAAAGAATACTACATGTACTGTAACAACTTTATCAATCATATTAGGAAACTGTCCCCCTGGAAATTTTGTAGTAAGTGCAGTAAATACACCTGTAATAATTCCACAAATTAATGAAGTTTTATAATCTCCATCATTTAAAATTACTATTATAAAAAGCATTGCAAGTGCAAAATCAGGTTGCATAGGAAGTCCTAGTGCAGGTGTTAATTGATGAAGCATAGCTCCAACTCCAAGCATTAAAGCATTTATTACCATTTTCTTTGTTTTCATATTTCTCATATCTATCTCTCCTCAAATTTAAATTATTTTTATTTCCATCATTTTTAAGCTTTATCCTTCACTTCATCAAAATCACCTCCTAAAATTATTTTTAAATATAAAAAACGCCCTATGTAATTAAACATAGGACGAAAATATTCCGCGTTGCCACCTAATTTATGCTTTATCTAAAAATATTTATCTATAAATAAATATATGTATAAAACATCTCTCTTCTTCAAGTACTAACATACTCTAGTCTCTATACAGGGAGACACCCTATGGTCTTTACTCTCTAAAACAATATAGATTTCCTACCATTCCTCAAAGGCCCATTCAATAAAACTCTTCATGCTTAATTTCCACTACCATAAGCTCTCTGTGTTAAAGCTATCTTACCTACTCTTCCTCATCAAAGGATTCTTTATTTACATTTCCATTATATACCATCAAATCTTTTTTGTGAAGCTTTTTTTTAATTTTATTTATCTAATAAACAACATGCCTCTTCATATTCTCTTTGACTATCTTTGATACATTTTTCTTTATAAGAAAAGTTTTTATCAAACTCTTTTAATTCTTCTTTTGATATTTCAAACACATTTGAAAAAGTTGCAATTCCTTCTGTATCTCTTAAACTATTTTCATACAATGGTAAAACTAACAATCCCTTATAAAACTGCCCATCGCCCATACATATACCATACCTTTTTCCACCTAAAAATCCATATGGCTCATAATGATACGGGTATCCTAATGTTAAAATAGCTCTATGTCCTTGTTCTTTAGCCTTCTGTATAGAATATTCAATCAACATTTTTCCAAAACCTTTTCTATGTAACTTTGGACTTATACAAACTGGTCCAAAACTAATAGTCTCAACATCTTCTTTTCCTTCTCTCTCAATTTTAGACTTCGTATAAAATATTGCTCCACAAAGCTCCCCATCTATCTCCAATACAAAAGATAAATCTTTTATATAATCTTCATGATTTCTCATTTTATGTACAACTAAATATTCCTCACATCCAGGAATATATAAATTCCAAAAGGCCTCTCTAACTATGGACTCAACTTCTCTATAATCTTTCTCTTCTTCATTCCTTATAACAATATTCATAACTTCTCCCCCTAAACATTCTACCATCTTATATTAACATATTATTCATCTTTAATACATCATCCACTCTTCTCTTTAACTAAAAAAGCCCCTTCCCACGATAAAATTTGTCCCCAGACAAATTTTGAGTCCCCCCCACCAAAGAATTGCTTGCAATTCCCCCTCAATTCTTAATTTTAAATTTTAAATTCTAAATTAAAAAAAGATCCCCTAAAGGATCTTTTTTATTTATATGAAGTTTTTAGTAATTGTGAGCTTTTTAAAAATCTACTTCTTGCCCATAGTAAGCACAAGTAAATAATTTTTCCATTGTCTTATCATCTATCTCTCTTGGATTTGAACCTGTACATGCATCTAATACTGCATTTTTAGCGATAAATTCTAAGTTATCTTTAAAGTCTTCTTCAGTTACACCATATTCCTTCATTGTATGTGGAATATCTAGTTTAGTGTTTAAGTCATTTATCATATTAACTAAAGAATCTGTTAGTTCTTTATCATTTTCACCTTCTAATTTTAGCATTCTAGCTAATGCTGCATATCTATCTTCACAATTTTTTCTATTATAATTTATTACATATGGAAGGAATATTGCATTTGCACATCCATGTGGTATGTGGAATACTGCTCCTGTTTTGTGTGCCATTGAATGAACTATTCCAAGTAATGCATTTGAAAATGCCATTCCAACTAAACATTGAGCATCGTGCATTTCTTCTCTTGCTTTAGTGTCTCCATTGTAAGAATCTAAGATATGGTCTACAACCATTTTAATTCCTTTTGCTGCAAGTGGATCTGAGAAATTTGATCTAAGTGCTGCTGTATATGCTTCAATACCATGAGTTAATGCATCCATTCCTGTATGTGCAACTAACTTTTTAGGCATTGTTTGTGCAAGGTCTGGATCTACTATTGCTATATCTGGTGTTAAATTAAAGTCTGCTAATGGATATTTGATTCTTTCAGTATAATTTGTTATTACTGAAAAAGCTGTTACTTCTGTTGCTGTTCCACTTGTAGATGGAATTGCTATAAATTTAGCTTTTTGTCTAAGCTCTGGTAGTCCAAAAGGAACTACTGCCTCTTCAAAAGTAAAGTCTGGATACTCATAGAAAATCCACATAGCTTTAGCTGCATCTATAGGTGATCCTCCTCCCATTGCTACAATCCAATCTGGGTTAAACTTTCTCATTTCTTCTGCACCCTTCATAACTGTTTCAACAGATGGATCTGGTTCTACTCCTTCAAAAACCTTAACTTCTATATTAGCTTCTTCTAAGTAAGAACGGACCTTATCTAAGAAGCCGAATTTCTTCATTGAACCTCCACCAACAACTACCATGGCTTTCTTACCCTTTATAGTTTTTAGAACCTCTAAAGAACCTTTTCCATGATATAAATCTCTTGGTAACGTAAATCTTGCCATATGAAACTCCCCTTTATCTATATTATTTCTGTTAAATTTTAACTTTATTTACAATTTTATTTTATCACAACATTTCTCTTTTGTATAGGTTTTCATAAAACTTTTCAAATTTATTTTTTTATCTAAATAATAATTATAGTTTCTACCTTACTTACACTTTTCATACCTTTTATTTTCTTCAATTTGCCTATTCTCATTTTTACAATTTAGCCTTATTAAAGCTAAAAATAATGCTAAAAAAACTACCTCTAGTGATTTTTCTCACTAAAGGTAGTTTTCTTTATCTTTTTATTTTTCTAAGTTCTGAATTTTTCTTTCCATATAAGAAATAGCTTATTATAATAACGATTAAAATAATTCCAAATATAACCCATGTTATCTTTGGTAAGTTTGCCATTAAAAATATACAACTAAGCATTCCTAAAATAGGTATTACTGGATATAATGGCACTTTAAATTCACTTTGAAAATCAGGATGCCTTTTTCTAAAGACTATAACTGAAAATGAAACTGTTCCATATACTAATAAAAATGCTATACTTGCAAAGCTTGCTAATAGATTTAAATTGAAGAATCCTGTAAATATAGCTTCTAAAATTCCTATAATCCAAAGTGATATGTATGGTACATCTCTTTTATTATTCTTTCCAAATATTTTAGGTAAAAGTCCATCACGACTCATAGTTGATACTATCTGGGATGCTGTGAAATTGTTTGCAAATATAACTGCTAAGATTCCAATTACACTTCCTAAAGAGACTATAAGTCCAACCTTTGGTTTGCCTATAAGGTTTAGTCCATATGATAAAGCGTCTCCAACATTTAAATTCTTATATGTAGTAAGTCCTGTTAATGTAAATGATACAAGCATATAAACTAATATACAAATTGCAAGTGAAGCTATAAGTCCTATTGTCATAGACTTTTTAGGGTTCTTTACATATGGTGCTGCTGATGCAACTGCATCAAAACCACAATAAGCATAAAAAACTGCTGCTGCTCCACTGAAAACTCCTGTTAATTTATATGGCATAAAGGGACTCCAATTTGATGGGTTTATGTAAAAAATACTTACTCCTACAAATAAAATAATTACTCCTATTTTAATAAAAACGATTAAATTATTAACCTTCTTACTTTCTTTTGTTCCTCTTGAAATAACAAAAGTTATTATTAAAATAGCAAAAATTGCTGGTAAGTTTATAATTCCACCTTCTGATGGTATAGTTGTAAATGCCTTAGGCAAGTGAATTCCTATTTCACTTAAGAATCCATCAAAATAAGCTGCCCATCCTGCTCCAACTGTTGCCGTGGAGAGAATATATGCAACTGATATTGAAAGCCCTACTATGTACGCAAATATTTCTCCAAGTGATACATATGCAAAAGTATAAGAACCTCCTGAACTTGGGATACTTGAACACAACTCACCATAACAAAGTACGATAAAAGCCGCTGCTATTCCACCAATCAAGAAAGAAAGGCTTACACTAGGTCCTGCAGTCTTTGCAGCAACCACTCCTGTTAAAACCATAACTCCTGTTCCAATAACTGAACCTATGCTTAAAAGCGTTAAATCCAATGTTCCAAGATTCTTTTCACTTGAATTAATATGCTTAGATACACTCTTAATATCCTGTGCTCTAAAAATACTCATATTAAAACTCCTTTTCTTTTGTAAATTTGATTTTTTTTACATTTATTGAAACTTATACATCTTTTCTATACAAAGTTCCATTGTTTTAAAAAAATCACAATTTCTATTTTAACACACTAGCTTCATTTCTCAAAACCACAAAATCCCTTCTCCTTATTTTCTCCCTCCCCTTTCATTTCTATACTCTTCTTTCTAAATAGAAATAATATAGAATGTCTACATAGCAACAAACTTTTCTCTATCTTTTATTTTTCCATCTTTTAATTGTATTTTCTTGTGTTTTTTCATATAAATTGTTTAATATACTTTTTTTATAATTTATTGTAGTCACTGTAGACAAAGTTACATTAGCCCTTTATTTTAGCTATTTTAAAGTAGGAACAACCTTGTCTACAACCTCATTATTTGTAGACATTTTTTCTACTTTGTAGACACCACTTCTTATCTTTGTCTACAACTTAGCTTACCTTTGTAGACATATTCTCTTATCCTTGTAGACATTCCTGCTTACCTTTGTAGACATTCCTGCTTACCTTTGTAGTCATTCCTCTATTCATCTGTAAACCCTATCTTATCTATCAAAAAAGCTAACCCCAAGCCAACTTTAATTCTTCATTTTTAATTTTTAATTCTTACCTCTTCCCTCTTAATTCTTACCTCAAAAAAAGCTGGCCCCAAGCCAGCTTCAATTCTTCATTTTTAATTCTTAACTCTTAATTATCACTAATATCTGTTTCTATTCTTCATTTCTCTCTCTACATCTCTTTTATGAGCTTTTTCAAGCATAGAGTCTCTCTTGTCGTAGTTCTTTTTACCTTTACAAACTCCAAGTGCTACCTTTACTTTTCCATCTTTTAAGTAAAGAGATAATGGTATAAGTGTAAGACCTTCTCTTGATACAAGACCTGCAAGTCTTCCTATCTGCTCTTTATGAAGTAATAGCTTTCTATCTCTTAATGGGTCTACATTAAATATATTTCCTTGCTCGTAAGGGCTTACATGCATTCCTCTTATAAATACTTCACCACTTCTTATTTCTGCATAACATTCTTTAAGGTTTGCTCTACCATTTCTTATTGATTTTACTTCTGTTCCTACTAAAGCAAGCCCTGCTTCTATTGTTTCTTCTATAAAATAATCATGTCTAGCTTTTCTATTTTCTGCTAATGAGTTTGAATTCTTTTTTCTAGCCATTCTTTTCACCTACTTTTAATCCTATATATTATCTAAAATTATAATATATATCGCTTTCTTTTACAATTTTTATTTAGCTTCTAATATTCTTTTTAAGTCTTCTACCTTGTTAGTTATTATACTATTTACAGAAATCTCTTTTAATTTCTGCATATCCTCTTCTAAATTTACAGTATACACGTTTATATCTATATTTCTTTTTATACATTCCTCTGCTATCTCTTTAGTAACTGAATGATACTCAGGATGGATTGCATCTAGCTTTAACATTTCTACATAATCATAAGGCTTATATATACAAGCATCATATAGAACACCAACCTTTATATTTTTATTTATCTCTTTGCACCTTTTGGCTGAATAATGATTAAAGGTTGATACTATAATATTCTTTTCCATATTATATTTTTTTAATACCTTATAAACCTCTTCTTCTATTCCCTCATAATCAACTATGCTATTTTTTATTTCAATATTTAAAACTAAATTTTTATCCTGTACATATTCTAATAATTCCTCTAATGTAGGAATTTCTTCACCCTTAAAGCTTTCATCAAACTTTATTCCTGCATCTAACTTTTTGAGTTCTTCTAAAGTATAATCTTTTACATAGCCTTTTCCTGTAGTTGTTCTCTCTAAAGTTTCATCATGTATTATAACCAGATGACCATCCTTACTTCTTTGCACATCAAATTCCATTCCATCTGCACCAAATTCCACTGCTTTTTTAAAGGCTATCATAGTATTTTCAGGATATTTATAGCTATATCCTCTATGTGCTAAGTTTAAAATCTTTTCCATTTATCCTCCACCTAAGAAAAAGCCTATCAAGCAATGCTTAATAGACTTTTTAAATCTTTAATCTTCTTTTTCTAAATCTTTAATGTCTTCTTTAACATCTAAAATTCTATCTATTAACTCTTTTGCTGTTTCTTCTTTTTCTTCCTCTTCATCCTCATCAGATAAAAGGTCAAAATAAACTTCTCTATTATCAATATCAACTCTACTACATTTTACATGTACATTGTCACCAAGCTTGTAAATCTTCTTAGTTCTTTCTCCAATAAGAGATAAATGATCTTCATCATATACATAATAGTCATCTTCTAATGCAGTTATGTGAACTAATCCTTCTATTGTACTTGGAAGTTCAATAAACATTCCAAATGAAGTTACTGATGATATTATTCCATCAAACTCTTCACCAACTCTATCTAACATAAACTCAGCTTTCTTTAAATCATCAACTTCTCTTTCTGCTTCAGTTGCAAGCTTTTCCATATCTGATGATTGTTTTGAAGCATGCTCTACAATTCCTTTAAGCTTCGCTAATTTCTTTCCTTCAAGTCTTCCATTTAAATTATCTTTTATAATTCTATGGATTTGAAGGTCTGGATATCTTCTAATTGGTGATGTAAAGTGGCAGTAATATTGTGCAGCAAGTCCAAAGTGACCTACACATTCTGGTGCATATCTTGCCTTCATCATACTTCTAAGCATTAATGTACTTACTACTGTTTCTTCACTTTTTCCTTTTACTTTATCTAATACTTCTTGCATCATTTTTGGATGAATTTCTGCATTAGTTCTCATAGGATATCCTAAATTGTATACAAATTCTCTAAACTTAGATAATTTTTCTTCATCTGGGTCTTC
>NZ_JBOFRG010000052.1:0-3278 GCF_051650885.1 Clostridium sp.
AAATGCACTAGTTAATGAAAAGCAAAACGCCATTAATAGTATAAGTATAATTCCTTTAGTTTTTCTGTTTTTCATCCTTAATTTCTCCTTTTAATCGTCCTATCTTTTAAAAAAGGGCAAAAAAAATTTATCATAGATATAAAACCTCTTAAATCAAAGATTGCTTTTTCTTATCTATAGAAAATAAATTCTCCTCTTTTCTCTTAGGCGATTATAGACTATAATCAATCTAAAAAACAAATATTAATAAAACTTCACACTAGAAATCTACCAAAGAAATCCTTTTCATTTTTAACTTTTATTTATTCTATATACTTTTTCTTTTCTTTTTTTCATTTTAAATCTATTCTTTTATGAAATGCATAAATTTTAAAAAGCTAAAAAACGCCTATTTATGAACAGGCGTTCTTCATCCATTATACTATAAAGAAGTTTTTATTATATCATATTAGTTCTATATTTCAATAGTATTCATTAATTATTTACATCTTAATCACTTTTCAAAAATCTTGTATTTATTATCTGTGTTACTCCTAAAATAAAAAACACTATGCTTATCCACATTCCTATAAACTAACCCAAGTAGAATCAGTTTTTCTTACCTACTAATATCTCTCTCTTTATTTCTTTTCCCTTGTTTTCTATCAAAAGTTCTAATTTGCTTATATCTTTACTTGTATTTTTAAACTCTATAGTGAATTCTTTCCTATCTAGACACCCTATATCATCACCTGTGCTCTCTATAATTACCCCACTATTATCTTTTAATTTATATGTATAGCTTTTTTCTTTTTCTAAGCTATCATCACTACCTGATTTCCCCACTTTATTCTCTCCCTTTACATATATATCAAAAGGAGTTACTATAACTTCTTTTATTTGAATATCATTTATTTTCTTATTTATTTTATATCTCTTTATCTCATCTTTAATATCTTTTGCTGATGCTTTTATTTTAAATTTTAAATCATCTTTGTGCTCTTCTTTTACATATTGACTTAAAGAAAATTCTACTTCAATATCTTCCATATGCCCCATCATTGAATTTTTACCATCTCTTACATTACTTAGTCCAACTTCAAATATTCCAACTACCTTTTTTCCATCTTCTTCCTTCCATCTAAGTTCTGCTTCATATTCCTCATACTCATTTCCTATAACTTTTATACTTGGTGCTGTCTTTTGCTTTATTTCACTTGCACTTAATGTATCACTTTCTAATTTAAAAGTTATATACATTTTATATCCATCATGTATGGCACTAATTACTGTTCCTCTTACTCCATCATATTCCATTTCTTTATTTATTTCTTTTTCATACTTTGTATACACTTCATCATATCCAAATATTTTATATACCAAATCCTTAATTCCAATCCCATTTGCTACTGCTGTTGTTGTTACACTAGCTGCTCCTAATAGTAAAACTGTGCTTGCTACAATTATTCCTCTTTTTATATAATTTCTATCTTTCTTTTTCCCTAGTTCTTGCAACGTTCTATCTATTTTCTTATTTACTCCATCTGGAATTTCATCTACTTCATCTTTAATAGCTTTCTTCATCTTTTTATCAAATTCTTTAAAATCCATAATTTTACTCCCCCACCTTTAACATCTCATATAATTTCTTTTTTGCCCTATATACCCTTGTTCTAACAGTATTATGATTTAAACTTAAACATCTTCCTATTTCTTCACTTGTCATTTCTTTATAATAAGTTAAAATAATAACTTCTCTTAAGTCATCTTCTAAAGAGTCAATTGCTTTTATTAAATCTATATTTTCGTAGCTGTCTTCTACTCCCTCTTCTCTTTCTTGTATTCTTATAATTTTTTTGTTTTTCTTAATTATCCTTTTACACTCATTTATCAAAATCCTTATAATCCAAGTTTTAAAATACTCAGGATTTTTAAGAGTTTTTATGCCTTTATATGCCTTTACTATTGTTTCACTTATCGCATCTTCTATATCCATTTCCTCTTTTAAAAACCCTTTAGAAACTCGATAAAGATTTAATCTATTCTCATTAATTAAATATACAAAAGCTTCTCTATCCCCTCCTACTGCTTTTTCTTCAATTGATTTTTCCTTTCTGCAAAAAATATCAATTAATATTGCTCCACTCATTTTTATCCCCCTAAATCCTCTTATCCTTTATTCCTTACACCTATTAGACCTTTTATGTATGTATATTGTTCTCATAAAATTATGTTTTTTTAATTATGTGATTTACATTTTTCTCTAATATATTAATTATACTTCTATAACCTTTCCTAAGAAATATTCAAAATTATATTTTTTACTAAAAATAAGCTTAGCAGGATACACCAAGCTAAGCTTATTTTATTTAGTCAATCTTTAAAAATCTTATACTTATTATTTGAATTATTCCTAAAATAAAAAACACTATGCTAAGAGATATCCACTCTCCAAGTATTCCACAAATAGGAAATCCTATAAACATAAATATTGAAAATATCATACTGTCTATTGAAATTATAGTTGCCCTTTCTTCTGATGAAATAAGTTTGTTTAATGACATTGATTGTATTGGATATAGCAATGCATTAAAGTAATTTATAATTAAAAAGCTTATTATTGAAATTTCTACTTTTTCAAAGCTTAAAAATACTATGCTTATTCCGATACGAAAAATATATACATTTCTATTTAAATGTAGACATTATACTGTGATACAACTTATATCCTAAGACTTTCGTTTTGTATCTTCCTTCTTCACTCTATCTGATTTTGCACGTGATAAATCACATACTACTTTCATTTGGTATGACAGTCCAAAGGCTTAAATTCCCCAGTATCGTTAGGTACATATTCAGAATCTATTTTTAGTTTAGATATTCTGAATTGAATAATTTGCTAAGTTAATACTTGCATTAAAATCTCTATCAATTTTAAGACCACAAGAGCATTTATATATTCTATCTTTGAGTCTTAAGTCTTTTTTGATATTTCCACAACAAGAACATTTTTTTGATGAAGGATACCATTTATCTGCTTCTACGAATTCTATTCCATATTTTTGGCACTTATATTGAATTTGTCTTTTAAATTCATATAAGCATTGCTCTCTAACAGCTTTCGCTAAGTGTTTATTCTTCATCATATTTTTGATATTAAGAGTTTCCATTACAATTTTGCTAGGCTTGGTTTTCGCTATAGCGTTCGTACTTTGGTGTAAATGGTTAGTTCTTATATCAGTAAGTTTTTTATATAAATTACGAATTTCTTTATTTTGTTTTTGGATATTTTTCATATC
>NZ_JBOFRG010000053.1:0-2532 GCF_051650885.1 Clostridium sp.
TAAAATCCACAGGTCTTACAGCAGATGAATTCTGTGAAAGACTTCTAATGGAAGAAAGAGTTCTTGCAGTGCCAGGAAATGCTTTTGGAGACTGTGGAGAAGGATATATAAGAGCTTGTTATGCAGCTTCAACTGAAGACTTGGTTGAGGGCGTTAAGAGAATTGGAAGATTTGTGGAGAAGTTACGAATTGAGAATTAAGAATTAAGAATTAAGAATGTAGAATTAGGGGAATCACAAGTGATTCTTTTGGAGGACTCAAAATTTATCTGGCGATAAATTTTATCGTAGGAAGGTTTTTAGTTAAGAGTGAATAGGGAAGAAGTAAGAGTTTGAATTAATTAAGAATTAAGAGGGAAAAGTTAATAGTATATATTAAAAAGGTAAATTAGTTATGCTAACTTATCTTTTTAATTTTCAAAACTCGCCTAAGCGAGTTTTTTTCCTTAATTCTTAATTTCACATTTTTAATTCTAAATTAAAAAGGAGATATTATTTATGGATTTTATAGAGGCAAAGACCTTAGTTTCTGGGTTTACAGACAATAACTCATGGTTTGATTTTAACTATACAATGAATATTTATAAGGGGTGCAATCATGGCTGTATTTATTGTGACTCAAGAAGTAATTGTTATAATATAATTCACTTTGATACAGTTCGAGCAAAGGAAAATTCTACTAAGATTATAGAGGCTGATTTAAGGAAAAAAAGAAAAAAGGGCATTATTGGAACAGGTGCAATGAGTGACCCGTATAATTCATTTGAAAAGAAGTATAGATTAACAAGGGAAGCTTTAAAGCTTATAGACAAATATAAATTTGGAATAGCTATTGCAACTAAAAGTGCATTGATCACTAGAGATATTGATATATTAAAAAATATTAAAGAGCATTCTGAAGTATTAATAAAAATAACTATAACATCTATTAATGATGAAATATCTAAAATAATAGAGCCTAATGTAAATCCATCAAGTGAAAGGTTTAAAGCAATTAAAGAATTAAGTGATAATGGAATTTATGTAGGAATACTATTTATGCCTATTCTGCCATTTATAAATGATACTGAAGAAAATATAAAAGGTGTAGTAAGAAAAGCATATGAAAGTGGAGCAAAATTTATTTACACTCATGGAATTGGAGTAACACTTAGAAATAATCAGAGAGTTTATTATTATGAAAAACTAAAAGAAATTTATGGTATAGATTTAGTAAAAAAATATGAAAAAATTTATGGAGAAAGCTACATATGTCCTTCACCTAATCATGAAAAATTAATGAAAATATTTAAAGAAGAATGTGAAAAATATAATATTTTATATAAAATGGAAGATATTATTAAAGATTATAAAAGAAACTATGAGAAAACACAGATTGGATTTTTTTAATTCTTAATTTTAAAAATGTCTTTTCTTTGAAAAATATTAACTAAAAGTGTATAATATGAATTAAAGATGAAGTAAGGGGATGAGAGAATGGAGAGTAAGAAGACTGATTTAGGGACAGGAAGCATAGGAAAGCTTTTATTTAGTTTGGCTTTTCCTGCTATTATAGCACAGCTTGTTAATGTTCTTTATAATATTGTTGATAGAATGTTTATTGGAAGGATGCCAGGTGGAGAAATGGCCATTGCAGGTGTTGGGGTGGCTTTTCCTATACTTATGATTGTTTCGGCTTTTAGTGCGTTGATTGGGATGGGTGCAGCACCTCTTGCAGCTATTAAGATGGGAGAAAAAGATAATGATGGGGCTGAAAAGATTATGAGTAATAGTTTTACAAGTCTTATTTTTATCGGAATCATTTTAACTGTAGGATTTTTAGTTTTTAAAGAGCCTATTTTAATGGCATTTGGAGCAACACCTGAAACTATTACTTATGCAGTAGATTATTTAAGTATTTACTTGCTTGGAACTATTTTTGTTCAATTAGCACTTGGAATGAATACTTTTATTACAACTCAAGGTTTTGCTAAAATTGCAATGTCTACTGTTATGATTGGAGCTGTTATAAATATAGTTTTAGACCCAATTTTTATATTTGGATTAAACTTAGGTGTTAAAGGAGCAGCTCTTGCAACTGTTGTAGGACAATTAGTTTCTGCTATTTGGGTAACTAAACTGTTACAACAAATTTAAATAAAACTATACAAATATGTATAGAAGTATAGATTTAAAAACAGAAAGCCCTCTGTATCTAGCGATAGGTGCAGACTCGGAGTTAATTGCTTTTAACCCCTAAAGCCTTATGACCAAAGCGAAACTAGAAATAGTAAGCGTAATGGTGCGAAAGCAGAAAAAACAATAAGGATAGCCTAAGTTGAAATAAAATCTAATTAGGTCTTGTAAATGGATAATTGTGACATATAAGATACGTTAGGCACTAAGGGTTTTTACAATGGGTGTTTAGCAGGGAATGTCCTAAGTCTTTAAAAAGATATGGATAACCTTCAACGACTATCTCCTTGAGGGAGAGTAAAACCACAAGCTAAGGGTGGAAGAAAAATACCGTATCTCAAAAGTTTTGAGATAAAGA
>NZ_JBOFRG010000054.1:0-41271 GCF_051650885.1 Clostridium sp.
TCTTCAGTTGAAGCTGCATAACAAGCTCTTATATATCCTTCTCCACAGTCTCCAAAAGCATTTCCTGGCACTGCAAGAACTCTTTCTTCCATTAGAAGTCTTTCACAGAATTCATCTGCTGTAAGACCTGTGGATTTTATACATGGGAATACATAAAGTGCCCCAAGTGGCTCAAAACAACTAAGCCCCATTTCTCTAAATCCATTTACAAGAATTCTTCTTCTTCTGTTGTATTCATGTGCCATTTTTTGAACACTATCATCACCATTTTTAAGTGCTTCTATTGCTGCATATTGTGCTGTTGTTGGTGAACACATTATTCCATATTGATGGATTTTTTTCATTGCATCTATAATAACACTATGACCACAAGCATATCCAAGTCTCCACCCTGTCATTGCATAAGATTTTGAGAATCCATTTATAACTATTGTTTTATCTCTTACTTCTTCAAATTCTGCTATTGATACATGCTTTTTATCATATGAAAGCTCTGCATATATTTCATCAGATAAAATTATTACATTTTTATCTTTTAAAACTTCTACAATTTCTGAAAGCTCTTCCCTTGTCATTATTGCCCCTGTTGGGTTATTTGGAAAAGGAAGTATTACTACCTTTGTTTTTTCATTTATAGCTTCTTCAAGCTGCCAAGGCTTTAACTTAAAATCGTCTTCTTCTTTTAAATTTATAATCTTAGCCTTTGCTCCTGTAAAAGCAGTACATCCTCTATAAGCAACAAAGCTTGGCTCAGGGATTATAACTTCATCCCCTTCTTTAACTAAGGCTCTAAGAGCTAAATCAATCCCTTCACTTCCACCAACAGTTACTAAAATCTCTTCTCTTGGGTTATAGTAAGTATTGAACTTTCTATCTAAATAATTACTTATCTCTTCTCTAAGCTCTATAAATCCTGCATTAGAAGAATAATGAGTATGTCCCTTTTCTAAAGAATAAATTCCAGCCTCTGTAACATTCCAAGGTGTAACAAAGTCAGGCTCTCCAACTCCAAGAGAAATTACATTCTCCATTTCATTTACCATATCAAAATATTTTCTAATACCAGATGGTGGCATTTCACGAACTCTATCAACTATCATATCTTCTAAAATCATATAAATATAGCCTCTCTTTCTTTAGATTGTTTATCTTTGAAAATTCTTCCATGGTCTTTATACTTTTTAAGAACAAAGTGAGTTGCTGTTCCTTGTACATATTCTTGAACAGATAACTTTTCAGATACAAACATAGCAACCTCCTTCATAGTTTTTCCTTCAACTATAACAGTTAAATCAAAACCTCCTGAAGACATTAAATAACAAGCCTTAACTTGAGAGAATTTATAAATTCTTTCGGCAACCTTGTCAAAACCTTGCCCTCTTTGAGGCATAATCTTAACTTCAATTAATGCTGTAACAGTTTCCTTTCCTGTATTTTCCCAATTTATAAGAGTTGTATATCCTGCAATAATATTTTTTTCTTCATAATCCTGTATAGCAGCTCTAACCTCTTCAACTGTTTTTCCTGCCATAATGGCTATCTCTTCATCAGTATATCTACTGTTCTTCTCTAAAATTTCTAAAATCTCTTCCATATCTAACACTCCTTTTTTAATTCTAAATTATATTCTTATAATAAAATAAATTCAATACTTTTCATATCCTTTTGTATAAATATTCAAACTTTTTTGATAATATATAATTAAAGTAATATCTGAAAGGACGTGTTTTTATGATTTTAAAAACAAATTTCCATACTCATACAACTAGATGCCTTCATGCAACTGGTTCTGATGAAGAATACATATTAGAGGCTATAAAGTCTGGATATACAACTTTAGGGTTTAGTGACCATGCACCTTATCCTGATAATAGATTTTTATATAGAATGCAATTTGAAGAATTAGATGAATATTACGATTCAATCTTTAAATTAAAGGAAAAGTATAAAGATAAAATTGAGATTCGTATAGGACTTGAAATTGAATATAATAGTGAAATGAATTTCTACTATGAAGAACTTTTAAAAAAGTTTGATTATCTTGTACTAGGACAACATGTAACACCTCACACTGAAAGATTTATAAACAACTTTGAATTAGATAATACAGAAGACTATATAGCCTATGCACTTTCAATAAAAGAAGCTTTAGAAACAGGCTACTTTGCCTTTTTAGCTCATCCTGATTTAATATTTTTAAACAAATTTTCTTTAGATTCTAATGGAGTTTTAGCTAGAGAAATAATTTTAGATGCCGCAGCTTCAAATGATACTATTTTAGAATTAAATGCAAACGGAATTAGAAAAGGTAAATTCACCTTTTTAGATGGAGAAAGATATGCTTATCCTGACCATAGATTTTGGGAGCTTGCCTCTAAAAGAAATATAAAAGTTCTAATATCAGCAGATGCACATGACCCATCTGAACTATCTGATAAAGCTTTAGATACAGCTTTAGAACTTTCAAAAGAATGGAAACTTAATCTTGTATCTGACTTTTTATAATTAATAATTTAAAATAAAAAATTAAGAATGATAAGAAAGATGTAATTCTCATTTCTCATCATTCTTTTACGTTTTACTTTATTCTTTACTCTTGTACTCTAAACTTACCTTCTCTAATAATTTAAAATTTGCACATTTGCTAGAAAAGAATTCACTATTATAGATAGTAACTTTTTCATACAATTTCTTAGCTTTCAATTGTTTTTGCCTTGTTGATAATTTTAGTTGCTATAGTTAACATTGCTAAATAATGATGTTCTTGTAGTTCTATTATATCTATGTTACTTGGATACCTATTTGTATTATAAATATCCTTTATTGCTGGTATTATAAAATTAAAGTATTTTGCATAATCTTCATTTAAGTTTTTATTTATCAGCTTAAATAATTTAACTATGTCATGACTTTTTAATAACGAATTAAGCCCCATAGCTTTAAGCATTCCTAAATGATTGAATGAAGTTTTTGTTTTAATATCAACCTCATAAAAATTACAAACCTCATTTTTCAAAAACTTTTCTATCATTTCATATCCTAACTGTGCGGTAATCCTACTTATCTCCCCTTCCGCCTCATGTGTTGTGTATAGTTTTATATATGCTTTAGCATCTTGTAACATAAATTTTTCATAACTATTCACTCTCTACACCTCTATATACAAAAGTAATGTTTCCATCATACATAACTGATTTAAAATACTCTTTAATCGCCGACATATAGGATATTTCATACTCTTCTAAATATATAGTTATAACTTCTTCGTCAAATTCATCTAAAGCTTTTTCAATTATGCAATTTATTTTAAATTTTTTATTTATATTATTCTCTAATATTTTTAGATTCATTTAAAAAGCCTCCCATAAAAAACTGTGCTTTCTTAGCTATTATTAACTTTTCTTCTGCACTTACATTTGATTTTAAAATAGTATAATAATCTATTAATGCTGACGAGTCTAGTTTCATATATTCCATCAATTTAATATATTCTTCAATATCTATTAATAAAGGGTTTAATCCTTTCACAATAAAGTTTTCTCCTTTAATTGATATATCACTATTTTTATTCATAATTCACTCATCTCCTTACCTATTAATATCTATTATCTTAATTATATTAAAATATTCATTAACTATCAATTATTCTAATATAAAGTATTATTGCAATTAGCTACATTTAATTTAGAGTTTCTATTTCTTTTAATACTAAATTACTTTTTTCTAGAATATAGCTCTGCAAAAACTGGTATGAATCCTGTTTTAATAGCTATTGTTTGAGAGTATATGTTTGATTCAATTGTACTGTAAAAAGGAATTTTTCCACGCTTTATAATTTCATTTTTTAATAAAGAAACTAAATTTGTTCCTATTCCTTTTCCTCTATGCTCTTTCATTACATCAATTCCAATTTGCCACATTTCTTCTGAATCACGGCTTGCTCCTGCCATTCCAATTATTTCTTCACCCTCTAATGCTCCAACTGCTAGAACGTCTGGATAATCTTCATTAAAGGCAAAAGCTTCATTAAATCTATCATCACCTTTAAATTTCATAATCTCTTCTCTTTCATACCATCTAACTTTTGTTATCTCTTTTACCTCTTCTATTTCTTTAAGTGGCAGATAATAATGATGAATATCAGCTATTTCATGTCCAAATTCTCCAAGCTTTTTATCTATGTTTCTAAGTATAGGAAAGTGGAACAACCAATTAGCATCATAATCCTTTAACTTTTCTTCAAAGAAAGGCATAAGTTCTTTACTTGTAGAAACTACAGCTCTCTCACCAAAGCAAAGAATTTTAAGTAAGTAATTATCCCCACAATTCATTCTTCTTCCTTCTTTTAAATTTTTCAAAACTACAGTATTTTTAGCTTTCTCTAAATCACTAACCTTACACCCATAATCCAAAGCCAATTGCTTCTTTGCAATATCTAATATTTCATTTTTAGTAAACATACACCTTCTCCTATTCTCTAACTATTATTTTATAATTTAATTATATACCATATTTTACAAACATGAAATTTCTAACAAATAAGTCAAGTATAAAAATTCAAGGCTCTTACTCAAGTGTGGGTATAAAAAAATAAGTATACAACAAAAGGGCATTTTCAGATGCCCTTTTCTCTTAGGTTTACTACTAATCTTTGTTTTTAATGTAGCTATTTCATTTCCCTAAAACTTTCCTAAGTAAACCTCTTCTTTAATTTACTAAAACTTGATATATAATAGTTTTTACCTCTCCTGCTAGAATTGTTCCTAGGTTTATATTTGGTGGAACTTCAGTTGATGATGCTCCATTTATTTGCATACTATTTGTTACAAAGGTTGTTCCATTTGGAATTGTATCTTTTAATATAACATTTGTTCCACTTACATTTCCTGTGTTCGGCACTACTATTGTATAAGTTAGCGTGTCTCCTGGTATTGTATATAGCTTGTCTACCATTTTTTTTATATTTGTAAAATTCGCTTCTTTGATGTCTGTTGTTACTGTATTACTATATGAGGTTAATGGAACTGTTGTTGTCCCTGTTACATTATATACGTAAGTTAATTTTGCCATATTTTCTATTGTGTTATTGCTTGGGACTGAAACAACTTGTACTTTAAATGTTACTGTATTTACCTTCCCACCTGTAATTGTTCCTAGGGAATATCCTGTTGGTGGATTTAAATTTCCTCCTGTAATTGTCACTCCATTTACTATTAATGAGTTTGAAACAAAAGTACTTCCTACAGGCGTAGTATCTAACATTATACTTTTTGTTGCTGTAAGAGTTGATGAATTTGTAGCAACTATTGTATAAGTTATAATGTCTCCAATTTTCCCATAAGTTCTATCACGAGTTTTATTTATATCTATAAAAGGTGCAACTACTGTTGTTACTGCATTGTTTGAAATGTAGTCAAATGTATAGTTTTGCTCTGTTGCACCATCATAATAGGTAGTTTCTAAAGATGCAACGTTTGTTAATTCACTATTTGCAATTGTACTTGTAACAAGTACATTGAATGTTACTGTTCTTATAACTCCTATTAAAAGGCTTCCTAAATCTAGATTTAATGGTGTTTTTCCAGTCTGTAACACTCCATCTAAATTTATAGTATCAGTTATAAACTGAGTTCCAGTTGGAATTGTGTCTATAAATGTATCTATTATTCCATCTGTTAAACCAGTATTTACTATTGTTGTTGTATATATCAATGTATCTCCTGGTGATGCAAATGCCTTATCAACTTTTTTTGTAATTATTGGATTAACTGCAAATACTGGCATGTTGGCAGCCCTTGATGCATCCCCAACAGTTCCAAGTGTTGAATTTGCAAGATAGCTTCCTTCTGCTATTGTATCTGTCAATTTTAGTTTATAAATTTTTGAACCTGTAGGACAATAAAAGTTTTTCATATCTGAAAAACAAACTCCACCTGAATTAGTTAATGGTACTCCTGTTATTGTCATTGTAGTTGCTGCTATTGTATCTAAACTAAACCTTTTGACTTCCCCTGATGCAACCCAGATTATTGAATTTATACTTGGTACAAATGCTTGATCTGCAGTAGATGAAAGTGATGGTGAAAATACTGTTCCATATGGGGATACTGTAAGCTCTACATCTGGTGCAAAAATATCCACAGGTCTTAAATATAAAAGGTTTAATGGGTCTATACATATGGCACACATAGTGTTTACTGCACCTAATGCCTCTGGAAAAATAAGAAGACCTCTAAAATCACAATCTCCTACATTTAAATTACTTCCATTTACTAGATTCACTACTGGATGAAGTGTAATATCTGCTCCTGTTCCATCTGTTCTTTTCTGAGCACACTGCCCATATATCATATCATCTTTAATAGAATACCCCATTCCATTATTTACTATTGCAGGAATAGCAACTGTTGCACCTGTTGCAAGGTTTACTCCACCTCCTGTTGTTAAACCATAAGGTGGTGGATTCCCTCCATAAGCTGCACTCCATGGAACTGGTTTATCAAAATCAAAGGTTATTGTTCTTGTGGTAGTTGCCGTTACAATAGTTGTATCTATTCTTCTTGGATAGGTTGTTCCTGTATATCCTCCTGGTGGAAATCCACAAGTTGTTGGTGGATTTTGTCCTGTTGTATCTATTGCAGTATTATATATACTATAACTTCCTATCGGTATACTTGTGAATGAATAACTCCCAGCTCCATTGGTTAAAGCTTGAGTACTTGTATTTAAAGTATGGTCATACAAAACTATATAACTGTTCGGAACTCCCACATTTACATTAATAGTTCCCATACATATCCTCCTCTAATAATCTCTATTTTATCACTTACTATCTTATTCCCATGCTTAGTTAAATGGTACACTCTAGCTCAAATTTTAACCTAATCAAAAGATAATCTTACCTTAAAAGATTTTTTACTCCAACCTAAAATAAAAGACAAACTAGCCATGCTAATTCATCTTTTAAATCTCAAATTCACCTAAGTTTTTCCTAAATTCTAAATTTTAAATTCTTCATTATTAATTTTTTCTCATTAATTCCTGAAGGTCTTTTTCTGGAGTTGTTGTCCCTCCTAAGTTATAGTTTTCTACTAATATTTTAAGTACATTTTCTGATATGAAGGATGGTAAGCTTGGTCCTAGCTTCATATTCTTAACTCCTAGATAAATTAAAGCTAAAAGGTCTGCTACAGCCTTTTGCTCATACCATGAAAGTACTATTGAAAGTGGAAGGCTATTTATATCTGTATTGAAGGCTTCTGCAAGTGCCATGGCAATTCTTACTGCTGAATATGCATCATTACATTGCCCTACATCTAAAAGTCTTGGGATTCCATCTATGTCTCCAAGGTCTAAACTATTTAATCTATATTTACCACAGGCTAGAGTTAATATAATGCAATCCTTTGGCACTCTTTTTGCAAATTCTGTGTAGTAGCTTCTTTTTTCTTTTGTTCCATCACATCCACCAACTAAGAAGAAGTGTTTTATCTTTCCTTCTTTAACCATTTCTACTATTTTGCCTGCATTTTTAAGTGTTGCATCACGTCCAAAGCCTATGATTATTTTCTTTTCTTCTTTTTCTTCTGTAAATCCTCCAAGTTCTAGTGCTTTATTTATAATTGGAGTAAAGTCTTTCATTCCACTCATATTATCTTTTATGTTTATTAAATCTTCATGCCCTACAACACTTGTTGTAAATATTCTATCTTTATATGACTCTAGTGGCTTCATTATGCAGTTTGTTGTCATTAATATACAGCCTGGAATTCCATCAAACTCTTTTCTTTGGTTTTGCCATGCAGTCCCAAAGTTTCCTACTAAGTGTTTATATTTTTTAAGCTCTGGGTAACTGTTTGCAGGAAGCATTTCACCATGAGTATATATGTTTATCCCTTTTCCTTCAGTTTGTTTTAAAAGCTCTTCTAAATCTTTTAAATCATGTCCTGATACTATTATAAATGGACCTTTTTTTATGCTTCTACTTACTTCTGTAACCTCAGGATGACTATATATATTTGTGTTACATTCATCTAGAAGTCTCATAACTTCCACACTCATTTCACCTGTTTTAAGTAAAAGTTCTACAAGTTCTCCTTGACTTATATTTCTATCACTTATATAATCTAATGCTTCTATGTAAAATTTATCAACCATTTCACTTTTATATCCTAAGGCTCTTGCTTGATGTCCATAAGCTGCAATACCCTTAAGACCATATTTTATAGTTTCTTTTAATGAACGAATATCTGCATTTTCTTCTCCATCACATAAGATGCAAGCCTTTTCTTTAGCATCTCTTATTATTTCATCATTTGTTCTGCTTAAAGTATATAAGCACTCTTCTTTATTAGATTCTACTCCTTCATTTCTTAGCATTTCTTTTATTTCTTGTAATCTCTTTAATCTATAAATGTGGTCATCAAAATTAAAGTTTACATTTGTTAATGTCATAAAAAGACTATCTTCTATTTCTTTTATAATATATTCTCCAACCTCTGCACCTTTTTTTAATATTAAATTCCCATAAGATGCTATTCCCTTTAACTGATAAACAATTAAATCTTGAAGGGCTGCAATTTCTGGTGTTTTACCACACACTCCTGACACCGTACATGCCTTCTCATTCATTCTTTGCTCACATTGAAAACAAAACATTTTTTCTTCCATTTATCAAAACTCCTTTATTAAAAGATTAAATCTTCTTGTTAGTTCTTTTTTATTATTTTCAAACCACTTCTTTATTATTCTAAAAGTAAAAAAGTTACTTAGAAAAATCTAAGTAACTTTAATCTTTTAATTATACCAGCATCTATTTTCGTCTTCTCTTTCCATTTCTCTAGGATTCATACCACAATTCATGCTATGTCCTTGTTCATATCTAAATCCGTTATTTCCATATCCTTGTCTATAACAGTCATTTATATGTGAATTTCCGTTGCATCCGCAATTATTTGATGAGCAATATCCACTTTGGCATCCAGTATATCCTCCATTATTGCATCCATAATTGTTTTCTTCTTCATAGCATCCACAATTATTTTCATGATGATGGTGATGATGTCCTTCATTGTGACAACATTCTTCTTTTTCTTCTTCGTAGCCTTCTTTATAACATTCTATAGTTTTAAGCATTAAAAGATTTGCTTTTTTAAGTTGAATTTCTAATTGTTTACTCATTTCTTCTGCTTCTTTCATTAAAGCGTCAGATTGATTTTCTAATACTCTTGCTTTTTTCATTATTTCTTCTGCTTTGCAGTCATAAGCTCTTGCCTCTTCTAATTTTTTAGTTATTGCACATTGCATTTTCATAGTGTATGCTACTAAGTCTACTGCATAATGCTCCATTTTAGAACAGTCTTTTTCATTACAATTTTGTTTTTTATTCATATATCATATCTCCTTTTTTTTCATCCGTATTTATTTAAAGTTCAATATAATATATGAATAATTTTTAATTATGTTTCCTTTATTCCTCTATTATTTTTATTTTACCTTCATTTATTCCTAAAACATCCATTCCCTTTTTCAAATAATCCTTTATTATAACTACTATTTCTTTTGTGATTTTTTCCCCAGGGCAAAGAATTGGAATTCCTGGTGGATATGGTACTATATGCTCCTTTGAAATTTTTGAAATTATATTATCATTTATTTCTTCTTCTACATAATTTTTTTCTAGAACCTCAAAAGGTTCATATACCTTTTCTGGAATTTCAGAAAAAAATCTTCCTTCTAAATAACCTTCATCTTTTAAATCCTCTAAATTTAATTTCTTTAAAGCCTCATACAATTTTTCAAAATCTTCATCAGTATTAAAGGTTGAGAATATTAATACTACACCATGAGTAAAGCTCATTTCACATTGAATTTTTTCTTTTCTTAAATACTTTAAAAGCTTTTCTCCTGAATATCCTTTATCTAAGCAAACTCCATATCTTGTTTCATCTATTTCATAGCCTTCTTTTAAATTTTTTTCAGAATAAATTTTTATTCCATCTATCTTTTCTATTTTTTCTTTATACCTTCTACATCTTTCTATTAATTCCTTGTAATCTTCTTCTCCATAAACTTGCATATAATGTCTTCCATAATCAAGAGATGCTAAAAGAAGATATGATGGTGACGTACTTGTTAATGCACTAAAGTAAAAGTCTACTTTATCATTTTTATCATTAACTATTAAATAGCCTCCTTGTGTTAAAGATGGAATTGTTTTATGTGCACTTAAAATAACATAATCTCCTATGCTAGTTAAGCTTTTAGGAAATTCCTTTGAGCATTTAAAATG
Organism: Clostridium sp.; assembly: GCF_051650885.1. GTDB lineage: Bacteria > Bacillota > Clostridia > Clostridiales > Clostridiaceae > Clostridium. Next base: position 10,292 of record NZ_JBOFRG010000054.1, read on the forward strand.
TGCTCCATGGGCTGAATCTATTATAGTTTTTACTCCTTTTTCCTTAAGCTCTAATAAAATCTTTTCTATATCTGATGTAATTCCAAAGTAATTTGGGTAAGTTAAAATTACTCCCTTTATATTTTTATTTTTATCTAAAGCATCTCTTATATCTTTTTCAGTAACAGGTAAAAGAACATCATTTTCTTTATCTACTCTTCCTTTTATATAATTAACCTTTAATTTTCTTAAAATAAGAGCATTATAAATTGACCTATGACAGTTTCTTTCAATTAAAACTTCATCACCTTCTTCAAAGGCTGAAAATACAGCTACTAGATTGCCTCCTGTGCTTCCATTTAGGATAAAATAAGCCTTACTACATTCATAATATTCACGTAAAAGCTCTAAGCTTTCCTTTATTATTCCTTCAGGATGATGAAGATTGTCTAATGGTTCTACCTCTGTTATATCTAAGACACCCATCTTTTCTTTAAATTCTCTTCCTATATAATCCTTTGAAAAAGCTAATCCACTTTTATTTCCTGGCATAGAAAGAAGTAAATTTTCTTCCATATTATATTTTATAATTTCTTCTAAAATTGGTATTCTTCCTTCCAATTTAATCATCTCCTATTATTTTTTCTCTATTATTTGTATACTCTTATTTTCAAATATTTTAATTGCTAATTCTTTTAAGTATTCCTTATCTATAAAATCTAAATCTATATTTTCATTTAAATAAGTTTTATAGCTTTCATGCATTGTATCATACGTTGAAATTTCTTTTGCAAGAACTATCCCCTGCTCTTCTCTAAATAACTTTTTTAAACTCATACTTTTTATTAATTCACTTATTTTTTCTTTATCTAAAGAATCTAGTAAGCTATGTATTTCACGTATAGCTTCATTTATAGTTTCTACTGCTAAATTTACATTTTCAGTTCCTGTTCCAAGTATAATTTTATAAAGCTTTATTGATTTTTCATGGGCTATTTTAGGGATAACATCATAAATTATTCCTTTTTCAGTTCTAAGCTTTGTATAAAGAACTGAATTTATTCCATTACTAAAGAATTCATTAAATACTCTAAGCCCCTTCATTTCATCTTCTGTTAAATGGTCAATCTTAAATATTATTTGAATCTTAGCTCCATTTATTCCTTCTCTATAATCTCTATAAAGACCACTTTTAAATTCTCCATATTCAGGTTTTTTTATAGTTACATTTTTAGAAGCTTCCCATTCTTTAAATACCTTCCATATAGCAAACTTTGCTTCATCAAGCTCAATATTACTAACTACTGAAATTGTTGCATTTCCAGGAAGGTAGTAGCTTTTATAAAAGTTTTTTATATCTTTTAGAGTTATTTTTTCTAAATCCTCCATTCTTCCTATTATAGGATATTTTATCCTTCTATCCTCAAAAGTGTTAAAGAATTGTTTGTCTTCTACAAACTGTTCTAAATCTTCATCCCACTCTTTAAGCTCTTCCTTTATTACATTTATTTCTTCAATAAATCCCTTCTCTGGGAAGATTGGATTTATTATTATATCACCTAAAATCTCAATTCCTTTAGAAAAATCTTCTTCTAAAAGAGTTCCATAATATATTACATAAGGATAATTTGTCATTGCATTATTAAATCCAAAAACTTTAGTTAAATCCTCATTTATCTTTATTTCATTTCTATTTTTTGTAGCCTTATAAACCATATGTTCTGTTGCATGAGCCAAGCCGTAAAGATTATCCTCCATGTCAGCTCCTGCATTTATTGAAATACATATTGATGTAAGATTTGTTTCTCTTTTTTTATATACTAATTTTAAACCATTTGAAAAAATATATTCCTTCATTTTCTTTTCTCCTTAAAAAAATAGGTGAAGCAAAATATATTCGCTTCACCTAAATTATATACTATATCAAAATTTTTATTCAACTGCCTTTAATGCAATTGCACATTCAATTCTTTTCTTTTGCATTTGACATCCTATATCATATGGGTTTTTAATATCTCCATTAAATGCAACGTTGTTTGCTTGACATCCACCACTACAGTAGAATCTTGCCCAACATTCTTTACATTTTGGTTTGTTGTAGATATGAGCCATTTTAAACTCTTTACCCATTTCTTTGTCATAAGAATCATCAAAGATGCTTCCAAGTTTAAATTCTTCACGTCCTACGAATTGGTGACATGGGTAAACTTCCCCTTGAGGAGTTATTGCAACATATTCAAATCCTGCACCACATCCTGAAATTCTCTTATAAACACAAGGTCCACCTTGTAAATCTATGTTGAAGTGATAGAAGTTAAATTCATCACCTTCTCTTTTTCTTCTTGCCATTTCATCAAATAACTTATCATAGTTTTCAAAGATTCTCTCTAAATGCTCTTCTTTTAATGCAAGTGGGTGTCCTTTTTCAAGTACAACTGGCTCAATTGAGATTTCTTTAAACCCTTGATCAGCCATATACATAGCATCTTCAAAGAAGTCTAAGTTTTCTGCTGTAAATGTTCCTCTTACACAGTGATGCTTAGATTTATCTCTTTTTTCAACCATTTTCTTTATGTTTGGAAGAATCATGTGATGTGAACCCTTACCATCAAAAGTAATTCTAACTTTATCGTTAACCTCTGGTCTACCATCTAATGAAAGAATGATGTTACCCATTTCTTTATCAATAAAGTCCATCTTTTCTTCATCTAAAAGAGTAGCATTTGTTGTCATTGTAAATCTGATGTTTTTCTTCCATTCAGCTTCTTTAGATCTTGCATATTCTATAATAGAAGTTACTGTATCCCAAATCATAGTTGGCTCTCCACCAAATAGATCTATTTCAATGTTTCTTCTAGGTCCACTTCTTTTAACTATGTACTCTAAAGCAACCTTTGCAGTTTCTAAGTCCATAACACCTTTGTGTCCATTGTACTCACCTTCATCTGCAAAACAATATTTACATCTTAAGTTACATGAGTGGATAATGTTTAAACAAACAGCTTTTAAATAATCTCTGTCATCCATCGAACTATGAGCTATGTCTTCATACATATCCATTGAATAAAGTATTCCCTCTTTAACAAGTTCTTTTACTTCATCATAAGCTTCGCTTATTTCATTTGCATCATACTTTCCACTTAATTTTTCAAGTACAACCTCTTTCTTTTCTAAACCTTTATCTTCAATAATATCGTAAACTAATTCGTCTACAACGTGTACTGCACCAGTATTAACATCTAAAACAAAACATTCTTTGCCTTGTTTAAATTTATGAATTAATCCCATGACTAAATCCTCCTATAATATAAAATATATATTTAAAATTTTTATATAGAGCTTTTTTATAAAAACTATTCTTAAAATAAGCAGTAACCTAAAAGGTTACTGCTAAAAAAACTAAGCTTCACACTCTAAGTTTGCAACTGTGCATGAAGTTTTACAAGCTGATTGACAAGAGTTTGCGCACTCTTTACATCCTGGCTTCTTTAAACTGTTTTTTATGTTTGTTTTGTTTATAGTTTTTATGTGTTTCATAATTAATCCTCCATATATTAAAGAATAACAAAGAGATTATATCATATTTTTTTCATTACTTCTACTTTATTTATATGTATTTAATATTTAAAGGAAATACTTTTATCTTCTTCCATTATTTTTCCCTGTTTCCTATACCTTCTCTTTTCTCTGTTCTTTATTTATTCATATTTTTCTGTTATTATTGAGGCTAAGGTTTATAAATAAAGGCTTTGGTTTATGAAAATGATATATTAATTTTAACTTTTACAGAAAAGGATATTCTCTAATCTCTATCTATTCTGTTTTAAAATTGTTACTTTTTTATTAAGAAATTTTTTCTTTATAATTTCTAAATAAAAAAGGTTTAAAATATTTTCATAAAAGTCTTTAACACAAGGAGGACGTATGGAATTTTCAAATAAAAAATTACAAAAAGCTTTTGATGCTTTTGAAAACGAAAAGTATGATGATGCTTTAAAAATCTGTAATAAGGTACTTGATAAAGATTACAATAATGAAGAAGCACTAACTTTAGAGGGGGAAATTTTATATAAATTAGGAAGAATAGATGATGCTATAATCACTTGGAAAATAAATTCTGAATACAATAACAATGCATTAGCTAAAAGACATTTAGAAAGCTTAGACAACAATGTTCGTAAAATGGCACTTAGCTACACAAGTATTTATTCAGAGAATGAAGAATATAGAAGGCTTGTAATTGACGCTTATAAAGAATCAACTAAAGATGATGAAGTTAAAGACGAAAACTTAGGCGAAGAAATAAAAGCCTCTATAATCGAAAGTCGTGAAAGAGAAGAAGAACCTTCACTTTTTGAACTTGAAGCTCAAAAAATAAAAGCTGAAGAAGAAGCACAAGCTGAAGAGGAAGCTACTAAAGCCAAAAAAGATGCTGAAATTAAAGCTCGTGAGGCTACTTTAGCTAAAGAAGAAGCTAATGCTAAGGCTCTTGAAGAAGAAAAAGCTAAAAGAGATGCTGAAGCTAAAGCTCTTGAAGAAGAAAAAGCTAAAAGAGATGCTGAAGCTAAGGCTCTTGAAGAAGAAAAAGCTAAAAAAGATGCTGAAGCTAAGGCTCTTGAAGAAGAAAAAGCTAAAAAAGATGCCGAAGCTAAAGCTCTTGAAGAAGCAGAAGCTAAAAAAGATGCTGAAGCTAAAGCTCTTGAAGAAGCAGAAGCTAAAAAAATTGCTGAGGCTAAAGCTCGTGAAGCAGCTGAAGCTAAAAAAGCGGCTGAACTTAAAGCTAAAGAAGCAGCTGAAGCTAAAAAGGCAGCTGAACTTAAAGCTAAAGAAGCCGAAGGAAGCACTCATTCAAAAATTGAAGTTGCAAGTTCATCAAAAATAAATAAGAATACAAGCTTTAACAAAAAGATTGTTGCCATTGTTGTTGCAGCTGCTATTGTTGTTGTAGGTGGTATCGCAATATATGCCTCTACTTCTTCAAGCAAAAATGAATCTCAAAAGGTAGAAGCACCAAAAGTAGATTGGACTGGTTTCAATACTTCTATGCAAACTGCTATAAGTGGTAATAACTTTAATGAAGTTTATACACTTTTATCTAAAGCACCAGAAAGTGATGTTCCTGCTGCTGAAAAAGTTGAATATACTGCTGGATTAAAGTTTATGCAAGATACTGGTGTTCAATCATTCTACGATCAAGGTATGACTGATTACACTAATAAAAATTACCAAGCTGCAATAGACAGCTTCCAAAAAGGTTTAAAATTTGCTGGTGATAACTACTTAGCACCACATTTAACATACTTTATTGGAGCATCTTACTCTGCACTTGGGGATCATGATAAGGCTGTTGAGTACTACAAGCTTTACTTAAAGAACTTCCCAAATGCTAATATTTATAATTCAGGATGTCTTTATATTTTAGCTAAGTACTATTATGCTCAGCATAATATACCTGAAGCTCAAACTTATGCTAAGGAATTACAACAGAAATTCCCTAATTCTGAATATAACAATGATGATATGCAAACTATTTTAAATGCAAAATAGTTTCCTAAAAACCCAGTAAGAAAAATTCTTACTGGGTTTATTTTGCATAAAATCTTTTTTCTTCTCTTTCTGGTTTAGATTAATCTAAACTTTTTTAATTTTTTCATAATAAAATAGTCAAAAAAAATTAACACTATTATAAAGCTTTGTTTTATTTTAATAAGGAAATATATAGTATAATCATCTTTGTCTACTTACATATTTTGTAGACTTTAACTTAGACAAAACTTAGTCTTATCTTAAATTTGTTTATATTATAATCAAATTTAATCTTGGAGGTATTTTATGGATATTAATATACAACGTGAAGAAATTGAAAAAATTTATGGGAAAATCAGTCCCTTTGAATTTAAAAATAAACTTATAAGTCTTGCTACTGAAGAAAAAGGTGCTCGTACACTTTTAGATGCTGGTCGTGGTAATCCAAACTGGACATGTGCCACTCCTCGTCAAGCCTTTTTTACCTTTGGACAATTTGCAGTTTTAGAAACTCAAAGAACATGGCAAAACTGGGACCTTGCAGGTATGCCAAGCAAAGAAGGAATTTATGATAGATTCTTAGAATTTTGTAATGAAAATAATGAAGCTCCTGGTATAGAGCTTTTAAAAAATATGATTAATTATGGTGTTCAAACTAAAAAGTTTACTCCTGATGATTGGGTTTTTGAATTAGCTGATGCAATAATTGGAGACAACTACCCTTTCCCAGATAGAATGCTTACTCATATTGAAAGTGTAGTTCATGATTACTTAGTTCAAGAAATGAAATATAGAAATAATGAAGATGATAAATTTAATATATATGCAGTTGAAGGTGCAACTGCTGCTATGTGTTACCTTTTTGATTCACTAAAGGTTAATCATATTTTAAATGAAGGTGATACAATCGCTATAATGACACCTATCTTTACACCATACTTAGAAATTCCAACTCTTCCTAATTACAACTTAAATGTTGTTCCTATTAGTGCAAGTGGAAGCTCTGGTGGAACTCATACATGGCAATATCCAAAGGAAGAATTAGATAAGCTTAAAGATAAGAATATTAAAGCATTATTTATAGTAAATCCAAGTAATCCTCCATCAATTGCTTTAAGTGATAGATGTAGAGAATATATTGTTTCTATTGTAAAGGAACATAATGAGAATCTTATAATCATCTCAGATGATGTTTATGGTACATTTGTGCCTGGCTTCCGTTCTCTTATGAATGATTTACCATATAATACTGTTGGAGTTTATTCTTTCTCTAAATACTTTGGAGTTACAGGTTGGAGACTTGGAACAATAGCTCTTCATCAAAATAATATATTTGATAAACTTATAAAAGAATTACCACTTGAACATAAGAAAACTTTAAATAAAAGATATGGAGATATGTGCAAGGATCCTTCTACTGTTCCATTTATAGATAGAATAGTTGCAGATAGTAGACAGGTTGCCTTAAACCATACAGCAGGTCTTTCAACTCCACAACAAGTTCAAATGGCATTCTTCTGTATGTTTGCAATACTAGACACTAATAACAGATATAAAAATAAAACTATAGATATTTGTCATTACAGACAAAAGCTTTTATTTGAAGGCTTAGATTTAGAATTACCACAAAATAAATATGATGCAGCTTACTATACTCAATTTGACCTTTTAGAATGGGCAAACAAATATTATGGTGCTGAATTCTCAGCATACCTTCAAAAGTATCATAAGCCATCACATATCCTTTACAGACTTGCACAAGAATCATCTATAGTACTTTTAAGCGGAAGTGGATTCCATGGTCCTGAATGGTCTATAAGAATTTCACTTGCAAACCTAGATGATAATGCATACTCTAAAATTGGAAATGTACTTCATAATATTTTAGATGAATTCGTAAAATCATGGAAGAATTCAAACATTAAGTAATTGAGAATTCCAAATTAAGAATTGATGAGAAAACTCGCCTAGAGCGAGTTTTTTTCATTTTTAAAGTTAAAATTCTTTCTAACCTCTAGTTAAATTCACTTCTTTAATCTAACTAATTAATTTTAAACTCTCACTTATCTAGAAGAATATGTTCTATCTCCTCCCTTTTATAGATTATTACTTACATTAGCTAGCTAATAAAATAAAAAAAGTTATCGCAAGAAAAAATATTCCTACGATAACTTTTTTAGTTAATTATTTGTTCCACTATCTGTATTATTTGTTGTATTTGGAAGTGGTGAGTTTTCTATAACCTTGAATGAGTATCCATGGTCTTTGTAGTATTTTATTATGTCTGGCAGTGCAGTTACTGATGTTCCTTTTGCTGCTGCATCGTGCATTAATAAAATTACATGTTCTTCATTTGTTGATTCTTTCATTGCTGTACTTATAAGTTTGCTTGGAGCTATATTGTTTCCTGTTGCATCTCCTGTTTCTGCATCCCAATCAATTGAAACTATATTACAATCTTTATATGCAGTATTTAATGCTTTTAGGTTTGGATCATGATAGTAAGATCTTGACATATATCCACCTGGCATTCTTATAACTCTTGTATTAAAGCCATCTCCTAAGATGTTTCTCATCATTTCATCTGTTTTAGTTATTTCCTTCATAAATACATTCACATTCACACTATTTCCAGGGTATAATTTATGAAAATCATGTGAGTATGTATGATTTCCTATAGCATTTCCACTTTCATAAGCTTCTTTTAAATATTCCTGATTTTGTTTTGATTCTAAATTACTTCCCATTGCAAAGAATGTTGCATGTACATCATTTTCTTTAAGGATTTTTAAAATCTTTGGTGTATTTTCACTTGGTCCATCATCAAAAGTTAAAAATACTTCTTTTTCATTATTCACCTTTTTAGCTGTTTCAACCATGTCAAAAACATCATTTGCAGGTACTGCATAGGCTTTTGCGCTATCTATTATATTATTTCCACTTTGAGGATATCCATATTTATTAGAAACTTCCTCTTTTACTGGCGGCTTTTTCACTTCTTCTTTTTTCACATTGGTACTAGTAGTGTCTGTTTTAGTATCTGTTTGTTTTGTCTGCTCACTCTTTTTATGATTTGCCAAAGCGATGCTAGTCCCTCCAACAACTACTACAACTAACGCTACAATTGCTATAACTAGTTTGTAATTACCTCTTTTTTTTCTTTTTCTGTTCCCCATTAATTTCCCCTCCAGAACATTTTCTTTTGTCTATAATTATTCTACATTATTTTCAAAGTCTAAAAGTTAAAAATTTGATACATTTGTGTATATTTTTATTAATTTTTTGTCATTTTTTAAATTTATTAAACTTTTACAGAATTTTATTTCCATTTCATGCTTTTTTGTATTATAATAAAAAAATTCTAACTGAAAGGAGATTTTTATGCCAAACCCCTCACCTAAAGCTTATAAAAAAGTAATCTTTATAACAATAATTTTTGTTTTTTTTAATATATCCTTCTTTTCTAAAGTAATTTATGCACAAAAATTAAACACAAAAAGCCTATCTACTTCCTCCTTTTTAGACTTTAAAGTAATTAATCTTTATAAATTTAATAAGACACCTTCCTTTCATAATAATTATCCAATCCTTAATTTCTCAAACAGCCATAAATTTAAAAAACACTCTAAATTTACGCTTATCACAAAAATATTTTTATTTCTTTCTCTTTTAATAATTATATCTATAATCTTTTCCTTTATATTTTTATAAAACTCCTAAAAACTTAGGGGTTTTATAACTAATTTTATGTCTTTTTTATAAATAGAACTTTCCTCTTTCCTTAGATTAAATACGGTATTTTTCAAATATTACTTTTCTTTATCACCCTAACTTTCCTCACTCTTTATTAACATACAAGTTACATTTTATCAATCTTCTTAATATTTAAAGGCTTTTTTCTTTCTTTAGACTCTTTATTCATTAAAATTTATTATTTTCCTTTTCATCCTTAGTATTCCTTCTAATCCATTGATTTTATTAGCATTAGTATTCTATAATATTTAACTTTCTTAGTTATTCGAAGTATTTCTATGTTTTTTAGAGTTTTTATGATATTTTATGCATTTTTCAGCTTTTTTCAGTCTTTTTTCCTCTTTTTCTTTATTTTAATTTAAATTTTAGATAAATGTATAATCTTTCTATGTTAAGTTAATAATTTTATATGGGTACATATTAAACAGATTAAACGCAAATTTAAACATGAGGTGAATAAAATGGCAATGGATAAAACGATTGTAAAATCATTCTGTAAAAAATTAAGTGATAAACCTTTTACTCTTAAACTTTGGGATGGAGAAGAAATAAACTATGGTGAAGGAAATCCTGAATTTAAAGTAATAATAAATGAATTCCCTTCAAAAAAAGAACTTTTAGCTGATGCAAGTGTTGTTCTTGGAGAAGCTTATATGGATGGAAAAATCGATTTAGAAGGAAATCTTCAAGAAATATTTGAAAGCATAATGAGACAAAGCGACAGTTTCTTAAACGAAAGTATTCTTTTAAAATTCGTTGGAAAAATAGCTTCAAACTCAAGATCAAAATCAAAAAATGATATTTCTAGTCACTACGATATCGGAAATGACTTCTACTCAATCTGGCTTGATAAAACTATGAGTTATTCATGTGGATATTTTAAAAATGAAGATGATACACTTTATGATGCCCAGATGAATAAAATCCACCACATCTTAAAGAAATTAAACCTTCAAGAAGGTCAATCTCTTTTAGACGTTGGTTGTGGATGGGGTTACTTAGTTATAGAAGCTGCTAAACTTTACAAAGTTAAAGCTACTGGAATAACTTTAAGTGAAGAACAATTCAAAAAAGGTAACGAAAGAATTAAAGAATTAGGACTTGAAGATTTAGTAGAAATCAAATTCATGGACTACAGAGACCTTAAAAAGAGCGGACTTGAGTTCGATAGAGTTGTAAGTGTTGGTATGGCTGAGCACGTTGGACACAACAACTTACCATTATACTTCGAAAACATAAATGCAGTTCTTAAAAAAGGTGGATTATTCTTACTTCACAACATAACAAACCCAATTGAAACAGAAGGAAACCACTGGATTACTAAATACATTTTCCCAGGTGGATACGTTCCAACAGTTAGAGAAGAGCTTCACATAGCTGCTGAATTAGACTTCAGAGTAGTAGATGTTGAATCATTAAGATTACACTACATGAAAACTCTTATGCACTGGTTAGATAACTTTGATGAGAACATCGACCAAGTTAAAACTATGTTCGATGAAAGATTCATAAGAATGTGGAGATTATACTTAGCATCATGTGCTGCTGCTTTCCACTACTGGACTATAGATATTCATCAAATGTTATTTACAAAAGGAACAAACAACGATCTTCCAATGACAAGAAAATACCTTTATAATTAAGAGTTAAAAATTAAAAATGAAGAATTATGGAAGCCAAAATTGCAAAGCAATTTTGGCTTTTTTTATAACAAGTATTCTAGAATTTAAACAAATGACTTTTAAAATTATATATCAAATGTTTATTTTTCTAATTTTTGGTATATAATTGGATATATAACGTTGTTGGAGGTGTATTTAATATGTTACTGGAAATTTCGATTGTATTTTTTATAATAAGTGTTCTTTTTAAAATATTTAGACCCACAAAAAGAAATTTTTTGTACGGATATAGAACCCCGCTCTCTAAATCATCACAACTTAACTGGGATGAAGCACAAAGGTACTCATCTACAATTTTTATTATTGTTAGCATAATATTATTTACTTTTGCAATAATATTTGAATTTACAAAATTGCCTTATGAACAATTATCTACCATAATGCTTATATTTGGAGCTATTATAAGTATTTTTATTTTTACAGAACAACATTTAAAGAAATTTCAAAATAAGATAATAGGATAAATGGAGGGGTATGTTTTAGTATCTCTCCTTTTAAGTCTAAAAAATTTTCCCTCCTCCCTATCAACTCTTCCCTATCAACTCTTCCCTATTAACTAAAAAAGCTCTCCTACGATAAAAATTATCTCTAGATAATTTTTGAGTCCACTATAAAATCCCTTGGATTCCCCCCATCAATTCTCAATTTTCAATTATTAATTCTTAAATTTTCCCCACCTGCCGTTTTTCGTTCCCACTCCCCCTCTAATCCCTTATTTTATCTATCTTCCCGTCCTTTAAACTCCAATCTTTTTTCTGTTTTTTTAACGACTTTTTTTACAAATTTCTGCTTATCCTATTTGCATATTTTTCTTTTTGGGGTATACTACTAATGAGAGTATAAGAAATTTATGAATTATCATACATTTCTTAATATTTCAATTATTTAATTACAAGTATATGGAGGTTTTGTATATGTTAGTTTCAGCAAAAGAAATGTTACAAAAAGCTAGAGAAGGTAAATATGCTGTTGGTCAATTCAACATCAATAACTTAGAGTGGACTAAAGCTATACTTTTAACAGCTCAAGAAAATAACTCACCTGTAATCTTAGGAGTTTCTGAAGGTGCAGGAAAATACATGACAGGATATAAAACAGTGGTTGGTATGACTACTGCTATGATAGAAGAATTAAACATAACTGTTCCTGTTGCATTACACTTAGACCACGGTAGCTACGAAGGATGTTACAAATGTATCGAAGCTGGGTTCTCATCAATCATGTTTGATGGATCACACTACCCAATCGAAGAAAACATCGCTAAAACTACTGAGTTAGTTAAAGTTGCTAACGAAAAAGGTTTATCATTAGAAGCAGAAGTTGGTTCAATCGGTGGAGAAGAAGACGGTGTTGTTGGAGCTGGTGAAATCGCTGACGCTAATGAGTGTAAGCAAATCGCTGACTTAAATGTTACAATGTTAGCTGCTGGTATCGGAAACATCCACGGACAATACCCATCAAACTGGGCTGGATTAGATTTTGAAGCATTAGCTAAAATCAACGATGCTACTGGAAACATGCCATTAGTATTACACGGTGGAACTGGAATTCCTGACGAAATGATAGCTAAAGCTATATCTTTAGGAGTTGCTAAAATCAACGTTAACACTGAGTGTCAATTAGTATTTGCAGCAGCAACTAGAAAATATGTTGAAGCAGGAAAAGATTTAGAAGGAAAAGGATTCGATCCAAGAAAACTTTTAAACCCTGGTTTTGAAGCTATAAAAGATATCGTTAAAGAAAAAATGGTTCTTTTCGGATCAGTTAACAGAGCTTAATTTATTAGCTTAAAAAGAGTGCAATACTGCACTCTTTTTTTATTTTATCAATAAATAAACTGTAATCTTTTCAATTTATCACTATATTCTATCTTTAACTCTAAACTCCATCACTCTTTTATTTCTTTAACTCCTCTATTCATATTTCACCTCTACTCTTCTTCTCCTAAAAGGTTGTATAATACTGTTTGTACTTTAAAGGAGGTTTTTATACATATGTCGCAAACTTTAAATTTAAACAAAGATAACCAGAATGAGAAACCTACAATGTCTTCTCAAAAAAACAAGAATTTCAACAATAATTTTAATGGAAAGAAAAAATCTTCTTCTACAATTAAAATTTTAATCGGTATCATAATCGCTATTTTAATAATTGTAGCCGCTATAATTACTTTTTGTTTTTACAAAAATAGTACTGAAGTAGATGCTTTTAAAACTGCACTTACAAAATTCAATTCTGTAAATGCTGAACTTAACAAAACTGATAGTAATGATATAACTGAAAATAAATTAACTTCATTTGCTACTTCATTAAATGACCTATCAGGAGAATTTGATGTCTTTTCAAAAGAAGTTCTTTTAGGTAAAGACAATAGAATTAAAGCTAAAGATTACAGTGCTTTAGCTAAATATCTTTCTTATAAAGAAAGTTTTCTTGTTTCAGTTTTAAAAATTCAAAATGAATGTCAAAGTATTGTTGGTACTCCTGGACCAGATCAAGTTCAAAATATAATAGATGATTTCCAAAATTTATTATCAAACAATAATTTTATTCAAATGATAAATATCTATAACGGAAATTCATTTGTTCAAAGTAAGTTACCAAACAATCTTACACCACCTGCTATGAAAAACCATATCAATTCTATGGTTAATAAGCTTTCTGCTCTTAAAAATGGGGAGAATTTTGTTAATGGTATTGATAACGCATTTGGACAAGATGCAACTTTCACTGATAGCTCAGTAGCAAATGCTAATACTGACACTGATACTAGCGTTCCTACAGCTTATGCTAGCACGCCTTCAGAAAAAGCTCGTGTAAGTAGTAGTAATTCGTCATCTGAACCTGCTTATGTTCAAAATTTACACGCTTTATCAGGAAAGTACCAAACTTTAATTTCTAATGCATTAAATCAATTTGGTAATGAGGATGGCGGAAACTTAGTTTTACCTAATGATCCTTCATCAGCAGCTTCTGTAACTAAGCAGTATTACAATACATGGAATACTATCTTAAATGATGTTTGGCAAGATTTAGAGGCTAATTTACCTTCAGATCAAATGTCTATTCTTAGATCTCAAGAAACTGATTGGATCAACTCTAAGGATGGAAAAACTCCAGCTGAAGTTGCTCAAATGACTAAAGACCGTACAATGTATCTAATAAACACATATATTACACCAAATAATTAAAAAATTTAAAGGAGCTATTCACTAAATTAATTAGTAGAATAGCTCCTTTTCTCTTTATTTTTAAATTATTGATTTATCCATTCAACAGCTTGTGCTATAGATGATGCACTATCAGTTCCATCAACTTTAGTTATAAGTAATATATCAGTTACTCTTAAATGTTCCATAAGCTTTTCTTTCATTTCTTCTGCACTTAACTCACTTTTAACTAAAAAGCTGTCTGGCATCATATTTGCCCATTTTCCAAAAGTTTTGATAGTTCCTACAACTTCATAATCATCACGTACTTCGTGATTGTGCTCATGTGTGTGCTCTCCACTTTCACATCCACACCCACATCCATGTGATTCTTCTTGTAAATAAAAATTTATGCTATATGTATTCATATAAATCTCCTTTAAATATGTTTTATATTTAAATTATAGCTTATATTAATGGTAAATGCTATTAGTAAATAATTTCTACATCTAAATCTAGCTTTTTATCTTTATCTACATTATGTATTGCGACTCTAACATGTCCACTATACCCTTTTTCTAAATACCCTATAACTATAGTTTCATGAACTTGTCCATTATTATCTTTGTACCTTAAAAGAACAACATTCTCCCCTTCTACATCCTCTGTGTTATGATAATAATCTATACTCTCATAGCTATTAACACTTATATTATCAATCTTATCTCCCTTTGCATAGACCAGTTCTAAATCCTTGACTACTTCATTTGCATTATTTTGAATAGTAATTCTATACTCACTCTTTAAAAACACTCTTGTAACAACAGTCAAAAGAATTAAAAGCCCTATTGAACAACCTACTATAATTTTATTTTTCTTCTTCATCCTCTTCTCCTTAAATTATTCTATATATACTTCTAATTCTATCACTTATTTACATAAAATTCATAATATTATTTTTTTATTCATAATTTAAATATTAATTTATAAAATTTAGTTATAGATATATATCCTTTTCTTAAATTCAAATGTATACATATAATACCTCCTCACATATAGATAACAAATTTTATGAAAATAAAATTCTCCTTATTATTTACCATAAGAAAAAAACTGCCTTAAATGACAGTTTTTATTCTTATAATTCTATTATATTTCTTAAATTTTCTTTTATTTTATCTTCATTTTTTAAGTCTATATATTCAACAATTATAATCTTGTCTTTATTATCTTCAGAAATTAACATTCTTAAACTTTACTTTTCTTATTTTTTTAAATATTTCTTCATACATCATACAATTTTCCTGATTCTCTTGTAATCTACTATATAATGTAGCAATTTCTTCAAAATCCTCAATTTTATTTGTTAGAATTTCTAATTCATCTATTTTTTTATTTTCACTTCCTCGTATCATTATCAATATATTTTCATTTTCTAAACTTAGTATGCATGTATTTTCTTTAATTTCTTCCTTATTTTTAATTTCTATCATCATTTCACCATTTATTGATAAAAATATTTTTTCTTTAATATTATTTATATAAAATATATGTGCTAGAATTTTTTCTTTCTCATCTAATTCCTTTGATAATCCTTCTGTTATATATTGATTTCCTTTTTCCGATAACTCAAATTTTTCTAGCATATCAATTTCTTCTATTTCTTCTATTACTTCTGCAACCTCTAGATCATCATCTATTCCTTCAATATAATCCTCCACCTCTAAAACTTCTATCTCTTCAAAATCTTCTATATCCCCCATATACCAACACGAATTAATTATATACTCCTCTTTTATAAGCTTTCTCAATAACTTCTTTATTATATCCTTGCTATTCTTAATCATAAATTTCTCTTCTAAAACTTCAAACAAATTCATTTTAGAAAATAAGTTTTTATTTTGTATCAGTTTTAATATTGGCCATTCTAACGCCATTGGTTTTCTAGTTTTCCTTGAAAGTTTATATTCTACAGTTACTGTTCTCATTATCTACCTCTCATTTGAATCTATATAACATCCATTATTTTTAAGTTTATTTATTATCTCACCATATATTTTAGTTTTCTTTCCATTATGCTCTATCTCTAAGTTTTTATATACTTCTGCTGAACCGATAATTTTCAAAAATTCTTTTGCTCTTGAAAATGCTACATTTATTCTTCTAAAATCTTTCATATGTTTTGAAACTTTTTTATCTTTTGGATTACTTACCATGCTAACTAACACAACATCTCTTTCTTTTCCTTGAAAACTATCTACTGTATTTACTTCTATTTTCAAATTTTTTAACTTCATTTTATTAATCTCTGAATTTATCGCCTTTATTTGTGCTCCATAAAAACTAATTACTGCAACTTCTAATGGTCTCTTAGCTTTTTTATTTAAATTTTCTAATTCTTTCTTTATTATTCTTACTTCATATAAATTTTTTCTTGATGTATTATCCATATTTTCAAATGCTATACGTCCATCTTCATTCTTATGCGAATCAATCCAGATAACAGAATTCTCCTTTATCTCTGTTAATCTATTTTCTTTTTTCCCGCAAATCAATTTATTGTTATAAAAAACATTAATTATCTCTTGAATTTCTTTTCTCATTCTATATTGAGTATTTAATGTTATTTTTAATGAATCACTAGCTCGTTCAAAATACTCTCCAAATAAACTTTTGCTAACTAATCTTTTAGTTTCTTTATATTTTTCTTTTGCCTCCTCTCTATCTTCATCATCATATACTTTTAAATATTCTTTTTCACTTAACTTCCATATAGGCATTAATTGATTTTGATCTCCTACTAATATAACTTTCTTTCCTTTTTCCATACTCATTATAGCTTCTGCTAATAATGCCTTACTAACCTCATCTATAATTACTGCATCAAACTCTGCTAAATTATACCTCATAAGTTCTTCACTTCTTGCTGTGCAAGATATTCCTACTACATTACAATTATTCAAATATTCTTGAATAAAATTATCTTTTTCTACATCATCTTTTATTTTTTCTTCTAAAACCTCTAACCATTCAGTTAGAATTTTAAATATTTCATACTCTAACTCCTTTTCTTTTTGTATATTTTTAGATTGATTCTTTATTCTTTCAATAGATTTTTCAATACCAATACAAATTTTTTCTTCATCTAATTCCTCAATCTCTAATAAATATTCTTCAATTTCCTGTAATCTTTTTTCTTTATCATTAAAAATTTCTTCTATATTGCCTTCTAAAACTAATTTTTTTACTCCATCTAAAATAGATTTATAATATTCTCTTATTATATTTTCTTTTGTAAACTTCTTTGCTCCCTCTGAAATTTTTTCTAATCTTCCAAATCTAATCATTCTAATAGCTGAATCCACTTCTAACTTTTCTAATACATTATCAACTGCTAAATTAGTTTGGGATGCTATTAAAACTCGCTTTCCTCTTTTCACCAATTGATATATACCTTCTGCTATCACTGTAGTTTTTCCTGTACCTGGTGGTCCTTGTATCAAATATAGTTCTCTTGAATTTACAATTCCATTAATCGCCTCTTTTTGACTAGTATTTAATTCATTTTCACTTAAATAACTATCTACTTTAATATTATCTAGTTCATCATCCGCATAGCTTGAATCTAATATCCACCTTCCTAATGATCTATTTGTCATTTCTTTACCTTTTATTATTTTATCTAATACTTCTATCTGCCTTTTATATAAATCTAGAAAACCACCTATCCCCTTAGATAAAAAACCTTGTTCTGGTATATTATCTATATTCAATTCTTCATTTGAAAACTCTATTAAATAATTTTTACTCTGCTCTATTTTTATTATTTTTCCATTAAATGTTCCTGCTATAACCCCTCTCACTCTCTTATGTTCATTAAATTTAAATTTTTCTCTATCTTCTCCATAAACTGAATATTCGCAATCAAATATCATTATTTCATTGCCTGTCAGAAACTCATTATATTCACCATATTTTTCCTCATCAAAATCAACTTGAAATATTATTTTATTTTTTGCCACCTTAAACTCTGAATAAAATATTCCAATTAATGTGTTCTTTTCATACTTCTCACACCAATTAATATACTCTTTCCATTTTTCTAGTTTATTTTTTTCTTCTACAATTTCATCATCTATAATTTCCTCTTCTTCGCTACATACTTTTCTCACCCTTTTTTTTCTTCTTTTTTTCTGCTCTTCAGTTAATATTTTCCTAGGTTTCTTTATAATCCATTCCTCATTTTCATCAATCTCTTCCAAATTTAGATATTCATCTAATTCTATAACTTTCATTAGCACCATCCTCCTATATTTTAGTTTTATAAAAAGATGATACTTTTAAATATCATCTTTTTTGCCTACCTTAAAATATTTTCAATTTCTCTCATATATTCTCCAACTTTATCCTTTATTATATAAAGCCTTTCTGATGCTCTAGTTATTCCAACATAAATAAGCTTTCTTCCCATTCTATCTCCTTTTCCTGACCATTCATCAATTCCTGTTAATAAAACTACCTTCGCTTCTAATCCTTTTGATGATTGATATGTTGTCAATATTATTTTATCTTCATTGTCTTCTACATCTGAAATATATCGTACATGAGTTTTAATACTATAATCTAAACTTGAAAGTAATTCATTTTTTGCTTTACCACCTCTTATAAGTATTAAAATATCCTTGTTTCTGTACCCTTCCTTTTTTAGGTTTCTAATTATATTATTTATCTCATATTCAGCTTCTATTTTTATCTCGCCTATTTCTTTTGCTTTTATTTCTAATTTTTCACCTTCATCTTTATAAAACTTATTAACTTCCTTTTTTAAACTTTCATTTCTTGATAAAAAGTTTATCGCAAGTCTCATATGCTCTGTTGAACCTCTATAAGATGTTTTTAAAAGTTTCGATCTCCCTTGCATATTAATCCCCATTGATGCCCAACTTACTTCTTTTTCATTATAGATCCCTTGTAATCTATCTCCTGCTAAGAATATATTTTTTAGAACCTTACCTTTATATTCATGGCTCTTCGCTAACATTAAGCATAATTCAATCCAACTATTTCTAAAATCTTGATATTCATCAATTAAAACAGCATCATATATCTCATTTGCATTTACTTTAGCTAATCTTGGCATTTCTTCATCAAACCATTCATCTGATGCCATATCAAATGGTTTTTTAGAATTTGCAAATCTATAAGCAATTTTATGAAAATTAGTGATTTCTATATTTTCTAAACTAATGTTTATACTCTCATTCTCAGAAAATTTCTCATCAAGCTTGTCTATTTTTTCTTTTAGCTTATATGCCAAAGATTTATTGTATGTCACAATTAAAATTTTCCATTCTGGATTTTCTCTAATCAAATGTACCGCTCTAGAAATTAACATAACTGTTTTCCCACTTCCTGGAACACCTGTCACTAAATAATGCCCCATTGGAAGTCTCTTAACAAATTCTTCTTGTTCAGAATCTAATACACTCACATCCTCTACTCCCTCTATTTTCTCTAAGGACTCAGTAGTCTTTATTACTTCTAACTCTGGAAATAATGCTAATCTTATTTCCTTTAAGTTTGCTTCTGTATAATTTACTTTTCCTCCTGTAAATATTTTATCTAATGATATTTTTTCTAAATCTCCTTTGAAGCAATATTTTATATCCTTTCTAAATAATAACTCCAACTTTTTATTATCTTTATTTTCTATATTCGTAAACCAAACAACTCTTTCTATATTATCTCCATCTATGTCAAAATCATTATTATATAATGCACTTTCTAATGTACTTTTATATCCTTTAACTTGACTTATAGGGTTTTCTACAGTACGTTCTTTTAATTCTACATTTCTATTAGTTACTTTATTAATATAACTTTCTCCCCAGTCTTTTACTTCAATTATGCTTATCCCCCTCTTGTTATCTATAATAATAAAATCTGGTCTTTTACTCCCTAATTTTGATTGACTATAAACATAAACTTCATTTTCAGTATCTTTATATACCTCTTTAATAGCTTTTAATACTCGTGTTTCTCCACTAGTTAATTCAACGCTTTTATTAACTAAAATTCTTACCATTTCGTTAGCCCCTTTTTTATTAATTCATTCAAAATATATGCCTAAATAACTTATTTATTAGCAAATATCCTCTACTTAACTCAATTTTTCTTGATTTTTTTAAAATTCTGCGTCATATAAGAACTTATATCAACTCTTTTATATTTTTTTATTTTCAAAAAACCTAGTAGATTTCATTTTCTACTAGGTTTATTCCTTAACTTTTTTCATTTAAAAATACTCTTGAAACTCAACATATATTCTTTTATTTTCTCTAACTTTCCATCTTTTAAAGGCTGTAAATGCTGATTTTCCTTTTAAATTTCTTATTATTTCTTTTTTCAATTTCTTCCCTTCTCTTTGATCCCATCAAAATTTATATAATTAAATTCATTTGCTTCTAAACTCTTATTTTCATTATGTCTATTATAGTAAAACTTTATCCTTTCACTATTTTTCTTTTACAATTTCAAAAGAGCTACCTCATTTATAAACAGTTTTTAGTTCCTACTTGTCTATTTCTAATATTGATTTATTTGCTTTTTTATAATCTTTCATTGCCTTTTCTATATTTCCAAGAGATTCACTTGCCTTCCCTCTATTATAATAATCTTGTCTTTCTGGAATTTTTCCATTTTTTATTTTTTCTAATATATGTTTATTGAAATACTCGAAGCTAGCCTCATATTCTTCATTTTCATAATACAAGCTACCCAATGCCTTTTTATCTTCCACTTCTGCATTTTTTGAAGTTTTAACTATTTCCTCACTTATAAATTTTCTTAAGCTTTCTATCTCTCTATTGGTTTTCTCAATCTCTTTATTAACTATATCTATAGAATACTTACTCATTTTATTTTCGATAAAATCTTTTATTTCCTCTATTTCTTCTAACCTTTTCTCCTTATTTTTGTCATTTAACCAATCTAATGTTTTATTTAATTCCTTTAAGCTTTTTATTGTTCCATCTGCATTTTCTTCTATCTTTGATATGCTTTGATTTTCTATTAATTTTAATAAGGTTTCATTTAATCCATTAATAGTTTTTCCAAATTCATTTATATTTTTTGCTACTCCATTAACTTTTTCAATACTCTCTACTAACATATTCATATTATTTTTTGAATTTAAACTCATCTCTTCTTACCTCCCATCAACTCATTTATTATTCCTATCTCTTCCCCTATTCCTTTAATTCTTTCATTTATCTCGTTTAAGCTTTTATTTAATTCTAGTGCTAAAGCTTCTAGCCTATCCCTATATAACTCTTTTAATCCTATAGTCCATTCTACATCCTCATTATTCTCTACAATCTTAAATATATTTACCCCCATCTTCACTCCTTCTTCTTTTATATAATCAAAGGATTTTTCTTGATACACTAAGGTTTCTATAATTTTTAATTTATTTTTTGTTTTTCTAAATTGTTCTTCTGCAAGCTTATATTCTCTAGCCTCTAAAAATGACTTTCCTGCACTCTCGTAGTATCCTTCTTCTGCTTGGATATATCCTTTGCATCTATAAATATCATGTTCTCCCATGTTAGATAATTCATATTGTACTATCGCCTTTTTATACTCCCCTTCGTTTTCTAATGTTCTTCCTAACTCATAATAATCTTCCATTGTTGATTTTTTTGATAAATTTAATTTTTCTACATTAAACTTTTCTATATACTTTCCATACTTCTTTATTAATCTATATATTTCATTGTCTGTATCACTTTCTATAAAGCATATTGTTTCTGTAGCTCTTGTTATTCCCACATATAATGCATTAAAGGCAATCCTATATTTTTCTTTTTCTTCTATACTATTATCTTCAAATATCTTTTTCCATGCTTCCTTATATTTAGATATTAGATTTATACAAACAACATATTTTCTTTCAATTCCTTTTATAGAATTTATAGTAAATAATGTATCCTTTAGCTTTAAGCTTTCTTCTATCGCCTTCTTCTCTTCTTCTGTACTAGCAATTATCCCTACATAATGTCTTTTTGCTGCTATTTGGAGTATTTCCTTTCTATTTTCGTCACTATCTTTCAATATAAATATATTCCCATTTTCCACTTTTGCATTTTTCTCAAATTCTCTATCCGTCTTATGCTTCATATACTTTTGTCTTATCCTTGTTATCTCATTCGTCATCTCTACAACATTTTTACTATTTCTATAGTTTTTTGATAGATATTTCTTAGTAAAATTACTTAATCCATTATTCATTTTATATAAATATTCAATTCTTCCTGGCTCAAAATAAGTTGGATTTATAGTTTGATTATAGTCTCCACAAAACAATATATTTTCTATATTTCTTGTATATTTGAGTAATGCATATATTTGTATTTCCGTTAAATCTTGAATTTCATCACATATTAAAAAATCAAACTTTCTTAAACTCCCTCTACTATTTTTTAAAGCCTTTCTTCCTATATCATTTTCATCAAATAGATTATTTTTCTTAAGCCAATCATTATATTTTTTTGCTATCTTATAAATCTCTGTTCTTTCCTCTTTTTCATATACTGTATATTTACTTGTTAATTTAAGATATGTCTCTTCCGAAATCATTTCTTTTTTACTAATACATTTATCTAGATAGTTATATATATTTTTCATTGATTTTTTAAGTGATTTATAATTTTTATTCTTTTTTATTTTTTCATAAGTCTCTCCAAGCATTTCTGTGTTTAAAATAAGCTTGTCTTCAACTTTAATTAAATTGCATTCTATCAAACATTCCTTTGTATCTTCTATTAAAAGTTCTTCATCTATCTCAATTTTTTCCCACTCAATACTGACTAGCCCTTTTATTATTCCACGAATTTCTTTCCAAATTTCATAAGAATTTTCTTTATTATATTGTTCTTTATACCACCTTTCAAACTTCCCATACTTTACATAAAAGTCATTTTTACTTTGCTTAAGTAAAAACTTATTTACCTCAATAAATTCAGCATTATCTAAAACTTCCTCTTCATTTCTTTTACAAATTTCTTTAAATACCTCCTTTGAAAAATCCACTAAATTTTTCGAATAGGTCATATATTTTAACTTTACATTCTTATTTTTGCAGATTGTAAATGCCTTATTTATAGAAATTATAGTTTTACCACTTCCTGCACTTCCAAATAAAAATAATGGCTTTATATCTCTGCTTATTATTTCGTATTGTTCCTCTGTTAAATAATAATTAGGCTTTAACTCATTTTCATTTATTCTTCCTTCATCTATTATTATGGAAATTTCTCTTTCAGGATTATATTCATACTGTTTATAATCCTTTTCTAATCTTTTCTCTAGCTTTTCCTCTAGCTTCTCCTCTAGTAAATTTCCAGTTATTCTAGTTTTCTTAATTTTAAACTGATCATCATGCCTACAATATCTTATAAATATAAGTGAATCTTTAAACTCACTTCTAATATTTTCTATATCTTTAGCATAAGCAAAAACTATTCTATCTCCTCTATTCACTCTAAATTTATATAATTTATTTTTAACATTCTTTATCGGTCCCACTTTAAATCCTTTTTGAAAATTTTTTATATTTCCATCACATCTTTTATATTCTTCAACAAACTCTTTAATCGCTTCAATAGCTATTTTCTTCTCAGCTCTAGGTACCCTTTTACAAAAATCCGATACTAATATATTTTTCATTTTTCTTCCCCTATTTTCTTATTCTTTTATACATCCTTCTTATATATATATTCTTATTATTGAATTCTCAATTTTATTAACATATTAATAGGCTTTCTTTTCTTTAACTAAATAAGTCTAATCTTTTCTCCTTTGAATGATTTATATTTTTTTGCTACTATTTATTTATTATAGATAAAAGGAGACTTTCTTATGTCAATGCAAGATATAATTTGCCCTCATTGTGGCAAAAGTACTGGTAAACGTGCTATAAATGATAATTTAGTTACTGGTTCTAACCATGTAGTTTGTTCTAAGTGTCATAAATCATTTACTTGGCAAAGTAACCATGGAAAAGTTAAAACTTCAAAATAAATTTTTCTAAAAAACCATCATTCATTGATGGCTTTTTTCACATTAAATAAAAATAGTACTACATCGTATCTCTTATAATATACATATTGTAAGAGATTTTTAAATATAAGAGGTGATTCTATGATACTTGAAGAATTTGATGATAGTAAATCTGCAGTGATTAATGCTTTTGATGTTGTTGCTCCAATTGATGGATTTCCAAAGATTGCAGTGTCTTGTTTTTCACAAGTTACTCTTGATAGATTGGTTGATGAACTTAATGGAATTAAAATAGCTTCAATAAATACAGCTAATATGGAGATTCCTGTTTATAAGGTAATTTATAAAGGATTAGATGTTTGTTTGTTTATGTCTTGTGTTGGTGCGGCTGCTTGTGTTTCTGTAATTGAGGATGTCTTTGCTATGGGTGCTTCAAAACTGATTATTTTTGGAACTTGTGGTGTGTTAGATTCATCTATAGATGATTGTTCTATAATTATTCCTAATATGGCTATTAGAGATGAAGGGACTAGCTTTCATTATGCACCACCTTCTGATGAGATAGTTGTTAATTTAAAGTATTCTGATGTATTTATAGATATTTTAGAAAGGCATAAATTAAAATATACTATAGGAAAAGTATGGACTACAGATGGAATATATAGAGAGACTAGAAAAAAAGTTAATATTAGAAAATCTCAAGGATGTATTTGTGTTGATATGGAGTGTTCAGCAGTTTCTGCTCTTTCACAGTTTAGAGAAAAAGATGTGTTTCACTTCTTTTATGCAGCTGATAATTTAGATAGTGAAGTATGGGACTCACGTAGTTTAGCAAATGATTCTAATCCATTAGCTAAAGATAAAATTGCAACTGCTTCTATGGAATTAGCCTTATCTATCGGATTCAAATAGAACATCTCCTAGTAAAGTTTTCTCTTACTAGGAGATGTTTTTCTACAAAATTCATATTTCTTCCATATCCGATCTATTTTAAATACATATTTCTCCATTACAATTTATATAAAAAGGAGGTTTTACTATGTTACTTAAAATAATACTCTCATTAATATCCCTAGCAATTTTTCTAATTACCTTTAAATTTGATTTGCAAATTAGAAAAATAAAACTAGACCCTACAAAAAAACTTATTTATAGCCATTCACCTATAATATCAGGAATGCCTAAAGTGGTTGTCTCTTTCTTATCTCTTCTAACCATTTTAAACCTTTTTACAGATAACTATACTACAATAAGAGCACTCCTTAGCATGTGGTGGATTATTCTTGTTCCATCTCTTATTAAACTCATGAGAGACAACTATATAGTCCTTGGTGAAAATTCTATTGAAATAAATTTAAAAGATACAGTGCTTTTTAATGATATTAAAGAAGTATCTTATACAAATTTAACTACAGAAACCTCTCCAAACACGAAAATTAAAATAGACCTTCATCTTATAAATGATACCTCTAAATCAATAACCTTTAGAGATGAATATGAAGCAAGTAACCTATACAAAAAGCTACAAGCCCTTTCTAATTAAAGAGCTTATAGCTTGTTTTCTTTTCCTTTAATCTAAGTAATTATCAATTAAGTATCTTATTCTTTTACACGTTTCTCTTCCTTGCTTGTCTATATATACCACATCTCCTGGCTTACCTACAGTGCTTGCAATTCTATCTCTCTCTTTTATCCACTCTACTTGATTTTGCTGTAATCTTTTGTATACGTCTGGCTTTAATATTTTTCTTAAATCTCCCCAAAGTTCATTTAAAGTAGTATCAACTTCACCATAAAACATTTTAGCTCCTTCTAATTCACGTCCTGTTTCATATATTGGTCCACCACCATTTTCCGAAAAAGCAGTGCCATATATATATCTAAAGTTTGATTTTTCCTCATATTTATCTTTTAAAGCTTCAACTTCTCCCTCAGTTACTCCTTTTTTATAAATTCCAATTGTATCATCATCATTATCTTCTACTTTATTGTTAACTACTGGCTTATTGTTATTTGTTGGTTTATTATTTGTTGCTGGTTTGTTATTTACTACAGGCTTTTTATTTTCCTCTACTCTATCATCATTGTCTTCTACTTCAAAATCATCATCCTTTTCATCTTCTAAATCCTCTAATTTTTCATCATTTTTATCATTCCTATCATTTTCTACCACACTACTTGAAATTTCATTCTTCTTTTTATCTTCTCTTTTTTCAATTGTCTTATATCCTGCAAATAATACTGTTCCTCCTAATATTACTGATAACATTATTCCTATACTCTTTTTATTCATCTTAATTCCTCCACTTGTCCATCTTTTCATTCTTTATCCATTTAAATAATTATCTAACATCTTATTCTATTGCAGACTTCTGCTCACATTAAATTTTCATCTTTTATTTACATTTATTAATTTATTTTAACATAATTTTAATATAATTAAAATATTTTTAAAATAATTTTTAATTCTAAATTTCTCATTTTTAATTCTAATCTCACATATATATACACATAACTATTTATATGGGGGAATAAATTTTGAAAATTGAATCTATTAATATGAAAAACTCAAAATCTGAAATGATTGAAAAATATAATAAGCTTGTAGAAGAGTATAAATCTCTTTCTTCTACTAATATTGATGTTAAAAAGATTGAAAAGGAAAAGAAAACTACACAAGTTATAGAGTCTGCTGATTCTATTGTTTCTATGAATATTCTAAATGAGGATATTGTAAAGAAATATACTGACCTTAATGAAGCAATTTCTTTAAAGAAGGAAGAGTTAAAGGAACTTTTTGATTTAGAAGTAGAGGCTCATTCTTTTATCTCTTTAATTAATGCACATAATGAAAAAATGATTGATTTAAAAGAAGAATATGAAAAAGAATTTAAAGACCTACAAACAGAACTTTCTGACAGAAAGGCTCTTCAAAAAAAGGAGCTTGAAAAGCTTGAAGCTGAGAAAAAAGAGGCTTTATTAGAGCTTGATAATAAGCATAAGGAAAGAAAAATTGAACTTGATAAAATTAGAAAAAGAGATGAAGAAGAATACGCATACTCTTTTGAAAGAAAAAAGAAGGAAGATGAAGATTCCTTCAATGACTTAAAATTGCAAAGTGAAAAAGCTTTAAAAGAAAAAGAAGAAGATTTTGAAAAGCGTAATAAAGAATTAAAAGAAAAAGAAAAGGAATTTGAAGACTTTAAAAAGAAAGTAGATGAAATCCCTGAAAAGTTAGAAGAAGCTAAAAAAGAAGGGGCTGAAGCTAAGGAAAAAGAGCTTGGACGTGAATATGGCTATAAAAAGCATATGTACGAAAAAGAAAAAGAATTCTTAGTTAAATCTCTTGAAGACAAGCTTGAACGTTTAGAAAAAGAACTTCAAAAATCTCTTGAAGAAAAACTTGAGCTTACTCGTAAGTTAGATAATTCATACCTTGAAATAAAAGCTTTAGCAACAGAAACAGTAAAATCTACTGGAGGGGTTAAAATCTTAGGAAATCCTAATGTTAGCGACTCTAAAAAATAATTTACATCCTAGTGAGGAAATGCCCTTACTAGGATTCTTTTCTTTACATTTTAACTAACTATGAAATTGCTTTTTTTCTTAAGGATAAAGCCACAACCTTAGAGAAAAAAACTACAAGCCATTTCTAAAGCTTGTAGTCTTATAATACTTATTCTTTTTTACTGCACTTTACTATGTCGAATCTGTCTGCATTCATTACTTTATTCCATGCCTTAACAAAGTCTTTTAAAAACTTATCCTTTGAATCACTGCTTGCATAAATTTCTGCAATTGCTCTTAACTGAGAATTTGAACCAAAGATTAAGTCAACCCTAGTTCCAGTCCATTTCTTTTCATTTGTTTCTCTATCATATCCTATAAATAAATCTTCATTATCATTATCTTTTTCCCATCTTATTTTCATATCTAAGATATTTATAAAGAAGTCATTTGATAACACACCTGGATTTTCTGTTAATACACCATGCTTTTCTTTTTTATAGTTTATATCTAAACTTCTAAGCCCTCCTAGTAAAACTGTAAGTTCTGGTGCTGTTAGTTTTAAAAGTTGTGCTTTATCAACCATTAATTTTTCTGCCTTTACCTCAAACTTTTGCTTTAGATAATTTCTAAATGGGTCATGGAATGGTTCTAAAACTTTAAATGAGTTTACATCTGTCTGCTCCTGTACTGCATCAAGTCTTCCTCTTTCAAAAGGTATTTCTAAATCTATGTTAGCCTTTTTAGCCGCTCTTTCTATTCCTAAATTCCCACCTAAAACTATCATATCTGCAAGGCTTACCTTGCATTCATTTTTACTGTTAAAGCTTTCTTTAACTTCTTCTAAGCTTTTTAAAACCTTTTTAAGTCTTTCAGGTTCATTTACTTCCCACTCAATTTGTGGCATTAATCTTATTCTAGCACCATTTGCACCACCACGACTGTCACTTCCTCTAAAGGTTGAAGCCGAGCCCCAGGCTACATATATTAAATCTGAATTTTCTATATTTTTTTCTTCAATCATCTTTTTTAAGATAGGAATATCTTTTTCTTCTATAATTTTATGAGTAGCCTTTGGAAGAGGGTCTTGCCATATAAAGTCTTCCTCTGGAACCTCTGGTCCATAATACTTTGTCTTCGGCCCCATATCTCTGTGAGTAAGCTTAAACCAAGCATTTGCAAAAGCCTTTTCAAACTTTTCTTTATTTTTATGAAAATCCCTTGCTATAGGCTCATAGATCTGGTCCATTCTAAGAGATAAATCAGCAGTTGTCATCATAGGTGCATGAGTTTCAGCATTTCCCTTTTCAGCATCAGGAACAGTTTCCTTTGCTTTAGGGTCAGTTGGCCTCCACTGAAAAGCTCCACCAGGCCCCTTATGTAAATCCCACTCATAGCGGAAAAGTGTATCAAAATAATTCATGTCCCATGCTGTAGGAGTGCTATTCCAAGCCCCTTCAATTCCATTAGATATAGTATCTCTTCCCTTTCCACTTTTAAAAGAACTTTTCCAACCAAGCCCCATTTCTTCAATTGCTGCCCCTTCAGGCTCTTTTCCTACATACTCCTTAGCCTTTGCTGCTCCATGAGATTTTCCAAAGGTGTGACCTCCTGCAACTAATGCAACAGTTTCCTCATCATTCATTCCCATTCTTCTAAAGGTTTCACGCACATCTTTCCCAGATTCAATTGCACTTGGCTCACCATCTGGGCCTTCTGGATTTACATAAATAAGTCCCATTTGAACTGCAGCTAAAGGGTCTTCAAGCTTTAAAGCTTCATACCTTTCATTATCAAGCCACTTTTTTTCCTTTCCCCAATATGTGTCTTCCTCTGGTTCAAAAACATCTTTTCTTCCTCCACCAAAGCCTACCATTTTAAGCCCCATAGATTCAAAGGCACAGTTTCCTGTTAATATGATCAAATCTGCCCAAGATATTTTATTTCCATACTTTTGTTTTATAGGCCAAAGAAGCCTTCTTGCCTTATCTAAATTAATATTATCAGGCCAACTGTTTAAAGGTGCAAACCTTTGATATGCACTATTAGAACCACCTCTACCATCACCAATTCTATAAGTACCTGCACTATGCCAAGCCATTCTTATAAAAAATGGACCATAATGACCATAATCTGCTGGCCACCAATCCTTAGAATCAGTCATAAGAGCCTTAATATCCTCTTTAAGAGCTTCATAATTAAGTGAATTAAATTCATCTACGTAATCAAAATCCTTATCCATAGGTGAAACCTTCTCAGAATTTTGGCTTAAAATCTTTAAATTTAAACTATCAGGCCACCACTCTTTATTAGAAGTTCCATCAGAAACCATCTCTTTATTCTTATCCTGTCCACCACCTAAACCTTCCCTATCCTTAGCTCTTGTTTTTCCTGTAACAGGACATCTCATTTCAGACATTAAAATTCCTCCTTAATTTTTAAGTTACAATAATAATATCTCCTAAACCCTTTTTTATAATTCACCTATTTTTTATATACGAAAAAAGCCTTCTTATTTGAGGACCAATTCAAATAAGAAGACTTTCTCTAAAAAATAATTGATAAAAAAATCACTACCCTTAGTCTAACATTCTCTGCTTTTTATTCAATCCCTTTGGTCTAACATGTATGTATTCTTTACTAAGATGTATTCTAGATTTACATTTTCATCATTTTATTGTCGGTTTTTTCATATTATTTTAATTATTTAATAATATTTATCCTTTAAAAATAACTCTTTACTAATTATGTATATGCATAATTTAATTTTAAACTATATCTCTATTATTAAAAAATTCATCTAAAGTATGTTTTACATCTTTTAATCTTAATCTACTAATAGGAATTATTTCTCCCTCATTAAGTTCTAAGTCTGTTTTTTCTAATTTTAATATATATCTTGCATTTACTAAATATGATTTATGACATCTTATAAAATATAAATTTCCTAATCTATTTTCTAAATCTCCCATTCTCTCATGTACATCTACAAAGGTTTTATCATAATGAATTCTAACTAATTTACCAACTGTTTCTATATATGAAATTCTAGCTATTGGAATTCTTATCCCACCTGTACTTTCCTTTATTGTTAAAAAGTCTCCTCTATTCATATAATACTTAATAAGAAGTCTTCTAAACTGAGCTACAAGCCTCTCCTTATTTTTCCCTTCTATTGGTTTTAACATATAATTAAAAGCTCCTATATCGAAACAATCTAATGTATATTTAGTCACATATGAAAGAAATATTAAGTCTATTTTCTTATCAAAAGCTTTAATATGTTTTCCAAGAATCACACCATACTCATCCTCAATGTGAGTTT
>NZ_JBOFRG010000055.1:0-6355 GCF_051650885.1 Clostridium sp.
CACCTTTAGGATAATTTGCCCATGCATCTTCCTTTATATTTTTTAAATCTTCAATTGAAAATTCTTTAACTCCTTCTTCCTCAAAGTTTAAAGAATAAAGTCTTACCTTATTATCCTCTCTCTTTCTAGTAACCGCAAATGTTCCTATATCAATAGCACAAGGAAAAACATTTCCTCCATTATAATCAGTATGCTCCCCTATAAGGTTTACTCTTCCTGGAGAAAAAAAGCTATCTTCTCCATGCTCTCCAAAAATTCTTTTAAATTCAGCCTTTAACTTTTCCATTATCTAACTACCCCCAGTCCTTTATTCTCCATTAAAACTTCTTTAATTTCTTCTTCACTTCCAATTAAAACATCTCCAACTACAGTATGTTTGTACACTCCTGCACAAACTGCAAATTCCAAGCTTTCTCTTTTATCTCTCTCATTTACAAGACTATATAAAAGACCTCCTGAAAAAGCATCTCCAGCTCCCACTCTATCTAAAATATCAAATTCATATTCCTTTGATAGTAATACTCCAGCTTTATCTGCATAAACACCTTTTAGCTTGTTCCTATTTGATGAAATACTGTCTCTAAGAGTAGTTGCCATAGCTTTTACACCAAAATCTTTATTTAACTTTTTAAAAGTTTCTGTAAAAAACTCTTTTTCTTCATCTTCATTGTTAAACTTCTTTACCTTAAACTCTGAAACATCTTTATCTATCCATCCAAAGACTAAATCAACATCTTTTATTACTTCACCCATAGTTTTTGTAAATTCTGAAAAACTCCAAAGCTTGCTTCTATAATTTAAATCTACTGATACAAAAATCTTATTTTCCTTGCAATACTTTATAGCCTTTTTTATTAATTTTACTTTTTCTTCTCCAAGTGCTGCTGTAATTCCTGAAACATGAAACACTTTTGCCTCTTTTAAAGCTTCCTCTATATTAAATTCTTCTGCCATTGCTTTTTCCATAGCAGAATCTTTTCTGTCATATACAACTTTTGAATTTCTAACTCCATAACCTTTTTCTAAATAGTAGGCACCCATTCTTCCTTCTCCCACTATTACATCTTCTGTATTTACTCTATTTGCATTTAAAAAATCTATTGCCATTTCTCCAATTGGATTGTTTGGAACCTTTGTTATAAAAGATGTCTTTTCTCCAAGTCTACTTAAAAACATTGCAGTGTTAGCTTCTGCACCACCAAAGTTTATATCAAAGCTACTGCTTTGGTTGAATCTCTTTCCTTCCTTTGGAGAAAACCTTATCATAATTTCTCCAAGAAAAACTATTTTATTATTCATCTCGCTCCTCCTTAACCCTTTAGCAAACTACTGTTTCTTTAATTCCTCTAGCTTCTCTTACCTTTTCTACAAACTCTCTAGCTACACTTGTAACCTTTTCAAAATCTCCTGTTTTTGCACCTTCTGTTAAAGCTCCTCCAACACCAACTGCAACACATCCATTATCTATCCATGTTTTTATATTATCTAAAGAAACTCCTCCTGTTGGCATTATGCTAACTTGTGGAAGTGGTGCTTTTATATCCTTTATTATTGAAGGCCCGAAAGCTCCTCCTGGGAATAATTTAACTATGTCCACTCCCCCTTCTAAGGCTTTTACTATTTCATTTATTGTCATACATCCAGCCATATATGGTATTTGATATCTATTACATAATTTTGCTGTTTCTAAATCAAAGTTTGGTCCTACTATAAACTGTGCTCCATTTAAAATAGCAATTCTTGCTGTTTCTGAATCTAAAACAGTTCCTGCTCCAACTACTGCACTATCTCCAAGTTCTTCACAAAGACGAGCTATCACAGTTTCAGCCTTTGGTACTGTAAATGTAACCTCTAGTATATCCACTCCACCTTCTACACATGCCTTTGAAGTTTTTAAAGCCTCTTCCATATCCTTTCCTCTGATTACTGCTACAACTCCTGTATCTAAAACTCTATTTAAAACCTTTAATTTATTAATCATAAAATTCTCCTCCTAAAAATGTAATACATTTTCAAATACCCCTATTTTTTAAAATTAAGGGCTGTTAAACACAGCCCTTTTTGCATGGTATCTATATATAAAATTAACCTTTATCTAACTAACCATCCTCCATCAACAGCTAAAATATGACCATTTATATAGTCTGATGCTCTTGATGATAAGAATACTACTGTTCCCATTAAATCAAATGGAGTTCCCCACTTTTCAGCTGGAATTCTTCCAAGGATTTCAGAATTTCTTTTCTCATCTGCTCTAATTGGAGCAGTATTAGCTGTAGCTATATAACCTGGTGCTATTGCATTAATTTGAACATTATGTGCTGCAAGTTCATTTGCAAATGCTTTAGTTATACCTGCTACTCCATGTTTACTTGCTGTATATGGTGGTACAAACTTTCCACCTTGGAATGATAGCATTGATGCTATGTTTATAATTTTCCCACTGTTTTGGTTTACCATTATTTTAGCTACTTCTTGGCTTAAGAAATAAACTGCATTTAAGTTTACATCCATTACTGCATTCCAATCTTCTTCCTTGTACTCAAGAAGTGGTGCTCTTCTTATAGTTCCTGCATTATTTACAAGAATATCAATTCTTCCAAACTCCTCCATAGCCTTATTAACTAAGTTTTCTCTATCTTCCTTCTTAGTTAAATCAGCTTGAACAAATAAAACTTTTCTTCCTTCTTTTTCTATTAATTCACGAGTTTCATCAAAGTTTGTATCAAAGGCAGCAACTACAATATCTGCTCCAGCTTTAGCAAGTGCAACTGAATAACCTTGTCCAAGTCCTGTGTTTCCACCTGTAACTATTGCTACTTTATTTTTTAAACTGAAAAAATCCATATTAAAATTATCTAACATATTTTCCACTCCCTCTTATCTTAATTCTTCCATTTTTATATGGTCCATATCGTCAAATGTTTGGTTTTCTCCACACATTCCCCAAATGAATGTATAATCACTTGTTCCAACTCCTGAGTGAATTGACCAACTTGGTGAAATTATAGCTTCTTCATTTTTAACTACTAAGTGTCTAGTTTCTTTAGCTTCACCCATTAAGTGGAATACTCTTGTGTCCTTCTCCATATCAAAGTAGAAGTAAACTTCCATTCTTCTTTCATGAGTGTGACATGGCATTGTGTTCCATGCATTTCCTTCTTCTAAAATTGTAAGTCCCATTAATAATTGACAGCTCTTACATACATTTGGATGAACATATTGATATATAGTTCTCTTATTTAATGTTTTATTATCTCCAAGACTTACTGGATTTGCATCCTTTATATCTATCTTTACAGTCTCATATGACTTGTGTGCTGGTACTGAATTTATATAGAATTTTGCAGGATTTTCTTTATCCTTTGAAGAGAATGACACTTCTCTTGTTCCAGCTCCTATATATAATCCATCTTTACTATTCATTTCATAAGTTTTACCATCTAAAACAATTGTTCCAGCTCCACCTACATTTATAACTCCCATTTCTCTTCTTTCTAAGAAGAACTCAACTCCAAGCTCTTTTCCAGCCTCAAGAGAAACTTCAGTTTCAATTGGCATAGCTCCACCAAATATTATTCTATCTACATGACTGTATGTTAATTTAATTTCATCTTTAACAAAAATCTCTTCTACTAAGTAGTGATTTCTAAGCTCCTCTGTTGTATATCTTTTTGAATCCTCTGGGTGATTTGCATATCTTATTTCCATTTTAAATTCCTCCTAAAAAGTAAGTTTCTTTTATACTTTTATTTAAAAGCAATTACTATGCCAAATTATAAAAGCCCCTCTATCACTAGCTTTTCGCTAAGATAGAGAGGCTCTGTCATATCTGTATATGACACTAAGCGTTTATTTATTACGCTGATGCTTACCAATATATTTTTAAATCTTTATTTTTAAGTCTCATTAATGCCTCTAGGTAAAAATAATCTCCCCAAAGGTTACACTCGTTTATTCCCTTATTATTGTGGTATGCATATACCCCTTCTATTAAGACACCATTCGAGTCTTTAACATCTTTACTTGTGTAGCTTTTAATTAAACTTCTCATCATTTTGTGCATAGCTTTTGAGTAAATTTCCTTATTTTCACCCTCAAAATATTTTTCCATCTCCATAATTCCACATGCAACTATTGGAGCTGATGATGAATCTCTAGGCTCTCCATCTTTTTCTGTGAATATTAAATCCCAATATGGAATAAAATCTTCTGGAAGTCTGTTTAAGTAATAATTTAATGTTGCTTCATAAATTTCTTTGCTAGCTTCATTTTTATTGTATTTATAATTAATTGGCATTCCTAGAACTGCCCATGCTTGCCCTCTTGCCCAACATGATTCATCACTAAAGCCTTGATGTGTAACACCTTCCTTTGGCTCTCCTGTTTCCTTATCAAAATAATATGTGTGATATGTTGATGAATCTTCTCTTATTATATTTTTTATTGCTGTATTAAAATGTGCATCAGCTACCTGTTTAAAGCTTTCATCTCCTGTAACTTCTGATGCCCAATATAATAAAGGTAAATTTAATAAGCAATCTATTATTAATCTATATTCTTTTTCATCACCTAAGGCTCCCCACGCTTGGATAAACTCACCTTTTTCATGGTATCTGCTCTTTAACTTTTCAGCTGCTAATATTCCAAGTTCTTTAGACTCCTCATCTCCTGTAACCTTATACCCTGCAACTGCTGAAAGGCTGTATAAAAATCCTAAGTCATGATGGTCTAATACAAAGTTTTCTTCATATCTTTTCTTAAAGCTTTCTTTATGAATCTTACATACTTCTAAATATTTTTCATCACCTGTGTACTCATAAGCAAGCCATAACATTCCTGTCCAAAATCCATTTGTCCAATCATCATTATCCTTTATTCTATATCTATTGTTTGTTGTACACGCACTTGGAAACTTTTTAGTGTAAGTTTCTAAATTTTCATCTATTTTGGAGATTACAAACCTTATAGCTTCATCAATCTCTTTTTCTTCTAACTCTTTTTCTTCTAATATTATGTCCTTAAATTTAATTTCTTCTATATTTAAATTTTTAACCATTATATTTTCCTCCTATTCATCATCCTCATCATTTGATACTGTAACTTCAGCTGTTCTAACGCCTTGCTGTCCTGCTGTTAATGCTGCATTATATCCATCTTCTAAGCTTCCACCTGAATTAATAGATGCTTCTATAAGCATAGGTAAATTAAGTCCTGTTACTATTCTTATATTTTTATCCACTACACTTTCTGCAAAGCTCTTATTAAAAGGTGTTCCTCCAAATAAATCTGCTAAAACAAGTATGTCCTTGCATTCAGTTCTTATATTTTCCAACTTTTCTTTTAATCTTTTTTCAAAAGTATCTACACCTTCATCTGTTAAGCTTACATATTCTATATCCTCTACATCTCCTAAAATCATCTTTCCTGCATTTAATATTCCCTTGCATAGTTCTCCATGACTCACTAATAATAATTTATACATTTCTCATACCCCATTCTTTCTCTTATTTTTTTATGCTCCTGCAATTCTTGGCATCCACATTGGCTCTTTTGAAAGCTCTGCCCATATATATTTTAAAAGTAACTTAGTTTTTATTTCTGCATACTCTTCTTCATCCCAAAGATTTATGATTTCCTTTGGATCTTCCTTTAAATCATAAATTTCGCCATACTCTTTATCCATATAAACTGTTATCTTATATCTTTCATCAATAAAGGTTCTTTGATTTATAGTAGTAGGCTCGTGATGATTTTCACAAATAACACTATCTCTAACCTTTTCTTTTTCGCCTGTCCAAACCTTTAACTGGCTTATTCCTGTCATTTCTCTTGGAATCTCAAGTCCCGCTGCCTCTAATATTGTTGGTACAACATCTACTAAAGACTGCATTGAACTATTCACCTTATTTTCTTCTATTTTTTTAGGCCATCTTGCTAAAAATGGTATTTTAATTAAATCTTCATACATAAAAGGCCCTTTTCTTGTTAATCCATGATGTCCATAATAATGACCATGGTCTGTTGTGAAAATAACTAATGTATCTTCTGTAAGACCTAACTCATCAAGTTTATCTAAAATTTTACCTATATAATGGTCCATCATACTAATCATTCCATAATAAATGGCTATATCCTTTTTTAATTTTTCCTTTTCTACTAAGTGAGTTCTACTCATTCCATGAATAGGATATCCTGTTTCTCTATAT
Organism: Clostridium sp.; assembly: GCF_051650885.1. GTDB lineage: Bacteria > Bacillota > Clostridia > Clostridiales > Clostridiaceae > Clostridium. Next base: position 6,210 of record NZ_JBOFRG010000055.1, read on the forward strand.
TCAGAGAAATCTGGATTTTCTTCCTGTGTTTTTTGAATATGTGGTGGACTATCCTTATGTTCACCTTCTACAACACCTGGAATAGTTAGTTTTTCCGGGTCATACATTGATGCCCAAGGCTCTGGTGCTAAATATGGTGGATGTGG
>NZ_JBOFRG010000056.1:0-23502 GCF_051650885.1 Clostridium sp.
AGTGAAGAGGGTGAAGCCTTAAGAGTTATAGGATCAAGAAATATAGAAGAAGAAGCAAAAAATATAATTAAAAGATGTGTAGAGATAAAAAATAATGGAGGAAATTTAAGAAGTACATGTATTTTAGCTAGAAGCAATACTTATAATATAAGGCTAAGTGAAAAAATAAAAAGCTTTAATTTAAATTTAGGTTTTCAATTTTCCCTTGTTGATGAATTTAGCTTTTTTAAGAGAGCTGAAATAAAAGACGTGATAGCATTTTTAAAAGTAATAATAAATGAAAATGATACAGTAAGCTTAGAAAGAATTTTAAAAAGGTTAAATACAAATGTATCAAGTGAAACACTTAAAAAGGTTTCAGATGTAAGGCATAGAAAGCTTAGAGTGAAATTAAATGATTATTTAAGCAATTATAGTGAATTTGGAGAGTATTATACTCTTCTTATAGAAGCTTTCAATAGAGGAGAAATAGTTGTCTTTGATGTTGAAAGCACAGGTGTAGATGTAACAGAGGATGAAATAATTCAAATTGCTGCTATAAGATTAGATAAAGATGGAAGAGAAGTAGAGACTTTTGAAAGATTTATAAAGCCTTCTAAAAGTGTTGGGAAATCTGCATATATTCATGGCTTTACAGATGAAGAACTAGAAGAAAAAGGTGAAGCTAAAGAAGTTGTATTTAAAGATTTTTTTAAGTTTATTCAAGGAAAAGTAGTTGTAGGACACAATGTAAATTATGATATTAGCATTTTAAGTAGTGAACTTAATCGATTGAAGATGGGAACTATTTTAGTAAAGGGGGTTTACGATACCTTAGAAATCTATAGAAGATTTTATGGGGATTTAAAAAATCATAAGTTAGAATACTTAAGTAAAGTTTTTGAAGTGAAAAATAAACCAACTCATGACGCTTTAGATGATATACGAGCAACAGGTGAAATTTTAATTAAAGAAATAAAGAAAAGAATTATGGGTGAAAGAAAAGAACGAGAGATTCTTATAGGTGAAAACTTTAGTAAGTTTAATAAGATGAGAGAAAAACTTACAAGGATAAGAGAAAAAAGCTATGAGCTTCGAAGTTATGAGATGATAGAATATTTATTAAAAGAATTCAATTTTTTTGGAAGCTATAGTTTAGAAGAAAAAGGTATAAAAGAGAAAAATGTGAAGAAGTTAATAGAAATATTAAAAATAACAGATGAAAAAGAAAAAGGAAACAGAGATTCAATAATAGAAAGTGTAAATTTAACAAGTCTTTCAAATGGAGAACTTGAAGAAGTAATGGTAAATAGAAGTGGGGTTATTAGAATTCCTATAATAACAGTTCATCAAGCAAAGGGATTAGAATATGAAAATGTACTTATAGGAGGTTTAAATGAAGGGGGATTCCCAATTAAAAAAGGGGATTATAAGGAAGAAGGAAGGATATTTTATGTAGCTCTTACAAGAGCTAAAAAGACACTTACATTTTTTTATTCAGAATTTAATTTATGGGGAAAAAGAGAAGAAAAAAGCTCGTTTTTAGATTTTTTATAAGAGAAAACTATGTGAGTAAATAATAAATATTAAAAATTAAGTATAAATAAAAAAGAAACTTTTTATAAAGCCTATTGAGTAAAGGAGAAAAAAACTATAGAATCATATCTAATATATATATGGAGCTTCATAGATTTAAAAAACTAAAACTAAATTAAAAAAGAAGGATAGAGTGATTAACAAATGAAATTTTTTAAAGAGTTTTCTCCTTTCCAAAAAGGATTTTTCGTAGTATTTTTAGTAGCAAGCATAGTAGCCTTTTTTATTCCTATAATGACTGGAACAGGAACATGGGCACAAACATTTGAGTTTGCAAGTATAGTAGGAATTATATCAACAATATCAGGGATTTTCACAGCGATTTACCAAGCAAAAGCAAGTATAAAGTGTTATTTTTGGTGGACATTAAATACTATAACTTATGCAGTAGTAGCATGGTATAGTCAACTTTACGGGCAAGTAATTCAAAACATAGTATTTATTCTTCCTCTTATAGTAGTCGGATTTATTGAGTGGAGAAAGAATTTAAGTCAAAATGATAGTGATGAAATAGAAATAAAAAGATTTAAGGCAAAGCATTGGATATTTACAATTATTTTTATATTTGTGGGATGGTTCTTGTATGGATGGTTCTTAAAATCATTACCGGATATATTATCACATATAGGACTTACATTAGCACCAGATAAAGAATACATATTAGATTCATTAACAACAGTATTTACTATTTATGCAGTATTTTTAACATCAAAAAGATATATGGAACAATGGTATTTCTGGATTTTATCAAATTTAGGAATAGTATTATTTATAGAGTCAATGCTTAGAACAGGATTTACAGTAAGTGATTTCTCAGGAGCATTAACATGGCTTCAATATGGAATAATAGCATTTTATGGATTTTATAATTGGAACAAACTTTATAAAAAAAGAAAAAAAGCATAAAGAAGAGGCTAGAAAGTTTTACTTTCTAGCCTCTTTTAAATTAGATAAAGAAATTTTTTGACCATTAAAATTATAAGCAGTAATTAAACGTGAAGCTTCTTGTTTTGGACCAGAAGATTCCATTCTATTAACACCAGGTGCAACCTGCTCCACATAAATTATTTTATCAGGTGTAATGTTAATGCTTAATATATTAACAGGGTTAAATGAAAGTAGAACTTTTCCATTAGTATTTAAAACATCATATCTAGTTTCAGATTTACATAAGAATAAGCCATTTTCAAATTTGATTGAATTATAACCGTTATAGCTTAATATTCCTTTATCCTCTTCATAAAGATAAAGACTATTTGCATATTTTGAATCAGAAACATTTTTATATGCACCAAAGTATCCTTTAGGTGTTATTGTACCCTTAGTTAAAGGTTCTAAATAGAACTTTGATTTAGTAGTTTTTTTAGTTCCAATATCATAAAGAAATACTTCGTTATTAGGAGTTTCATAAAGTACAGTTTGGTCTGAAATTGTTTGAATTACGCCAGGAACAGAACCTAAAATTTTACCATCTGAATTAATGATAAATGATGAATTATCTTTATAACAAGCATAATAGTTTCCATTTTGGAAAGCTTCTATAGCATAAGCATATCCAGGAATAATTGAATAGTTAGGATCGATTAAAAAATCACCTGTTTTATTGATTAATCCAAAATATCCATTTTTTTGAACTATTGCATAGTCACCGTTAAATGCATAAGCAGATTGGAATATAAATGGTATTATTGTACTATCATTCCCATCTATATATCCATATTTAGCAACACCACCGGAAATTTCACAAGCTAAGTATGGACTTTCTGAAGCTTCCTTTTGAATGGAAGTGTATTTAAAATCAGACTTAAAATCTTTACTAGATATATTATATACAGAGAAAAGATTTGACTTGTTAGAAACTGCAAAAGTATCTCCATTAACTCCATGGATATTAGTGTATTCAGCAGGAAGAGCAACATCTCCATTAAAATCTAAAAGTCCATAAAGTCCTTTGTTATTTTGTACCACAATTCCATTATCTTGAATAGAAATAGAAGCATAGTTACTAGCAGAAACTAAAATTTTACCATTTAAATTAGCGATAGATTCATTGCTTAATGGATTTAAAACTAAAAAGTTGTTTTTTATCCAAAGTGAATTGTACTGAAGTGGAACAATAACGGAATTAGAAAAATTTAAAACTCCTAGGAATCCACTTTTATTAGATACTTTTAAAAGTTTATCTTTTAAGCTTAGTACAGAAACGTTAGTATAATTGCTCGGTACTGTAGCTAAAATCACTCCCTCATTATTTAAAATAACAGTGCTATTATCTTTAGTAGTTCCTACGAAATAATATTCTCCATCTAATTCATGTGATAAAAGTGTTTTGTAAGTAGATTGGATTATAACATCACGCTTAGAATCTACAGCACCATAAAGCCCATTACTCTTATTTTGAAAAATAAGAGGTGTTAAGGGTGTTGTAGTAGTTATTTTCTTTTTGGGGTTACCAATGAAAATGAAAATACCACATAATAAAAGAATTATTACAATGGGTAAAATTTTCTTGGCTTTTGAGTTATTTAAAGGTGAAATTAAATTCTTTAGTTTTTCATTCATGAATATCCTCCGAAAGTTTTGATTATAAATTACATCTAATATGATTATAAAGGGTAAAAAGTTTTTAAATATGAAAAAAAAGAGACTAAAATGATAAAAAAAGATGAACAAAGTAAAGGAGATATGAAAAGCGGTAAAAATATAGTAAAATAATGTTATGTTCATAGGGAGGATATAGAAATGGAGTATAAATTTAAGAAAATCAATGTAGAACCAATTTTTAAAGTAAATGTAATTAATTCTAAAGAGGAACATAAAATAAAAAACTTTGAATTGTTAAATGAAATATTAGAAAAAAATAAAATTGATGTTATTAAAGAAAGTGAAAATGACTTTATAGAAAAAGAATACTTCTTTAATAAAATGAGTTTTATAACAGTATTATTAGTTATTTGTCCACCAGCTGGAATTGCATTGATGTTTGCGTATGGAAAATTTAAAATTAGATGGAAAATATTAATTACTATTATTGTGATAGTAATTGATATAATACTACTAAGCTTTTTAGTACATTACTTAAAGCAAAAATAAAAGATAAGGAACTTAAATATGGATAAAGAAAAAGAAGAATTGGATTTAAAAAAGAATAGTGGAGATGGGGCAAGAGTACCTGTAGATTTAGAAAAAAATATGAAGGCGTTAGAAAAGTATTTAGGGATAGATACTGAAAGTAGCAGAAGACCTGCATACTTTACATTTGGAGGACTTTTCATAATACTATTTGGTTGTTTGCTTAATATAGTTTCATCAGTAGGAAATGCATTTTTGATAATAGGAATATTATTAGAAGTAATTGGATTAATTCTTATTATGAAAAAATCTTATTGGATAGCATATAAGTGGAATAGAAGTATTGTTATGTATTTAAAAGATGATAATAAAGAAAGCTTAGAGTATTTAGAAAAATTACCTAAAGAAGAAAAAGAAACAGAAGCTTATAAAAAAATGAAAAAGCTTTTGGAAAATTAAAAAAGGCACCTTTCAAAAAATTTGAAAGGTGTTTTTTTAATGATCAGAAAATTCTATTTCAGTTAATTCATTTATTCTAGAATTATTTAAATAAGGTGATAAAGCTTCATTAGTTTCTACAAGTGGTAAATAAATAGTAAAGGTAGAACCTATGTTAAGAGAACTTTGAACCTCGATAGAACCACCATGTTGTTCTATAATTGACTTACATAAAGAAAGACCAATACCACTTCCCTCACTTTTATTTAATGAATGTGTTGAAGATTGAACAAATCTATCAAAAATAGTTTTTTGATCATCCTCTGAAATTCCAAGACCAGTATCAGAAAACTGAATACAAATTGTTGATTTATCAAAGAGAGAGATGAAAATAGAAATTGTGCCACCAGCGGGAGTGAATTTTAATGAATTAGAAATTAAATTTAAAGAAACACGCTCCATCTTATCTCTATCAACTAAAGTATAGATTTCCTCAAAATCAGTATCAAAAGTTATAGAAATATCTTTTTTTTCAGCATAAGCAACAGTTGAAAGGGAAATATCCTCAACAATTTCAACAATATTGTAAGTTTGTTTATCTAAAGAAAAGTAACCAGCATCTATTCTAGTTGTATCAATAATATTATTAATAAGCTTTAAAAGCCTAAAAGAATTTTTCTTTAAATAATTAAATTTTTCAAGACTATTATCTGTTTTAAAAATAACTTCACCATTTTTCATATAAATCTCAAATAAACTAATAGTACTAATTATTATATTAAGAGGTGTCCGAAGTTCGTGAGAAATATTTGCAATGAAATTAGTTTTTAATTTATCGACCTTAATTCTTTCTTTAAAGGAACGTCTAAAAAGTAAATATTTAAAAAGAAAGGCTGTTAGTAAAATAAACAACATCATAACAGCAAATTTAGAACGGTTAACTTTTTTTTCACCGGATAAAGTAATATTTTCTTTAAAGGTGTAGGTAGAAATAGAAATATCATCAGTTTCTTTTAAATGATATTTATTTAAATCTTCATTGATATAAAAGTCAGTTTTATTATATTTGTTTAGAGGTGCATAAGTTAAAGCAGGAATTAAATTATTATCTAATAATACTGTATCAGCAATTTTATGACCTACAAAAATACCACTATAGTTGAAAGCACCAATATTAAAACGTGTACCAAACTCACGAAAGCCGCCATAGATTGGGAGGTCAGTGAATCTAGCTAATTTTTCAACCGAGCCAAAAGGAGTTATTTTGCGTTTAAAACCACTTTCGTCAGCATTTTCATAGAGAGGTGAAAAAACGACGATAATAGCGTCCTTAGTAATAAATTTTTCAATAGTTTTTTCATATTCATCTGCTAAAACTATATTGTAATTTATAGAAGGATTTTTTTTAATATAATCTTGAATATATGGATAAAAGTTAGAGTGGGCAAATTCCTTATCCATAACAATATTAATAGTTTTAGGGTTATGGACATCAACGATATAATCAAACTTTTTTTCAAAATCAAAATTCAGAAAAAAAGTTTTAATATTAGAGGGGAATTTAAAAGAATCTTTTTCAAAACCTAAAAGATAAATTTTTTGATCTAATAGATATTTAGAAGAAAACTTTTTAATTAAATTATAAGATGCTTTGTCTAGAGAAATAATAGATAATACCTTGTTTTCTCTCGCAATATGCTCAATATGTTTAATTTCTTTTACATCATCTGAATTATTAATATTATAGGTAATGGTGTTTACATTATGCTCAGCAAGTTGAGTTTTAATGCCTTCAAAAAGTCTAAGAGAAAATTCAGATTCATGTTGTGAATCTAAAACTAAAACTGTTTTTTTTGTATTTGCATATGAAGCACTTGGAAAAAATAAGCTTCCTAAAAAAATTATAATAAGTAATTTAAAAAATTTCATAAATCTAACCTCGACAAAAATTGTAAAATAATAACTTAATTTTACAATATTTCCTATAAAATGAAAAGATAAAAATTTAAGAAAAGATATAATATTTGTATAAAAAGAGATATAGATTATAATAGAGTATAAGATAAAATCTATTTTAGAGATTGAAAGGAAAAAAATATGAGTAAAATATTAGTTTTAGCAGAAAAACCATCAGTAGGTAGAGATATAGCAAAAGTTTTAAAATGCACTAACAATAAAGGGGCATATATAGAAGGAAGTAAATATATAATAACGTGGGCAATGGGACATTTAGTTGGACTTCAAGATCCAGAAGGATATGGAGATAAATATAAAACTTGGAGTTTAGAAACTCTTCCAATGCTTCCTAAAAATATGAAAACAACAGTTTTAAGAAAAACAGGAAAGCAGTTTGCACAAGTTAAAAAGCTTTTAAATAGAGAAGATGTAAGTGAAATTGTAATAGCAACAGATGCAGGACGTGAGGGAGAGCTTGTTGCAAGATGGACTATTCTTAAGGCGGGATGCAGAAAGCCTCTTAAAAGATTATGGATTTCATCACAAACAAATAAGGCAATTTTAGATGGGTTTAAAAATTTAAAGCCAGGAAGCCAGTACGAAAATCTTTTTAGAGCAGCTGAATGTAGAGCAGAGGCTGATTGGCTTGTTGGTCTTAATGTAACTAGAGGGCTTACTTGTAAGTATAATGCACAATTATCAGCAGGAAGAGTTCAATCACCAACTTTAAGTCTTATAGTTAATAGAGAAGAAGAAATAAAGAATTTTAAACCAAAAGAGTATCATACTATAAATATAAAATCAGATAAGTGTGATTTTACATGGGTTAATAAAGATAATAATGGTAGAATTTTTGATTTAGAATTCAGTAAAAAGGTTGAAGCTAAGCTTAAGGGAGCAGATATTAATATAGTTAATGTTAATAGCAAGGATAAGAAAGCTTATCCTAAATCACTTTATGATTTAACAGAGCTTCAAAGAGATTGTAATAGAATGTTTGGATTCTCAGCAAAGCAAACTTTAAATGTAATGCAAAGATTATATGAAAATTATAAAGTTTTAACATATCCAAGAACAGATTCAAGATATATAACTACAGATGTAGTAGGAACTTTAAAGGACAGAGTAAAAGCAGTAGCTTTTGGAGAATATAGAGGGGTTTGTGAAAATCTTTTAAGAGGTGATATTAGAGGAAATAAAAGCTTTGTAGATAATTCAAAGGTTTCTGATCACCATGCTATAATTCCAACAGAAGAAAGAGGAAATTTAGCTCTTTTAAGCTCTGATGAGAGAAAAGTCTATGACTTAGTAGTAAAAAGATTCTTAAGCCACCTTATGACAGCATATACTTATGTAGAAACTACTTTAGAAGGTGAAGCAAATGGTGAAAGACTAATTGCTAGAGGAAAAGTAGAAAAAGAAAAAGGTTGGAAGAGACTTTATGATAGAGTAGATGAAGATAATTCAGGTGAAGATATAAAAGACCAAACTTTACCAGTAATAAATAAGGGTGAAAAGCTAAAAGTTAAAGCTGTAGATGTTAAAAAGAATCATACGACACCTCCAGCAAGATTTAATGAAGCTACACTTCTTTCAGCAATGGAAAATCCACAAAAGTATATCAATGTAGATAAAGAATCAGCTAAAACATTAAATGAAACAGGTGGACTTGGAACGGTTGCAACAAGAGCTGACATTATAGAAAAATTATTTAACTCATTTGTTATAGAGAAAAAAGGAAAAGATATATATCCAACATCAAAAGGAAAGCAACTTATAGAACTTGTGCCAGAAGATTTAAAATCACCTCTATTAACAGCAGAATGGGAAAGAAGACTTGATGCTATAAGTAAAGGTAAAGAAAGTGCAGATAAATTCTTAAAAGAAATAAGAAATTATACAGTAGCACTTGTAGAGGATGTTAAATTTGCAAAAAGTAAATTTAAACATGATAACTTAACAGGAAAGAAATGTCCTGAATGTGGAAAATACATGCTTCAAGTTAAAGGAAAACAAGGAGAAATGTATGTATGTCAAGACAGAGAATGTGGGCATAGAGAAAATATTGCAAGAGTAACAAATGCAAGATGTCCTGAATGTAAGAAAAAGTTAGAACTTAGAGGATCAGGAGATGGAAAAATATTTGTATGTCCTGGAGCAAACTGTAACTTTAGAGAAAAAGAATCTGTATTTAAAAAGAGATTTGATAAAAAAGGAAAAGTAGATAAAAGAGAAACAAATAAGATAATGCAAAAAATGAAAAAAGAAGCAGCAGAAGATATAAACAATCCGTTTGCAGCATTATTAAAAGATTTTAAATAATAAGAAAGGCCACTAGTTAAAAGCTAGTGGTTTTCTTCATATTGAGAGAGAATTTTTTTTGTATAATCAATAAAAAAATTTTTCACATGATTTGGAGAAAGAATTTTAATTGAATCACCTAAGAAAAATAAGAAACTATATTCAGCTATAGTATTTGAAAATGAAATAATAGCTTCATAGTTAGAATCATCTAGTTTATGAAGTGTACTTTCATTATAATATTTTTTAAATAGTTCATAGGCAGATTCTTTAACTAAAAGCTTAACTGAAATAGTTGTATCATATTTCCAAGAAAGTGATGGAATAGTTGAATAATCTAAATATCGAATATTAAATTTTTTAGAAGTGATAGTTAAGTTATATATATTAGCGATATTAAAAACTTTAAATGTTTTACTTTCTATTAGAAACCCTTGAACAAGCCAAAGTGAGTGTTTGAAAATAAATCGATATGGTTCAAGAGTACAATGAAATTTATCACCATAAATATTATAATAATCAAACTCTATCTCTAGTAAATTGTCTAAAGCCTCATTTATTCTATTCATTGTATTAATGTAGGTTGAGCTTATACTAGAAGGAGAAGTATCGATGAATAGTTTATTTATTTTAAAATTTAATAGATGTCTATCTTTACTAGATAGAAGGGATTTTAACTTTTTAAATGTTAAATCATAAGAAGAGGTATTAGCAGATATAGAGAGAGTTTTTATAGCTGTAAGTAAATTTTCTATATTTGAGTTATCTAAAAAAGAGCTATAAGAAAAATCATCACTTATAAAAATTCCACCATTTTTACCTTTTGAAGTATAAATAGGGATATTTGAAAGTGAAAGTGTGTCAACATATCTATAGATAGTTCGTATAGAAAGTGACAATTCTTCTGATAGCTCCTTTGCAGTGCAGTGTTTATTTTTTAATAATATGGTAAGCATCTTTAGTAATTTAGCAGATTTCATAATATTAGTCCTTTCTAAAAGAAAACATTTTTTGAATATGACAAATATTGTCCTATTTAGAAGTGTAAACTAATAATATGAAATAATCAAGGAGTGAAACTTATGAAAAATAAAGTTACGAAAGTTATAGTTGCAAAGACTGTTATGTTTTTAGCAGCAACGGCATTTATAGTATTATTTAAAAGTGTTTTTGGTGAAGCAAATGTATTCGTTGGGATAGGATCATTTATAGCAATGCTAATGTTAATGGAAAGAGACTTGACAGGGAATCTATTAAAATATACAAGTATATTTTTATTTGTGAATTTGCTTACAGGAATTGGAATATTTATAATAGGAAAAAATATGTGGCTTGGAATACCAGTTAATTTTCTTATTGTATTTATAATTGGGTATTTTTTCTGTAACGATTTAAGAAAACCTATATATTTACCTTTTATGTTACAGTACATATTTTTATTGTCTGAGCCACATGTAGAAAGTGAAAGCAAAAGAATTCTTGCATTAATTATTGGAGCATTACTAATTATGTTGCCACAAATTTTATTTAATATGAAAAAATTAAAAAAACAATCAATAAAAACTTTTTCTAAAGCAAGTGATTTAATAGTAGAGAAAGTAAAACTTATAGAGCAAGAAAAAGAAATTAATAAAGTAAATGAAGAAATAGAAGAGTTATTTAAAGGCTTAAAAATAGCTATTTTAGATAGAAAAGATAAGGATTGTAATTTATCTAAAGAAGGAGAAAAAAATTTAACTATGCTTGTATGTCTTCAAAAATTAAATTCTAAAATAAGAGAAGAAGATAATATTAGTGAAGAGGTACTGTCTTATATAAAAATAGGAATGGAGTTATTTAAAAAAGTAGTAAATAATGAAATAAACTATGAAGAGTTTACAATAAATATCCATAATTTAAATGAGAAATATAAAGAAGAACTTGGAAAAACAGTAACATCAGTTCAAATTTTAAATAGCTTTAAGGTTATTGGAAATACCATGCAAATTATAGAAACTAATGATGAAAGCTTTGAAATAAAGAAAAATAAGAAGAAATTTAGTATAGGAAACTTTATTAAAGAAAACAAAGATGGAGTAGGATTTTGTTATGGAATACGTGCAGGAATTGGAATTGCAGTAACATATTTTATAGCACAATTTTTTCATCTTCAAGAAGGGTACTGGATGGCAGTAACAATATATTCAGTTGTAAATCCTATTTATGAAATTAGTAAATATAAGATGAAGGATAGAGTAATATCTACAATTCTTGGTGGAATAACAGTTGTAATTTTATTTAGTATATTTAAGGGGAGTATGGAAAGAAGTATAATAATGCTTTTAACAGGTTACATAATGACATACTTTACACAGTACAAATATACGATTTACTTTGTAACCATAAATATCGTGGCTATGGCAACTGGAAGTGGAAGTATTACATCCTTTGCAGCACAAAGAATTATGTTTGTTGCCATAGGGGTTATTATAGCAATTTTCTTAAATAAATTTGTACTTAAGAAAAGCTTAGAGGATATAAATAATAATCTTATAGAAAGATATAGAAGAATAACTAGAGATATGATTGAAAGTATATATAATATGGCAAAATCTAAAAAAATAGATAAGGAAAAGATAGAAGAAGATTTTCTAACAACTTCTTTAATTGAAAATAAGATAAAAGAAAATTTTGAAGTTTCTTTAATAAAACAAGATTTAGAGATTGAATTAAGAAAAAGAATATTAGTTGTAGATATTTTTAGCTTATATATTGAATTAGGTGAAAATATAAATAGCGATGAGTATAGAGTGTTTTTTGAAAAACAAATAGAAAGATTAGCAAAAAATGATGGATGTACACTAGAAAAATGTAATGTATTAATAGAAAAAAGCACAACTATACAAGAAAAAATTATTTATGCAAATATATATGAAATAAAAAGAAATTTAGATATTTAATAGAAAAAAATCAAGCTAGACCTTTAGAAGTCTAGCTTGATTTTTTATACAGAAATTTTATTAGTTAGTAGAAGGTAGATTGCAAGGACACTAAGAAGTAAAATGATAATAGCTATTAAAACTTCATACCAAGCATGGAAGACTTTTCTTTTATTTTCTTTTTTAGCCCAGATAAAAAAGATAAGTCCTATAGAAAAGAATATGCAGTTTAAAAGGATATATTTAGTTCCAGCAGCATAAAGAATCCAAAGGGTGTATATAACAGCAATAATAGAAGCTAAGGAATCTTTAAAGCTAAGAGTTTTATTTTTTTCAGTTATAGCCAGTTTAAGTGCATAAAGAGCACTTAAAAAGTATGGAATTAAAATTGCAGTTGATGCAATAGTGTATAGAACTTGATATCCACTATTTGAAAAGTGGGAAAATAAAAGTAATATTTGAGTAACTATAGTTGTAAGATAAAGTGATGAAGATGGAGCACCATGTTTATTTTCTTTAGATAAAAATTTAGGCATTACTTTATCTTTAGAAGCGATGTATGGAAGTTCAGCAGTTATTATAGTCCATCCAAGTAAAGCACCTGTTAAAGCAACTATAAGACCTATATTTATAATGATAGCACCCCATTTTCCAATAACACTTTGAAGTATATAAGCAAGAGATGGGTTTTGAAGACTAGCGATTTCAGGTCTTTTCATTACACCAAGAGCAATTAAGCTAATTAAAATATAAATAAAAATAGCACTAGAAAGCCCAACAATTGTAGCTCTACCTACATCTTTTTGTGTTTTAGCACGACCAGAAACAACTACAGCACCTTCAATTCCTACAAAAGACCAAAGAGTTGCAATCATAGTGCTTTTTACTTGGGTAAAAACTCCTCCAAGACTTGGTGTACCAAAAAATTGGAAGGAAAAATTCTTTATGTTAAAGAAAATAATACATACAACAATAAAAAGTATAATAGGAAGTATTTTCGATATTGTTACAATAATATTTACAAGAACAGCTTGTTTAACCCCTTTAAGAACAAGAAAGTTAATAGCCCATATTATTATTGAGCCACCTATTATTGAAGGCCAGTTGTTTCCATCTGGATTAAAAATATTGAAAAAGTATGAAAGCGACCCAAAAATAAGTGTTGCATAGGCAACATCACCAAAAATTGAACTTAGCCAATAAATCCAAGCTGAATTAAAGCCCATATATGAACCAAAGCCTTCTTGTGCATAACTAAATAGTCCTCCTGTTAAGTGAGGTTTTTTATTTGAAAGCATTTGATATACAAAAGCTAAGCCAAATACTCCTATCCCAGCAATTATCCAACCTAAAATAATTGCAAAAGTTCCAGCATTTTGTGCAAGTTGTGAAGGTAAGCTAAACAATCCCCCTCCAAGCATTGCCCCTATAATAAGAAAGGCAAGACCGAAAAATCCTAATTTTTTATCTGTATGTTCCATAATTTTCTCCTTATTTTAAATATAAAATTCATACTTTAAATTATATAAAAAAATTATAATTATGCAATAAAAATGCATAAAAGTTCACAGAAACTTATAAATATGCAAAAATGTAATATGTGAAAAAAGAATAGATAAAATGTTCACTTTAAAAGTATTTACAAGGAATTAAAGAATTTAGTAAAATTAAGGTTAAAACAAAGGAGGAAATATTATGAGTAATAAAAAGGAAGGAAATGCTTTGAAAAAGATAGCAAAAGCATTTTTAGGAAAAACAGTAGTAGATAAGGTAGTAAGAGTAATATTATTAGTAATGGCAATAGGTGTAATTGGATATTATTTTTTAGTAAATGGATTTAATGTAGGAGGAGCTAGCGGAAGCTTTTCAAATAATAGTTTTAACAGTAATGGATTTTATAGTACTAGTAGTTATTCTAATAGAAGTAGTGATGGAAATATACAGTTTGGAATAGGCTTTGGAGAAAGTGGCCATGCTGGTGGAGAAGGTGAAGGAAGTGGTCACGGTGGCCATGGCGGTGACGGCGGCGGAGGTGGAGGAGAATAGTCCACATAAAAATAAGGATTGCAAAAATGCAATCCTTATTTTTAAAGTCTAAAATCATCAATGAAGTCTTCAGCATCTTCAATAAGTTCATCTTCAACAAACCTATCACGCATTCTTCTTTCTTCATCAAAAAGAATATCTTCTTCTAACATTTCACGTTCAATAAAGCGATTTTCTCTTAAACGCTCTTCTTCTCTAAAAAATCTATCATCACGTCTAAAACGGTCGTCATAAACATCTCTATCTAAGTTTCTTCTATCATGTCTTAGTTTTTCTTCTTCATAAAGAGTTCCTAAAATATCACCTTCAGCTAAGTCCCTATCTAAATTCATTCTATCACGTATAATCCTATCTTCATCTATTTTTCTTTTTTCATAATCTATTATATCTCTAAATATTCCCATAATAGTTCACTCCTTTAAAAGTTTAATTTAGATTTAAATTGATTATACGACTTTAATGTGAAGAAATAAATAGTATATTGCTAGGTGAAATGTGAAATTTTGATTATAAAAAGATGAAGGGTAAAAATGTAATTTTAATTTTAAGTTTTGAAGATAAAGATATGATAATATAATATTGAGATTTTAAAAAAGGTATAGAAAGGAGTTTTAAACAGTGAAGGATGTAGTTTTTATAACAGGAGTAGGAAATGGAATAGGAAATGCTTTAGCAAAAGAATATGCAAGAAAAGGCTTTAGTGTAGTTGGAATAGATAAAATTGAAAAGAAGTTTGAGGAAAAAAATATTATATTTTTTAAAGTTGATGTAAGCTCAGAAATTGAGGTGAAAAAAGTTTTTGAGAAGGTTAAAGAACTTTTTGGTGGAATTCATATTTTAATAAATAATGCAGCTATAAGTAAATTTAATAAAGATATCTTAGAAATTAAAAGTGAAGAGTTTATGGATGTTATAAATGTAAATTTAAAAGGAAGCTTTTTGTGTGCAAAGGAATTTATTAAAGCAAATGAAAACTTAGAATATGGAAGAATAATAAATATAGCTTCTACAAGATGGAATCAAAATGAGGAGGGATGGGAGGCTTATGGAGCTTCTAAGGGAGGTCTTGTATCCTTTACCAACACATTAGCAGTTTCTTTAAGTGGAACTAATATAACGGTAAACGCAGTCAGTCCAGGATGGATAGAAACAGGCGATTATGAAAGCCTTACAAAAAGAGACCATGAACAACACCCATCAGGAAGAGTTGGAAAACCAATAGATATTTTTAAGGCATGTTTTTATTTATCAGATAAAGAAAATGATTTTATAAATGCTACTAACATAGTAGTTGATGGAGGAATGTCTAAGAAAATGATTTATGAATAAAAAAATTAAGTAAGATAAAAAGAAAGGTTAGTGGAAAAAATGTTAGTTATATTATCACCAGCAAAAAAACTTTTAGATAGAGAATATGATAAAAGATTAAAGTGCACAAGTACTAGATTCGATAATAAGTCTATTATTATAAACAATAGACTTAAGGAGTTTAATCCAGATGAATTATGTTCACTTATGAAAATATCAGAAAAGCTTAGAGATGAAGTTTTTGAATATGTTCATAAGTTTGAAATAGTAGAAAAAGAAAAATTATTTCCATGTATATTTTATTTCAATGGAGAAGCTTTTAAGGGACTAAATATAGAAGATTATAAAAAAGATGAAT
The DNA here is from genome assembly GCF_051650885.1 of Clostridium sp. GTDB lineage: Bacteria > Bacillota > Clostridia > Clostridiales > Clostridiaceae > Clostridium. Next base: position 15,973 of record NZ_JBOFRG010000056.1, read on the forward strand.
TAGAATATGCAAATATCCATTTAAGAGTATTATCAGGAATGTATGGAGTTTTAAGACCTTTAGATAGGATAAGTAAGTATAGACTGGAAATGGGAACAAAATTAAATATAGGAGATAAAAAAAATCTTTATGAATTTTGGGAAGATGAAATAAAAAATGAATTAATAAAAGATATAAAAGAAACGGAATCAGATATTTTAGTGAATTTAGCTTCAGAGGAATATTCTAAATCAGCTAAGTTAAAAGAACTTAAAGATATAACAGTCATTACACCTGTATTTAAGGAGTATAAGAATGGTACGTATAAGGTAGTTACTGTTCACGCAAAGAGAGCAAGAGGCTTGATGGCAACCTTTATAATGAAAAATAAAATAAAGACAGTTGAAGAACTTAAAAAATTTGATTTAGAAGGATATGTATATAGAGAAGATATGAGTAATAAGAGAGCTTTAGTATATACAATAGGCTAAAGCTCTTTAGAATTGTTACGCTTTTTTAAAGCTGCATTTTTGTTATCAATCATTTTCTTTAAATAAGAATAAAGGATAAAAGCGGCTACGAAAAAAGGAACAGAAATTAATAAAAAAATTAAAATTTTCATAAAAAGGCTCCTTAGTTAAAATATTTGTTAATAATATTTTAATATAAAAAGCCTTTTAAATAAAGGGGATTATAAGTAATATAATAAATATAGTGTAAAAAGCAGGAGGGAAAATTATGGTTTCAATCTTTTTAATTTTACTAGATATAATAGTTGTAATAATGATGATAACGACATTTATAAAGGCATTTTCTACTTTTAAACATGTTGGAAAGATAGATAATTATGAATCAGAAGTTAGTGATGAAATGCAAGAGGTAAATAAAAAAGGAACAAAATATATGCTTTTTTCAGTAATGTTAGTACCAGTAAGCATATTATTGACAATATTTATAGTTTTAAGTAATGCGATGCATTAGTAAATATAGAAAAAACTTTATTCTAAAAAGAATAAAGTTTTTTCTATTTATTGGAAGATAAAGATTAATATGGTATTATTATTATATAGGTTAGAAAGGCGATGATGTGTTATGGGAAAAATATTAATACTTGGTGGTACTAGATTTTGTGGTAAAGAGTTAGTTAAAGAGTTAATTAGAGGTGGGGATGAAGTAACTATATTAACAAGAGGAAATAGTGAAAATCCATTCAAGGAAGACGTAAAATGGTTAAAAGCAGATAGAAGAAATTTAGAATCTATGAGAAAAGCATTGAATAATTTGGAGTTTGATGTAGTTTATGATAATTTATGTTATTCACCGAATGATGCAAAAATTGGGATTGAAGCATTAAAAGGAAAAGTTAAAAAGTATATAGTAATATCATCTTTAGCAGTATATGATAAAAGAAAAGGTTTAAACTTAAAAGAATATGAATATGATATGAAAAAAAGTGAGATAAAATTTGGAGAAAGAGAAGAATTTTCATATTCAGAAGGAAAAAGACTTATGGAGTCGGTTTTTTCAAAGTATGCAGAGTTTGATGTTACTATGGTTAGATTTCCAGTAATAATTGGTAAAGATGATTATACGAAAAGACTAAAAATTTATGTAGAAAAAATTGAAAATGAAGAAAAAATATATACAACAAAATTAGAAGAGCAGATGAATGTTATAACTAGCAATGAAGCAGCTATATTTTTGAAATGGATAAAAGATAAGGAGATTATAGGGCCTGTAAATGCAGCATGTAATGGGGATGTAAGCTTAAAAGAAATTATAAAAATTATAGAAGAAGAAACAGGAAAAAAAGCAATTATAGATAGAACCATAGATGTAATAGAAACATCTCCATATAATGAATATTTAGGTATTACAATAAGTACAGTTTATATTAGAGGATTTTATTTTTATAGATTTAAAAATGCATTAAGCGAGATAAGAGAAATTATAAAAGGTTATATAGAAAAATAAATTTAAGAAAGAGTATTAAAAGCGAATCAAATAAGATTTGCTTTTTTTAGATGGAATTTTATAAATGAAAATATTTTTTTAACCAAACTAAATAAAAAACATATCCTATAGTAAAAGAAGAGGAGAGTGGTTAGTATGGATATGTATGCTTTAATTGCACTTGGTGGAGGAATACTTGTATGGGCAACTGTGATATTTAAAAATAGATATAGTTTATATAAGAAAAGTGAAAGAATTAAAGGGAAGATAAAAGAATTTAGAAAAATAGATGAAGTAATATTAGAAACTTTAAATTATTCAGAAAAAGTAACTACTTATAAGCCTATAATTGAGATTGAATACAAAGAAAATAAAAAAATATTTTATTATGATATGGAGATTGATAGAAAAATTTATGGAATTGGAGATGAAATCGATATCATATATGATGTAGAAAAAGATACTATTTTTATAGACTCACCAATGGAATTTTTAAGATTTCCAATATTCTTATATATGATAAGTATATTATTTTTTTCATTTTCATTAATGATGTATTTATTTAGATAGAAACTATGCAATGCAAAGATGCATTGCATAGTTTTATTTTGGCATAAAATACTTAATAGAGATATTTTTTCTAAATTCATAGTTGACAAAAAACTTTGATTATATTATAGTTTGATTATCAAATCATTTGAGATAAAAAATATTTGATAGCAATTGATTTATGTGAGTAAAAAGATTATAGTTATAAAGGATGTTAGGGAACTATGGAGGAATAGGAATGGAAAAAAAGAAAAAAATATTAAATGAATTGTTAGTTCAAATATTTAATGACATACTTCAAATTGAAGAACAAGCATTAAAGCAAGGTGTGTTGAATGATTTGTCAGTTACAGAGATTCATACATTAGAGGCCATTGGTCTTTATACTGAAAGAACAATGTCAGAAGTAGCTCAAGATTTAAAAATAACAGTGGGAACACTAACTACTGCTATAAATAAGCTTATAAAAAAAGAATATGTTGAAAGAAAAAGAATTGAAGAAGATAGAAGAGTTGTTTTGATAAAACTTACAAAAAGAGGCAAGCTTGCCTATAGACTTCATGAAAAATTTCATAATGATATGATAAACGCTACTATTAAAGGATTATCAGAAGATGAAGAAGATACACTTATATCATCTTTAGAAAGATTAAATGACTTCTTTAAAACAGAATATAATTTAAAAGATTAAGGAGAAATTAAATGAATGAAGTGAAAATAAAATCCGTTGGAGCATATTTACCTTCAAGAAAAGTTACTAATGAAGATATAAGTAAATTAGTAGAAACAAATAACGAATGGATAGTAGAAAGAACAGGAATAAGAAGTAGAAGAATATCAGAAGGTGAAGATACATCGGATATAGCTTATAAGGCAGCTCTTATGGCTATGGAGAGAGGGAATATAAAGGGTGAAGAAATTGACTTAATAATAGTTGCAACATTAACACCAGATAATTATACACCGTCAGTAGCATGTATGATACAAGGTAAAATAGGTGCAAAAAATGCAACAGCCTTTGATATAAATGCAGCATGCACAGGATTTATATATGCATTAGAAGTTGGAAAAAGCTTAATAAGTACAGGAAGATATAGAAAAGCTCTTATTATAGGAGCAGAAACATTATCTAAAATAATAGATTGGTCTGATAGAGGAACATGTATATTATTTGGTGATGGAGGAGGAGCTTGTATATTAGAAGCCTCAACAGAAAAAGGAATTATAAATTCATATAGTATATCAGATGGAGAAAAAGGTGATACTTTAACTGCAGGGGCAAGAAATGTAGTTAACCCTTATATAAAAGAAGAAAATAAAAAATTAGAATATATAAAAATGAATGGTAGGGAAGTATTTAAGTTTGCAACTAAGGCAATTGTTACTTCAATAGAGAAGGTTTTAGAAGAAACTGAATATAAATTAGGTGACATAGATTTAATAATTCCACACCAAGCAAATCTTAGAATAATAGATTATGCAGGTAAAAAGCTAAATTTACCTTTAGATAGGTTTTATATAAATTTAGAAGAAGTAGGAAATACATCTGCAGGGTCCATTCCAATAGCTTTAAATAGTGCATTTGAAGAAGGAAAATTAAAACCAGGTATGAAAGTTATATTAGTTGGTTTTGGTGGCGGACTAACTTGCGGAGCAACATTAATAGAATTTTAAAAGAAATGAATTTTTAGGAGGAATAAAAAATGATATTTGAAGAAATTAGAGAAGTTGTATGTGAACAATTAGGTGTAGAGGAAAGTGAAGTAAAGTTAGAAACAACATTTGAAGAACTTGGAGCAGATTCACTAGATTTATTCCAAGTTGTAATAGAAATAGAAGAAAAATATGGAATTCAATTAGAAGATGCTGAAAGCATTAAATGTGTTAAAGATGCAGTAGATTACGTTGAATCAAAAACTAAGGCGTAATTAAAGCTAAGTATTTGTAATAATTTAACTTGTAAGTTTTATAACAGAAAATCGGGATTCTTCTTTATAACTTTGAAGTAGAACCCGATTTTAATTATATAAAGAAAAACTAGTTTTTTAGATGTTTAGGAGGATTTTACATGAAAAATAGAATTTGTGAAGTGTTAAATATAAAATATCCAGTATTACAAGGAGGGATGGCATGGATAGCAGATGCATCTTTAGCAGCTGCTGTAAGTGAAGCAGGCGGACTTGGAATAATAACGGGAACAGCACCTATTGAATGGATAAGAGAAGAAGTTAGAAAGGTTAAAGAAATTACAGATAAGCCATTTGGAGTAAATATAATGCTTATGTCAGAACATGCTGAGGAAGTGGCAAAGCTTGTATGTGAAGAAAAGGTACCAGTAGTTACAACAGGGGCAGGAAGCCCAGGTAAGTATATGGAAATGTGGAAGGAAAATGGAATAAAAGTTATTCCAGTTGTAGCATCAGTAGCCTTAGCAAGAAGAATGGAAAAGATGGGCGCAGATGCAATAATTGCAGAAGGAACAGAATCAGGTGGTCATGTAGGGCAATTAACGACTATGACATTAATTCCACAGGTAGTTGATTCAGTAAGTATACCTGTAATCGCAGCAGGAGGAATTGGAGATGGAAGAGGTGTAGCAGCTAGTTTTATGCTTGGTGCATCAGGAGTTCAAGTAGGAACAAGATTTTTAGTAGCTAAAGAATGTACAGTTCATCAAAATTATAAAGATAAAGTGCTAGGAGCTAAAGATATAGATACAGACGTAACAGGAAGGGCAACAGGACACCCTGTAAGAGTAATTAAAAATAAATTATCAAGACAATTTATGAAATTAGAAAAAGAAAATGCTTCAGTAGATGAATTAGAAGAGCTTGGAAGAGGATCTCTACCAAGAGCTGCAAAAGATGGAGATGTAGTTACAGGATCAATTATGGCAGGTCAAATATCAGGACTTATAAATAAAGAAGAATCATGTAAGGAAATTATAGAAGATTTAATGAATGGAGCTAAAAAGCTTATAGGAGATTTGGAGGTTTAAAAATGGGGAAAATAGCTTTTCTTTTTGCAGGGCAAGGTGCTCAAGCAGTAGGAATGGGAGAAGATTTATTTGAAAATAGAACAGACTCTAAAGAAGTATTTTTAGAGGGAGAGAAAACTTTAAATATGGGGATATTAAATCTTATGTTTGAAGGAAATGAAAAAGACTTAACAGATACTAAAGTAGCACAACCTGCAATAGTGTTAAACTCATTAGCAATTGCAAAAGCTTTAGAAAATGAAGGTATTAAACCAGATTATTCATGTGGATTAAGTTTAGGTGAATATACTGCATTAATAAATGATGGAGCAATTGAGTTTGAAGAGGGGATGAAGCTTGTTAAGACACGTGGTGAAATAATGGGTGAATATGGCGCTAAAACAAAAGGTAAAATGGCAGCTATATTAAAATTAAAAGAGGATAAATTAAATGAACTTGTTGATAATTGCAAAGAGTTAGGAATTATTGAAATAGCAAATTATAATTGCCCAGGTCAAACTGTTATAGGTGGAGAAGTAGCACCTATAGATAAAAGTATTGAAGAAGCTAAAAAGCTTGGTGGGTTAGGTATCCCTTTAAAGGTAAGTGGCGCTTTTCATACATCTTTATTAAATGAAGCAAGTGAAGAATTTTTTAAATATATACAAAATATAAATGTAAATGATATAAAGGGTAATGTTTATTCAAATTTAAAAGGTGGATTATATGAAAAAGAAGATGATTTAAAAAGCATTTTAAAAAATCATATGGTTAAACCAGTATACTTTGAAAAAATAATAAGAGATATGCTAGAAAAAGGTGTAGATACTTTTATAGAAGTAGGACCAGGAAAAACATTATCAGGATTTGTAAAAAAAATAGATAGAAAAGTAAAAGTTATAAATGTTTGTGATTTGGAAACACTAAATAGTTGTATAGAAACATTAAAAGAAAAGTAATTGGAGGATTTTATGTTAAAGGATAAAAATGCAATAGTTACAGGAGGAGCAAGAGGAATTGGTAAAGCAGTTGCTTTAAAGCTTGCAAGTCTTGGTGTGAATGTACTGATAAATTATAGAAGTAATGACGTTGAAGCGAATGAAGTAAAAAAAGAAATTGAAGCTTTAGGAGTGAAAGCAGAAATTTTTAAATGTGACATAAGTGAATTAGAAAAAGTTAATGAAATGATAAGTTTTGCTAAAGAAAAATTTGATAGGATAGATATATTAGTTAATAATGCAGGAATAACAAAAGATACATTATTACTAAGAATGAAAGAAGAGGATTTTGATACTGTAATTGATGTTAATTTAAAGGGTGTATTTAATTGCTTAAAAGCTATTACACCAATAATGGTTAAGCAAAGAGAAGGAAGTATTATAAATCTTTCATCAGTAGTAGGGATAGTTGGTAATGCAGGTCAAATAAATTATTCAGCATCAAAAGCTGGAGTTATTGGTATGACAAAATCCTTAGCAAAAGAGCTTGGAGGAAGAGGCATTAGAGTAAATGCAGTTGCTCCAGGATTTATAGAAACTGATATGACAGAAAGTTTAGGCGATAAATATAAAGACGAAATAAAAAAAGGAATTCCTTTAAAGAAGCTTGGAAGTGCTAAAGATGTAGCAAATTTAGTAAGCTTTTTAGCATCAGAAGAGTCAGCATATATAACAGGTCAAGTTATAAATGTTGATGGTGGAATGGTAATGTAGTGGAGGAAAGAAGATGGAAAGAAGAGTTGTAATTACAGGAATGGGAGCATTAACTCCAATTGGAAACAATGTAGAAGAATTTTGGAAGAATGCTAAGATTGGTAAAAATGGAATTGATTTTATCACATTATATGATAATGAAGAAACAGGAGTTAAAATTGCAGGAGAAGTTAAGAACTTTGATCCTGAAGTTGTAGGAAAGAAAGAAAGTAAAAGATTAGATAGATTTTCACAGTTTGCATTATGTGCAGCAGAAGAAGCAATAAAAGATTCAGGTTTAGACTTAGAAAATATAGATAAAACTAGAGTTGGTGTTATGGTAGGTTCAGGAATTGGTGGATTCCAAACTATGGAAAATGA
>NZ_JBOFRG010000057.1:0-5905 GCF_051650885.1 Clostridium sp.
AAAGAAATTATTACTTTCTTTTTATTTTTTAAACTGTATTCTAAAACTTTAACATATTTTATTTTAAGCTTTTCCACAACTTTATTCTTTTTATCTAAATTAGTATTTTTTAATAATTTACTACATAAAACTGGTACTAATGTAAATGATACTATTAATGATGATACTAAAGAAAATGTTACTGTAAGTGCCATTTCTTTAAATATATCTGCAGCCATTCCTTCAACAAAAACTATAGGTAAAAATACACAGATTGATGTTAGTGTAGATGCCATTATAGCTTGTGCAACTTCCTTTGTTCCAAGACTTGCAGCCTCTTTATTAGAATAACCAAGTTTTTTATATCTATAAATACTTTCTATAACTACTATTGAGTTATCTACAAGCATTCCCACTCCAAGTGCTATTCCTCCAAGGGAAATCATATTAAGAGTTAATCCACCAAAGTACACTAATACAAATGTCCAAACTATTGATATCGGTATTGAAATCCCCATAATTATAGTTGTTCTAACATCTTTTAAAAATAGAAGTAATACTATTACTGCAAGTATAGCTCCAACAACTGCATTTTTCTTTACTGCATCTACCATAAATTCTATTACTTCACCTTGGTCCATAATTTTTATTACTTCTAAATTATTATTTTCCTTTTTAAGTTCATCTAACTTCTTTTTCACTCTTTCTGTAACTTCTACAGTGTTTGCCGTACTTTCTTTTTGAATAGTTAGTATAAGAGCATCATTTCCATTTATCTTTGCAAAATCTTTTCCCTTTTCATTTTCATATTCAATAGTACTTATATCAGATAACTTTTTAATTTCTCCTGTATTTGTTTTTAAGCTTATATTTGAAAAATCATTTAAAGAAGTTATTTCACTACTTGTTCTTACTAAAACTTCATAATCTCCCTCAATAATATTTCCTATAGGATAATTTATGTCTACACTTTTTATAGAACTTAATAGTGTTTGCATATTTAATCCATATGAAGTTAACTTATCTCCATCCACTTTTATTTTTATAGTTTTATTGTATGCTCCTGAAAGATTAGCTGAAGCAACTCCATCTATACTCTGAATCTCTTTTTTCACTACATTTTCAGTAAAATCACTAACCCTTTCACTTTGCTCATTTTTCAAACTAATTCCAAAGTTCATAATAGGCATCATAGATGGATCCATTTTTATAATCATAGAATTCATTGTGTCTTTAGGTAAAATCCCTTTTATCATATCTACTTTTTCTCTTATCTCTAACGATGCAAAATCCATATCTGTTCCATCTTCAAACTGAACCATTATCATTGAATTTCCTTCTTTAGATATAGATTTTATACTTTTCACGTTACTTGCGGTTGCAATAACTTCTTCTAAATTCTTAGTTACATTTTCTTCTATTTCACTTGGTGCTGCTCCCATTAAATTTGTATTTACCATAAGCATTGGCATATTCATACTAGGTAACATATCTAGATTTAATCTTGTATAAGATACCGCTCCAAATATAAGTACTGCAATTATTGCCATAAATATTGTTACTGGTCTTTTTATACTAAACTCCCATATCTTCATCTTATAAATCCTCCTCTACAATATTCACAGCTTGTCCTTCCTCTATATACTCTTTTCCTCTTATAACAACTTTATCATTCTCTTCTAATCCTTCAATAACCTTAACACTATGATTACTTTCTTCACTTATTTTAATTTCTTTTTTTATAATTTTTCCTTCTTCAACCACATAAACAAAATTTTTTTCTTCTTCTCTAATTAAAGCGTTTTTGCTTATCATATTCTTTTCTTTTTTCTCAGTATTTTTTATAAAACAATTTGCAAATGCTTGAACATCATAATCCTTATTATTTGAAATTTTAACTGTTACTGTATATTGCCCTGTTCTAAGGTCTTTTTTTCTACTGATGCTACTTATATAACCTTTTTCCTTTATCATTTTTTTATCTTTTTCAATTTCCATAGTAACTTCTTCATTTTCTTTAAATTTTTTGACTTCATCCTCATCTACTCCAAATTTAAAGTTCAGCTCACTTTTATTACCAATAGAAACACTTGGCATCATTTTATTTTCTACCTTTTCATTTAAATAACAATTTAAACTTAAAACTACTCCATCTATTGGTGCTTTTAATATATAGTTTTCTTTCATTGTACTCATTTGCTCATAAATCTTTTTTGTTGATTCCAAGCTAAGTTTTCCTAAATTCAGTTTCTCTACTCCTTCAATTCCTTTTTCTAAAGAAGTCTTTTCTAATTCTTTTACATCTATCTCTTTATCTAAAACCTTAAGTCTTAAATTATTTTCATTTAATAACTTATCTTTTTCATCTTTTAAAATTTTATATTCTTCTTCTGATATCTCATTATTTTTAAATTTTTCTTCAATAGTTTTTAATTCATTTTCTAGCTCTGTTATTTTCAGCTCTATAGATTGTTTTTCACCTTTTAATTTTTCTATTTCTTCTTCTATTCCATCTATATTACTTTTTAAACCTTCTAATTTCTTTTTATTTTCATTTGATTTTTTTAGTGCATCTTCATAATCTTTTTTTGCTTTTTCTACACTTCCATCAATCTTAGATGAATCAAATTTTACTAATACATCGCCTTTTTTTACCAAATCCCCTTCTTTAACTCCTACATATGTAACTTTTTCATCTACCATAGAAATTAAATTTTCTTCTCTACCATAAGAAAGCCGTCCTGAATACTTCATTCTATCTCTAACCTTTTCTTCACCTACAGTTTGAACCATAACACTTGTTAATGTTTCACTACTAGCCTCTACTTCTCTATCTATATTTTTATTTATAATAAAACTTCCTACACCTATAATTAAAGCTAGACTCATTAACTTTAATATTTTATTTTTTCTCAATTTAGTCCCTCCATTGTTCATTTTTTGTTGTTTTTATTTACTTTTTGTTAATATTATAGCATTAAAAAAGGAATTCATCCTAAATTTTAGATAAATTCCTTTTCATCTTACATATTTACAGTATCTGCAATTTCACTTATGTTTTTATAAAACCCCTCTAAACATATAGCATTTTCAAACTCACTTGATGGATATTTTATTAGTTTTTCCTTTTTCATATATTCTTCAATACTTTCTTTTGCATCATGAAAATGTGCCATTTGAACTTCACAAAGACACTTTAAAAAATATAAATCTTTAAAATCATTAAATTCTAAAAGATTTTCCTTTATAAAATCTAACTCTTCAGAGAACATTTCTAATTTATGCATAGCTTTTGCTTTATTTAAAACTAGCTTGCATTTATCTATATTTCTATGTTCTTCTAATTCGAAAGCTTTATCATATTTTTCTAAAGCCATATCATAATCTTCCATTCTTCCATATTCATTCCCTAAGTCAAAATAATATTTCCCATCTTTTTTATCACCATCAATTAAAGAGAATATTTTTAAGTTTCTGTTTATTTTTCTATTCAAATCTACCTTTTCTTTGTCACTTCCATAATGTTTAATTTTAATACTTGAATATTTTATCCTTTCTTCACTATAATTTTTCTTTATACTTTCTTCTACTGTTTCATATATCCTACCTTCAAATTTAATGTTTTCATCTCTTCTAAAAAGTCTTATTATATTATCTTCGCTTCTTCTAACATCATCTAAGTAACTTCCTATCCTTAAGTTAATAGCAACTTCATTAGACACTTCATCTAATATATCTAAAACTTTTTTACTATCTTCTAAAACTTCATCACAATCTAAAAAAAGAATCCAATCTTTAGTTGCTTTTTGAATACATTTATTTCTTAAATTAGCAAAGTCATAATAAAATTCCTCATTATAAACTTTAGCTCCATACTCTTTTGCAATTTCTATTGTTCTATCTTTTGAACCTGTGTCTAAGACAATTATCTCTGAAGCTATGTCCTTTGCACTTTCTATACACTCTCTTATTAAATTTTCTTCATTTTTACTTATTATACAAAGGCTTATCTCTTTATTTTTCATAAACTCCCCCTAAGCATTTAATTTTATTTATTCTATAGATATGCAAGAAAAGTCTAACTTATACAACATATTAATAATTTTTATTCTGTAAACCTCTCTCTTTTATTATTTCTAATTAAATATTCAAAATTTAAAGAGACCATCTATTTTTAGATAATCTCTTCCATAATTAATTTAATATTTTCTTTTCACGTCTATATCCCTCGTAAACACCATCAATACATTCTCCAACATTTCTATATCCTATGTTTTCATAATAATTATTTAACTTTAAATTAGTCTTTTGAGAATCTAATCTAATAAAATCTACTTTAATTTCTCTTCCATACTCTTCTGCAAACTTTAGCATCTCTACTCCAAGACCTTTAAACGTCTCATCTACAGCTAAATGATGTACATATAAAGCCTTATCATTTACTTTTTTCCATCTCTCATCTTCCTTAAATAATGCCATCACACCAACTACAGTTTCCGCTTCTACTGCTACAAACATTATTTTTTCATTTATTTTTTCATCAAAATAAATGTTAGGATATCTTTCTAAATAGCCTGTTTTATTCCATTGGTATAAATCCTTCTCATCCATCCACTTCATTCTTCTTTTTATTAATTCTACAATTTTATCTCTATCCTCTAATGTTGCTAATCTTATTTCCATTTTATACCCCCTTTAAAATCTAATCAAAAATTGTTTCCCAAATCTTTGAATTTTTTGCCTCAAAGCACATTTTTATTTGTTCTTTAGTATTTTTCTCATTAGCTAACTCTTTTGGTAAATTCTCTAATGAAAAATATTTGCTTTCTATAGTTTCTATATTCTCTTTAAATTCTCCACTAATTTTTCTACATTGAACAAATACCTTACAAACACCATAAGGATAAATTGGCTTGTTATGCTTATTTCTATCTTGAATTGCAATTATTCTTTCTGCTTGAACTAAAATCCCCGCTTCTTCCTGAACTTCCTTAACAGTATTTGACTCTATTGATTCTAATACATCCACCCAACCTCCTGGCATAGACCAAGCTCCATTATTTTCTTTTACAAGTAATATTTCATCATCTTTAAATATTGCTGCTCTTGTATCTAATTTAGGTGTTTGATACCCCTTTTCATTACAAAATAATTCCTTTACTTTTCCTACTGGAATCTCTGTTTTATAAGAAATCATCTCTGCACTTATCTCTCTAATTCTTTCATACCTTTCTATATCATAAACATCTTTTCCATAAGCTAAGCCAGCTTGTGCAATACTCTGAATCTCCATTGCCCACTGTAACCAAGGCTCTCTTAATAGTTTGTTATTCATAATAGCACTTCCCTTCTATATAATTATTTCCATAATTTTATCTAAAATTTCTACAATTCCTCTATTAGTTGTATCCACTTTAAATGTATCCATTTTTTCATAACCCTTAAATCTATTCAGGCTTCTTTCTATATTTCCTTCATCCCTTAATTCAGATTCAATATCTTTTTTTATTCTTTTTATCAATTCCTCTTTACTACACATTAATGTTATTTTATATATCTTCAAGTTTTCTTTTTCTATTCTTTTTAAAACTTCTTTCATTATTTCATCATTATATATCACCCAATTAAAAATAATATATTCTGAATGACTATTTTTTATAAAACTATTTAATACAAACCCTATATTTTCTAACACCATTTTTTTGTTTTCTTCATCAACAACAAATGGATTCATCTTCCAAACATTATCCCCATCTAACCAAAAGGAATTTTTTAATCTTTTATTTAAAGCCTTACTAACAGTTGTTTTTCCTACTCCCATAACACCATTAATTATTATTAATTTTTTCATTACCATACTCCTCTTGTTTACCTAACAACTTGTCTTCACCCATTATTTTACTTTTAGTAATATTATATCCTATCC
>NZ_JBOFRG010000058.1:0-3191 GCF_051650885.1 Clostridium sp.
CTCCTTTCTATGGAGAAATCTAGCAAACAAGATGTTTGACTAGTAAACAAAAAATTCGAATAGCCGAATTTCTTCTTTAAAAGAAGGTTCTAGATTGTTTATATCCTGTTCAATTTTGAGAAACCATTAGGTTCTCAAATTTTGTTCTTTGAAAATTGCACATTGAAATATATTGTTAATACAACAAAGCCAAGAAAAGATATTTAATTTAAATACTATTCTTTGTAACTAATTTTAAGATTGTAAAATCTGAAACATGACTAATTAAAAGGTCAAGCTACAAAGGGCGTATGGTGAATGCCTTGGCATCAGGAGCCGATGAAGGACGTGATAAGCTGCGATAAGCTTCGGGTAGGTGCACATAACCAGAGATCCGAAGATTTCCGAATGAGGAAACTCACATGGGAAACCCCATGTACTTTATAGTGAATACATAGCTATATAGAGGTAACCTAGGGAACTGAAACATCTAAGTACCTAGAGGAAGAGAAAGAAAAATCGATTTCCCAAGTAGCGGCGAGCGAAAAGGAAAGAGCCCAAACCAAGAATTTATTCTTGGGGTTGCGGACCAGCATATATGCATTAACAAATCTTAATTGAAGCTGTTTGGAAAGACACACCGTAGAAGGTAATAGTCCTGTAAGTGAAAAGATGAGTTAGCTAGCTGTGATCCAGAGTACCACGAGACACGTGAAACCTTGTGGGAAGCAGGGAGGACCACCTCCCAAGGCTAAATACTACCTGATGACCGATAGTGAAGCAGTACCGTGAGGGAAAGGTGAAAAGAACCCCGGGAGGGGAGTGAAATAGAACCTGAAACCGTATGCCTACAACCGGTCAAAGCCCCATATGAGGGTGATGACGTGCTTTTTGTAGAACGAGCCAACGAGTTACGGTATGTAGCAAGGTTAAGGACTTAAGGTCCGGAGCCGAAGGGAAACCAAGTCTTAATAGGGCGACTAGTTGCATGCTGTAGACCCGAAACCGGGTGACCTATCCATGGCCAGGTTGAAGCGAGGGTAAAACCTCGTGGAGGACCGAACCACGTTGCTGTTGAAAAAGCATGGGATGAGCTGTGGATAGCGGAGAAATTCCAATCGAACTCGGAGATAGCTGGTTCTCCTCGAAATAGCTTTAGGGCTAGCGTCGCGAAATGTAACTACTGGAGGTAGAGCACTGAATGGGCTAGGGGGCATAGCGCTTACCGAACCTTATCAAACTCCGAATGCCAGATAGTGTCAGCGCGGCAGTCAGACTGCGAATGATAAGATCCGTAGTCAAAAGGGAAACAGCCCAGATCGTCAGCTAAGGTCCCAAAGTGTAAGTTAAGTGGGAAAGGATGTGGGATTTCTAAGACAACTAGGATGTTGGCTTAGAAGCAGCCACTCATTGAAAGAGTGCGTAATAGCTCACTAGTCGAGAGATCCTGCGCCGAAAATGTAACGGGGCTAAACTTACCACCGAAGCTACGGGTTCACACAATAGTGTGAGCGGTAGAGGAGCGTTGTAATCGGGCTGAAGTCGTACCGTAAGGAGCGGTGGACTGATTACAAGTGAGAATGTTGGCATTAGTAGCGAGATGTAGGTGAGAATCCTACAGGCCGAATACCTAAGGTTTCCACAGGAAGGCTCGTCCGCTGTGGGTTAGTCGGGACCTAAGCCGAGGCCGAAAGGCGTAGGTGATGGACAATCGGTTGATATTCCGATACCACTATAATCGTTATTACCGATGGTGTGACGGAGAAAGATAGAGCGTGCTAGCTATTGGATGCTAGTCTAAGCGTTTAGGGAGTTAGGGAAGGCAAATCCACTCTAACAATTCTGAGGCGTGATGGGGAAGGTTCCACGGAACCGAAGTGCTTGATTCTATGCTTCCAAGAAAAGCATCTAGGGAGAGAAGTAGTGCCCGTACCGCAAACCGACACAGGTAGGTGAGGAGAGAATCCTAAGGCCGGCGGAAGAATTGCAGTTAAGGAACTAGGCAAATTGACCCCGTAACTTCGGGAGAAGGGGTGCCCACGAGAGTGGGCCGCAGAGAATAGGCACAAGCAACTGTTTAGCAAAAACACAGGTCTCTGCTAAAGCGAAAGCTGATGTATAGGGGCTGACGCCTGCCCGGTGCTGGAAGGTTAAGGGGAATACTTAGAGCAATCGAAGGTATGAACTTAAGCCCCAGTAAACGGCGGCCGTAACTATAACGGTCCTAAGGTAGCGAAATTCCTTGTCAGGTAAGTTCTGACCCGCACGAATGGCGTAATGACTTGTGCACTGTCTCAACTGCAAATCCGGCGAAGTTGTAGTGCGAGTGAAGATGCTCGCTACCCGCGATTGGACGGAAAGACCCCGTAGAGCTTTACTGTAGCTTAGCATTGAATTTCGGTATTATCTGTACAGGATAGGTGGGAGACTAGGAAACTAGAACGTCAGTTTTAGTGGAGTCATCCTTGGGATACCACCCTGATATTACTGGAGTTCTAACAGGACGCCATGAATCTGGTGACTGGACATTGTTAGGTGGGCAGTTTGACTGGGGCGGTCGCCTCCTAAAAAGTAACGGAGGCGCCCAAAGGTTCCCTCAGAACGGTCGGAAATCGTTCGAAGAGTGCAAAGGCAGAAGGGAGCCTGACTGCGACACCTACAAGTGGAGCAGGGACGAAAGTCGGGCTTAGTGATCCGGTGGTACCTCGTGGGAGGGCCATCGCTCAACGGATAAAAGCTACCTCGGGGATAACAGGCTGATCTCCCCCAAGAGTTCACATCGACGGGGAGGTTTGGCACCTCGATGTCGGCTCGTCGCATCCTGGGGCTGAAGTAGGTCCCAAGGGTTGGGCTGTTCGCCCATTAAAGCGGCACGCGAGCTGGGTTCAGAACGTCGTGAGACAGTTCGGTCCCTATCCGTCGCGGGCGTAGGAAATTTGAGAGGAGCTGTCCTTAGTACGAGAGGACCGGGATGGACCGACCTATGGTGTACCAGTTGTTCTGCCAAGAGCATAGCTGGGTAGCTAAGTCGGGAAGGGATAAACGCTGAAAGCATCTAAGCGTGAAGCCCACCTCAAGATGAGATTTCCCATAGCGTAAGCTAGTAAGATCCCTTGAAGAACACAAGGTTGATAGGTTAGGGGTGTAAGCATGGCAACATGTTCAGCTGACTAATACTAATAGATCGAGGGCTTGACCAATATATATTAACA
>NZ_JBOFRG010000059.1:0-31617 GCF_051650885.1 Clostridium sp.
ATAAACATGAGTGCTAATGTTACAATAACATTAGATGTATCTAGGATAAAAGGTGATGTTAAAAAATTCTTGTATAAAATAAGTGAAATAGATGAAGTAATAAAGGTAAGAGTTTTAGCAGTTGAGTAGATTAAATAAAACAGAAGATAAAGAGTAAAATGAAAGAAGGTAATATCTATGAAAAAAGAAGTTTTTGAACTTAATAGAAAAAGATTAATAGAAAAATTAGATGATGATTCTATATTAATATTACTAGGAGGAGAAGCTCCTAAGAAAACAGCAGATGAAAGGTATGGATTTACTCCAAATAGAAATTTTTATTACTTAACAGGATTAAATGAAGAAAAACATATTATTGTTATTTCAAAAATAAATGGTGAAGTAACTGAAAAGATGTTTATAAAAGAAATAGATTTAGAAATGGAAAGATGGCTTGGAAAAACTATAAGAAAAGAAGAAGTTTTAGAGCTTAATGGAATAAAAGAAGTTGGATTCTTAGGTGAAGTTAAAGGATATTTAAATAAGCTTTTAGCAGAAAAAGATGAATTCACTATTTACTTAGATTTAGAAAGAGATAGCTTTGATAGCTTACCTTCAGAAGCATCAACACTTGCTAAAAAGTTAAAAAATAAGTATGCACATGTAAAAGTTAAAAATGCTTTCCCATTATTTGCATCACTTAGACTTGTAAAAGCTAATGAAGAAATAAGTGAAATGAGAAAAGCTATAGAAATCACTATAAAAGGTGTAGAAAGCATAATGAAAAACATTAAGCCAGGAATGAAAGAATATGAAACAGAGGCTTATTATGAGTTTGAATGTAGAAGAAATGGCGTAAAAGATTATGCTTTTAAAACAATAGCAGCAGCTGGAGTTAATGCCACAACTCTTCATTATGTAGATAATGATGATACATTAAAAGATGGAGATTTAATTCTTTTTGATTTAGGAGCGCAATGGAATTACTATAATGGTGATATTTCAAGAACAATTCCTATAAACGGAAAGTTTAGTGAAAGACAAAAAGAAGTTTACGAAGCAGTTTTAAGTGTAAATGAAAGAGTTATAGAAGCTATGAAGCCAGGGGTAAACTTTGTTGATTTAAATAATAAAGCAACTGAATGGATTGCAGAGGAATGTATAAAACTTGGTTTAATTGAAGAGGAAAAAGATGTAAGAAAATATTATTTCCATAGTATAGGACATAGCTTAGGATTAGATACACACGATATAGATAATCCAAGAAGAAACACTATATTAGAACCAGGAATGGTTTATACAGTAGAACCAGGAATATATATTCCAGAAGAAGGAATTGGAATAAGAATAGAGGATGATGTATTAATAACTGAAGAAGGTCATGATGTATTAACAAAAGATATGATTAAATCAGTTGAAGATATAGAAAACTTTATGAAAAAATAGTAGGAAGCTGCCTTAAGGGTAGCTTTTTATTTTTATTTGACGAAATATAAATAAAATATGTATTTTATATTGCTAAATTGTAAATAATGGTATATACTAATTTTAAATTAAAAAGAATATGCGAAGAGATAGAGGTTGCAAGGCTTAAGAGTATCTTAGTTTTTAAAAGCAAATTGAAGCTAAGAAAAAGGAAGTTTTGCCGAAGGATTTAAGAAATTGCTTTAATCTTAAATTTTGGGCTTATGTAGAATATGCATAAGACTGTCACAAGAAATTGTGTTGAGCTATCATTCTAGGATTTTACGGATTATGTAGAGCCTTGAGTGTTATCTCAAGGCTCTTTTATTTTTACAAAAGAGTCTCTCGTGTATAAAAAATTATAAAGGGGAGAGGAATTATGAGAAAAAGAGGATTTATTTTTTTAACAGTACTATTATTAATTACATCTATTTCAATGCCAGCTTTTGCATCAGAAGTAGATTTAGGAACGGTGAACGCAGCAAAATTTGAAATATGGACAATAATACCTCCACTTGTGGCGATTGTATTAGCATTTATAACTAAAAATGTTGTAGTATCTCTATTTGTAGGAACCTTAGCTGGATGTTTTATGCTTCAGCTTGGAGGAGTAAATATTTTTGGAGGAATGGTACAAGCATTTTTGGACTTAGTGCAAAGAATATTAAATTCATTAGCAGATCCGTGGAATGCAGGTATTATTCTTCAAGTCTTAGCTATTGGAGGAGTTATAAGCCTTGTTAGTAAAATGGGTGGTGCAAGAGCTATTGCAGAGGCACTTGCAAAGAGAGCAAAAACGCCAAGAAGTGCACAGCTTACAACATGGTTTTTAGGACTTTTAGTATTTTTTGATGATTATGCTAATGCTTTAATTGTTGGACCTATAATGAGACCTGTTGCAGACAAGCTTAAAATATCAAGAGAAAGATTAGCATTTATAATAGATGCAACAGCAGCACCAATTGCAGGACTTGCAATAATTTCAACTTGGATAGGGCTTGAAGTTGGACTTATAAAAGATTCATTTACTCAAATTGGTATGGAAGTAGATGCTTTTGGAGTATTTTTAGAAACAATACCTTTTAGATTTTATAATATATTAATTCTTGCATTTGTAGTTATAACATCTCTTATGCTAAGAGATTTTGGACCTATGAGAAAGGCAGAATTAAATGCAAGAAAAGGCTTAAATAAAGTTGTAGAAAGAGAAATGAAAGAAGAAGAAACTATGGTAAAGGAAGGGGTTAAACTAAGTGTTTGGAATGCAATAATTCCAATTGGGACTCTTATAGTTTCAGCACTTGCAAGCTTTTATTACAGTGGATATCAAGGGATAATGGGGGGAGAAGAAACGGCACTTATAGAAATTTTAAATAACTCACCATTTTCTTTTGAGGCAATACAACAAACATTCTCAGCAGCTGATGCCTCAACTGCACTTTTCCAATCAGCTATTTTAGCTTCAATTGTGGCTATTGCTATGGCAGTTTGGAAAAAGATAATGACAGTATCAGAAGCTATTGATACATGGATTGATGGAATGAAAGGTCTTTTAATTACAGGAGTAATATTACTTTTAGCGTGGTCTTTAAGTTCGGTTATAAAGGATTTAGGAACAGCTAAATATTTAGTAACTCTTTTATCAGATTCTATTCCAAGCTTCTTGTTGCCAAGTATTATCTTTATTTTAGGGGCAGTAATGTCTTTTGCAACAGGAACAGCTTATGGAACTATGGGAATATTAATGCCACTTGCAATTCCTTTAGGATATTCAGTTTCACCTGAAATGGGATATGTAGTAATCTGTACAAGTGCTGTTTTAACAGGAGCGATTTTTGGAGACCATTGTTCACCAATATCAGATACAACTATTCTTTCATCAATGGGGGCAGGTTGTGATCATATAGACCACGTTAGAACACAAATGTGGTATGCATTATTTGTAGGAGCTGTAACTATAGTGTGTGGATATATTCCAGCAGGACTTGGAGTTCCAGTATACATTATATTACCGGTTGGAATTTTAATTTTAATCTTAGCAGTAAGAATTTTTGGAAAGCCAATTATAGATGAAGAAGCAGAAATTAAAATAGAAGAAAATGAAAAAATAACTATATAAATTAGTAGCAAATCTCCTTAGAATTAATATCTTATCTAATAAGAGAAATTCTAGGGAGATTGTTTTATGAATAATAAAAAAGATATAGGACTTATGAAAAATATTTATCTAGATGTTTTAAATGAAAATTTAAATGAAATAGATTTTTGTAATGTATTTAATAATGATTTTAAGAAAACTAATATTGAAATGAACATAAAAAATGAGGAAGATAGATACTTAATTGAGGGTACATTTCCAGGAATGCAAAGGAAGGATATTAAAGTGGACTATAAGGATGAATGTGTTTATGTAAGAGCACAGAAAAAGCAATTTTTTTCAAATGATGATAGTACTGCAATGATTATTATTAGAGATTCAAGAGATTTTGTTAAAAATTTTCAAGTGCCAAATAGTGACGCATCAAAGATAAAGGCATCTTTTAAAGAGTGCAAACTAACATTAGAAATTCCTAAGGTGTATTATGAATATGAAACAAGATTTGGTGAAATAATTGATGTAGATGTATATGAGGAAGAATAATAAAAGAAAGATTCTATACAGGTGTTAGAGCCTATATAGAATCTTTCTTATCCTCTTTTGGAGGATTAAAATATTTATTTACAAGAATTGCAACAATAATTCCAATTGCAGTATCAATACTTCTGCTTAAAGCATAAGCATAAGATTGTGGACCATTATAATTAACCATAATAACAAGAAAAACTATACATGATATAGTAACAGAACCTGGTTTATTAAAAAGGTTACAAGTGTATATTGAAAGAACAATCCCTATACCACTGACAAAAGGAATATAACTATCGAATACAGTGAAATTAATTAAAACCCATATGAAAATAGTACCAAATATTGCTCCAATTATAGTTCCAATAAGTCTATCTTTCCCCATTTTAAAACTATTAGATACAGTATCTTTCATACATATTACAGCTGCAATACAGGCATAAAAAGGGTTTTCATCTCCAACAACTTTAAAGATAAGCATACAGATTACTACGGCTAAAGCAGTTTTTATATTTCTAAGTCCAATTTTGTGAAAGTTAAGCTTCATTAAATTACCTCCAAATAATGTGTATATATTATAACATATACTAAAAAAAGATTATGTGGCAATAATTAATAGATAAATTCAAGTTGTTGACAGAAAAATTTATTTAGAATATTATATAGTTAAAATAAGAATGCTATGAAGAGAAGAGTAGTTTTAAGGATTATCTATAAGAGAGTGGGAAATGGTGAAAGCCCATGATAAAAATTAAAATGAAGATGGCCTCTGAGCATAAATTCTGAGCTTTAAAGTTAGGGATTTACGGCTTGCAACCGTTACATTGCAAGGTAAAAATTTTACCTATTGAGTTTCTTGTTGTAAAACAAGAAAAAAGTAGAGTGGTAACACGGTAATTCGTCTCTATGCTAAGTTTAGCATAGGGCTTTTTTATTGCAAAAGATTAGAAAATTAAAATTAGGAGGGATATTTTATGTGTAAAAAACCGTATTATATTACAACGCCAATATACTATCCATCAACAAAATTGCATATAGGAAATACTTATACAACAGTAGCTGCTGATGCAATATCAAGATTTAAGAGATTAACAGGATATGATGTAATGTTCTTAACAGGAACAGATGAACATGGACAAAAAATCCAAACTATTGCTGAGGAAAAAGGAATAACTCCAAAAGAGCATGTAGATGAAATAGTTGCAGGAATAAAGAGCCTTTGGGAAATGATGGACATAAGTTATGATAAATTCATAAGAACAACTGATGATTATCATATAAAAGCAGTTCAAGAAATATTCAAGAAATTATATGACCAAGGTGATATATACAAGAGTTCATATGAAGGTTCATACTGTACTCCATGTGAATCATTCTGGACAGAAACTCAATTAGTCAATGGAAACTGCCCTGATTGTGGAAGACCAGTACATGAAGCTAAAGAAGAAGCTTACTTCTTCAAAATGAGCAAATATGCTGATAGATTAATTAAATATATTGAAGATCACCCAGACTTTATACAACCTGAATCAAGAAAAAATGAAATGTTAAACAACTTCTTAAGACCAGGACTTCAAGACCTTTGTGTTTCAAGAACAAGCTTTAATTGGGGAGTTCCAGTAACATTTGATACTGATCACGTAGTATATGTTTGGATAGATGCATTATCAAACTATATAACTGCTTTAGGTTATGGAAGTGATAATGATGAATTATACAAAAAATTCTGGCCTGCAGATGTACATTTAATAGGAAAAGATATATTAAGATTCCATACAATTTACTGGCCAATTATGTTAATGGCATTAGATTTACCATTACCAAAGCAAGTATTCGGACATGGATGGTTACTTGTTGATGGTGGTAAAATGTCAAAATCAAAAGGAAATGTAGTAGATCCAGTAGCTTTAGTTGAAGGCTTTGGAGTAGATGCTGTAAGATACTACTTATTAAGAGAAATTCCGTTTGGTTCAGATGGATTATTTAATAATGAAATATTCATAAAGAAAATAAATTCAGACCTTTGTAATGACCTTGGAAACTTACTTTCAAGAACAGTTGCAATGATAGAAAAATATTTTGATGGTGTAGTTCCAGCTCCACTTACAGCAGGTGATGTTGACAATGAATTAATGACGTTAGCTTTAGAAACACCTAAAAAGGTAGAAGCATTCATTGATGAATTAAGAATACCAGATGCATTAGAAGCAGTATTCACATTAATAAGAAGAGCTAATAAATATATTGATGAAACAACTCCTTGGATACTAGCTAAGGATGAAGAGCAAAAAGACAGATTAGGAACTGTTTTATACAACCTAGCTGAAACTTTAAGATTCTCATCAGTATTATTATCACCATTCTTACCTACAACAGCAGAAAAAATTAATGAGCAACTTGCAGTAACTGCTAAAGATTGGGCTTCACTTGAAGGATTTGATGGAACAGCACCAGGAACAACAGTTAAAAAAGGTGATTCATTATTCCCAAGAATAGATGTAGATAAAAAATTAGAAGAGCTTGAAGCTTTAAGATTAGCTCAATTAGAAGAAGCTAAAAAGAAAGAAGCTTTAGAAGCGCCTCAAGAAATGAAGCCGATAAAAGAAGAAATAACTATTGAAGATTTTGAAAAAATAGATTTAAGAGTAGTTAAAGTTCTTGCATGCGAACCTATTAAGAAAGCTAAGAAACTTCTTAAGTTAAAGGTTGATTTAGGTGGAGAAGAAAGACAGGTAGTTTCAGGAATAGCTATGCACTACAAGCCAGAAGATTTAGTTGGAAAGTATGTAGTACTTGTAGCAAACTTAAAGCCAGTAACTTTAAGAGGGGAACTATCACAAGGTATGATACTTGCAGCATCAGATAATGATGATACAATATTAAACCTAGTAAATCCAGGACAATTACCAACAGGTAGTGAAGTAAGATAATTTAAAAATAGAGACTGTATCAAAAGATAACTTTTAAATAGGCTAATTGATACAGTCTATTTTTATATAAAAGGGGAGTGATGTTTTTGAAAGTAGTTATAGGAAATGCATGGCCATATGCAAATAGTAAATTGCACTTAGGAAGATTAGTAGTTTTTATACCAGGAGATATTTTAGCAAGATATCATAGAAAAAAAGGTGATGATGTAGTATTCATCTCAGGAAGTGATGACCATGGAAATTTAATTCTTGAAAAAGCAAAGGAAGAGAAGCTTAAACCAATGCAAGTAGTGGCAAAATATCATAATGGATTTATAAAAGATTTTAAATCATTAGATTTTTCTTTTAATTTATTTTCAAATACTGAAAAAGCGAATCACAAAAAATGGGTAAAAGAAAATATTTTAGAACTTTATGAAAAAGGTTATATATATAAAGAAGAGAATGAATTATATTTTAAACTTTCAAGCCTAGAAGAAAAGGTTAAAAATATTTTTGAAAATGGAAAAGAGTATTGGAGAGAAAATGCAAAAATAATTACTGAAAAATACATAAGAGAAGGCTTGCGGGATAGAGCTGTAACTAAGGAAGTTCAGTTTGGGATAGATGTTCCATTAGAAGGCTTTGATAATAGAAAGATATTCGTTTGGATTGAAGCTCTTATGGGATATTTAACAGCAACAAGAGAATGTGTTGGTGAAGATAAATTAAAGGAATATATTAGTGGAGAAGATAGTAGAGTGTATTTAGTTCATGGAAAGGATAATATTCCATTCCATACAATAGTATTTACAGGACTATTATCAGCCCTTGGACATGAAGATATAAATTTAAGAATATTCTCTAGCAATTATTTAAAGCTTGAAGGAAAAAACTTTTCCACAAATAAGAATTGGGCATTGTGGATAGATGAGATGCTTCAAAGATATTCTGTGGATACAATTAGATATTTTTTAATATTAAACTCACCGGAAGAAAGTGATACAGATTTTAAGTGGAAAAACTTTATAAATACAAATAATAATGAGTTAGTAAATGAAGTTGAAAGATTTACTGCAAATACTATTAATTTTTATAAAAAGGACAAGTGTGGTATTTATAAAAATAAGTATGAGAAAAATAAATTAGAGGATTTATACTTAGAAGTTGGAGTAAATGTAGAAAGTGGAGAGTTTAAAGAAGGGTTAAAAAAGATTGTAGAATTTATAAGTGAAACAAATAGAGATAGAACATACTCCTTGATAAAATTAGTGAATATAGCAAATTTACTAGAAGTTTTTATGCCACGATTTAGTAGAAAGATTTTAAATAGTTTAGATATTAAGGCTAATGAATGGGGATTTATACATTTAGAAGAGGTTTCAAAAGATATAGATTATATTGAAAGCTTTAAGATGTTAGATAAAAATATATTTTTAGATGAAATTAATAGATTAAAAAGAAAAAAGACAAAATAAAAAACCTAGAATATCTACAATAGGGGGACGAGATATTCTAGGCAACCATTCAATTAAGATGGTTATAAGGGGTAAATAATAATGCTTTAACTACTTTACAAGATTTATTATAAGTCAGAAATATGGCAGTTTCGTGTCAAAAAGTATAAAAAAGAATTACGGAAGTTAAAAATATGATAATTTATTTTGATTAAGGATGGTAATTGTTTTTCTATCATAGGAAATGATGCCATCTTTTTTCATATTTATAAGCTCTCTAGAAAGAGAGGGTCTTGTAACACCAAAGGTTTTAGCTAGTTCTTCTTTAGTAGAGTTTAAACGAATAGTTAAACTATTTTGTATTTTCATTTGTGATAAAAGAAATGAAGAAATACGTTCACGTAAAGATTTGGTGTTAAGTTGACGTATTTTATTACTTAATGCTAAAGATTTATTAGATAAATCTTTTAAAAAGTTTATTAAAAAGCTTTCATTTGACATAAGAAGCTTAGTCATAACAGAAGTTGATATATGTAAAACTGTAGAATTGGTAAAGGATACTACATCAACTGGATAAGTCTTTTTATTTGAAAAAATTATATTTTCAGCAAATAAATTTTTAGGATAAAGCTTTGCAATATTTAAGGTGCTACCTAAAGCGTTATTTTGTTCTATGTGAATTTCACCGGAGATTACTACGCTTACAGAAGTACAGTTATCTCCCTCAAAAAATATAGTTTCTTCTTTAGAATAGTCTTTAAGAAGAACAGAAGGATTTTTAAGTAATGCAGTTAATTCTTCATCTGAAAAATATGAAAATAAAGGTGTTTCTTTTAAAATAGCAAGTGTTGAATTCATAAATGTGTCCTACCTTTCTTTTGAATAATCTTGTTAGTATTATATAATACTGTATAATGAAAAATAAAGTACAGAGAGGAAGTAAAAAGATGGAATATAAAATTTTTGATACACATGCTCACTATGATTCAGAAGATTATAATGAGGACAGAAAAGAATTAATAAATGAGATGAACAGTAATGGAGTTATAGGAATATTAAATTGTGCCTCATCATATGATAGTGTTAAAGAAGTAGATGATTTAACAAAAGAATATAAGTTAATTTATGGAGCATTAGGAATACATCCAGAGAATGCAGATGAGTTAACAGATGAGAGACTAGAAGAAATAAAAGAAATGATTAAAAAGAACGATAGAGTTCTTGCTGTAGGTGAAATAGGTCTAGATTATTATTGGGAAGAAAACCCTCCAAGAGAGGTACAGAAGAATGCCTTCAGAGAGCAGATGGCTTTAGCCAAGGAGCTTGGGTTACCAGTAGTTATACATGATAGAGATGCACATAAAGACACATTAGATATTATGAAAGAGTTTCCAGAAGTTATAGGAACAGTTCATTGTTTTTCAGGAAGTGTAGAATTTGCAAGAGAATGTATAAAGCTAGGATACTATATTGGATTCACAGGAGTAATAACTTTTAAAAATGCTAAAAAATTAGCTGAGGTAGCAAAAGATATTCCATTAGAGAGAATTCTTGTTGAAACAGATGCACCATTTATGGCACCGGTTCCAAACAGGGGTAAAAGAAATAGATCCGATTATATAAAGGAAATTATAGAAAAACTAGCGGAAATAAGAGAAATTTGCCCAAAAGAATTAAATAATAAAGTAAATGAGAATTTTTCTAGGTTGATGAGAATAGAAATATAAAGTAAAATGAAATGGAATTGATTGTATAAAAAAATAAAAAATGGTAAAAATTAAAAAGAAGATAGCTTTACTGTTCGTATGCCATTAGGGATTTTTATAATCCCCGATTGTAGAAAACTGAATTTAAAAAATGAACCTATATATGAATAAAAACTATGGTATAAAGAGGGTTCAAGGGAAATGATGTTCATTAATTTGACAAATTGTTTACAATTTTAGTATAATGAGTGGACGCTTTTGCCAAAGGAGGGAATTTAATGGTAGAAAAATTTAAAGCTTACAAAGAGAATTTTTCTAACAGTCCTAAGGCTAAAATATCATTGTGCTTAGTAACAGGATTAGTTATTGGAACAATGATATTTATGAATGCTAGAAAAACAATTAAATTAACTATAGACGGTACGGTGGAAACTGTAATTACCTATAGTGGGACTGTTAAGGATGTGTTGTTATCTAAAGGTATTGAGTTAAAAGAAAAAGATAAGGTACAACCATCTTTAGAATCCAAAGTAAATGAGAATGAAGAAATTGTGGTTAATACTGCTGTTCCTATGGAAATTGTAATGGGTGAAAAGAAAACAACTGTTTATTCAGCAGAAAAAGAAGTAGGACAGGCTTTAGTTGAAAATTTAGAAGAGTTAAAGTCAAATGGGATTAATTATGATAAGGATTTAGATGAAGTGAATCCAGGTGTAAACGCAAATGTGATAGAAGATATGTCTGTAAAAATAGTAGATGTAGAAGTCAAAACTGTTGAGGAAGAAAAATCAATACCTTACGAAACAGTTGTTGAGAAGGATTCGGACCTTGAAAAAGGTAAAAAGGTAGTTAAAAATGAAGGTACAAATGGAAAGAAACAAGTAACTTATAAGGTAACTTACAAAGATGGGAAAGAAGTTTCTAAAAAAGAAGTACAATCAAAGACACTTTCAAAACCAGTAAATGCATTAGTAAAACAAGGAACTAAAAATCCAGCAAAATATATACCTAACAGAGGTGGTGCACCTGTAACGTATAAGAGAAAATTGGTTGTAGAATCAACAGCCTATGCGTTACATGGAACAACTGCAACAGGAACAAGACCTGTATATAATCCAGGTGGAGTTAGCACAATAGCAGTTGATCCAAGAGTTATACCACTTGGAAGCTTAGTGTATGTAGATGGATATGGATTTGCAAAAGCGGCAGATACTGGTGGAGCTATCAAGGGAAATATCATTGATGTATATTTTACATCAAAGGCAATGTGTACACAGTGGGGTAGACGACATGGATTAAATGCTTATATAGTTGCATATCCAGGCGAATGGTAATAAGAAAAGAGACAAGTTTATGCTTGTCTCTTTTTGTGTGAATTTTTAAATGAAAAGAGAGTAGAGAAGAGATTCATTTGACATAAGGTACATATATATGTAAATTTAATATATATAAATTTGAGAAAAAGTAAAGGAATTTACTTTGAAAGGAAGTTTTATTTGTGATTAAGGAAGTTATAGTAGTTGAAGGTAGAGATGATATTGATGCTATAAAAAGAGCTGTAGATGCTGAATGTATAGCTGTTGGTGGATTTGGGATAAATAGAAAGGTTATAGATAGAATAAAGGAAGCTCAAAAGAGAAAAGGGGTTATTGTTTTTACTGATCCTGATTTTGCAGGTGAAAAAATAAGAAGCATTATAAGAAAAAGAGTGCCGGGAATAAAACATGCATATATTTCACAAGATGAAGGACTTAAAGATGGAGATATTGGAGTTGAAAATGCAAGTCCAGAAACAATAATCAAAGCATTAGAAAATGTTAAAGTAACTGTTGAAGAAAAAAGAGAAGAATATAACATTGGAGATATGCTTTACTTTAAATTAACAGGAGACAAGGATTCTAAAAAGAGAAGAATGCTTTTAGGAAAAATTCTTGGAATTGGATATGGAAATGGAGCTCAAATGATATCAAGATTAAATAATTATGGAATATCAAAAGATGAGTTTGTAGGTGCAATAAAAAAAGTTGAACAGGAGATGGGGAAATAAGATGGATTTAATAACTAATTATAAAACACAAGATATAGTAAAAAAATATGGGTTTAACTTTACAAAAAGTTTAGGACAAAACTTTTTAGTTGATAAGCAAGTTGTAATGGATATAGTAGATGGAGCAGAAATAGGTCCAGAGGACTATGTAATAGAAATAGGTCCAGGAGTAGGGACATTAACTGTAGAAATGCTTAAAAAGGCAAAGAAGGTTACATCAATAGAAATAGATAAGGACTTAATTCCTATTTTAACAGAAGAGCTTAAAGAATATGATAATTTTGAACTTATACATAAGGATGCTTTAAAGGCTAACTTTGATGAAATTATAGGGGATGAAAAGAGTGTAAAGGTAGCAGCTAACTTACCATACTATGTAACAACACCACTTATTGCA
Organism: Clostridium sp.; assembly: GCF_051650885.1. Classification (GTDB taxonomy): domain Bacteria; phylum Bacillota; class Clostridia; order Clostridiales; family Clostridiaceae; genus Clostridium. The sequence goes on from NZ_JBOFRG010000059.1 coordinate 12,586, forward strand.
CAATTATTAAAAAGTGGAGCAAAATTCCAAAGTATAACTATAATGATACAAAAAGAAGTTGCAGATAGAATGGATGCAAAGCCAAATACAAGAGATTATGGATCTCTTTCATTAATGGTTCAATATTATGCAACAACAAAGGTTATAAGAACTGTAGCACCAAGTTCATTTATGCCAAGACCAAAGGTTGAATCAATTATTATCAGACTTGATAGATTAGAAAAGCCAAGAGTTAAAGTGCAAAATGAAGAGTTCTTATTTGCATTAATAAGAGATGTATTTAATATGAGAAGAAAAACTTTATGGAATGGTGTTAAAAACCTAGGAGTTGGAAAAGAAGATTTAGAAAAAGCCTTTGAAGAAGCAAATGTTGATCCTAAGAGAAGAGGGGAAACACTGACTATAGAAGAGTTTGCAACACTTGCAGATAAAATTTATGCATATAAAATAAAATAATGTTATCATAAATGGCACCTCGTAGCATATACTATATGGAATAAATATATATGTGGAGGTAACGGAAACTTGGCACATAATAAATTGTATAGAAATTTTATAATATTACAAGAAGATGAAGGTAATGCAACAACTGGGGATAAGGCTGTATCAGGTTATTCAAAGATTGAGGCAAAGGGAGACAAATGTAAAATAACTTTTTATGCTCAAAATTTAAAAAAGGAAGACAATTATTCTATAGTACTTATTTGTTGTAAAAAAGATACAAAACAAATAGTTGATATGGGTAAGCTAGTTGTAACTGATAATGGTAAAGGTGAGGCAGCTAAAGAATATTATGCTGAAAATATCGGTGGAATAAGCTTGCCTTATGAAAAGATTTCAGGGGCTGGTATTTGTAAAAATATAGCTGGAAAGCTTAGCTTTACATTATATGGCTTTATGAATGGAGAAAAGCCAGAAACTGGATGGAAAGATTGTCAAATAGTTAAGAGCGATGAAAAGAATGCAAACATGAAGCCAAAGGTTGAAGAAAAGCACAAGGAAAAGACTGAAAAACCTAAAACAAAGCAAAAATCAAAAGAAGATTTTGAATGTTATGAAAGAGGAATTGAAGAAAACAATATCGACCCAGATAACTTTAAGTTAAGGGGGGGTGTTGGTAATTTCTTTGAAAACATTGTTAAAGGTTTTGAAGAAGTAAAAGGACATTTTAATGACCTTAAGTACTGTAAATGGTATAAAGTTCCTGTTAAAACTATAGATGATATGTGTGATTCAAGTAATCATGATAAACATTCAGTAGTTTATAATCCAATGATTAATTATTATCCTTATATAGTTAAGAAAAAGCATTTTATGATTGGATATAAATGTGATATAAAAGGAAATTTAAAGTACATTATTTATGCAATTGCAGGAAAGAAAAATTGTGATGATCAACCATATATGGGTAAATCGGGATTTGTAACATGGGTTAAAGGAAAAGAAGAAGATGGAAATGGATTCTGGTTAATGTTCTATGATTATAAGAAGGCTACAGTTGTAGTACCAACAAAGTAGAATATTAAATAAAAGTTAATTCGTTGCTATAAAATCTGTAAAGTATTATAATAATTATAGTTAGGAGAAGCCTAAGGCTTCTCCTAATTATTTGAAAAAATATTTAGAGAAGGTGATATTTAAGTGAATAAAAAGGTAATAGCCATAATCGTAGTAGTTATAGCAGCAATACTTATATTCTTAGGTTTCGGTCCTGTTAATACGATATTAGTGAAATTAGGTTTTAGAAACAATGCCTTTAATTATATTAAACAGACAAAAGTTGATAAAATAGTTATTCAAAACAGTAGAGACCCAGGATTTAGATTTATAATTACAGATCCTAAAGCTATTAATCAATTATATGAAACTTTATCTCATGGTAGTGTTAGACCAAAGGGGAATTCATTACAACCGGATTACATATTTGAAATCTATACTGGAGATCAAATTAAAAAGTATGATTATGTTGTAGGTGTAGATACTAGTGGAGAAGGAAATTTCTGGGATGGAAGTCAAGCGTTCCAAGTACCTAAAAATTTAGAAGACACTATAATTAATAACCTTTCATTTATAAATAAACCAAGAGATTTTAATGAAATTTATTATGGAAGTATCTTAAAAGTAATAAATCAAACAAAACAATCTTATGAAAAAGATGGAGCCAAAGTAGGAGTAGATTTGATGGGAGATGTTGAATGTGTAAAATATCTTTATTCAAATGATTTACAACAGTTTACTAAGGAAATTCAAAAATCAGTTCCAGGTGCGCAGCTTGTAAATGGAAACTTTGGAGACTTTAACGTTATAATAAGTGCTAATAACAGAGGATATAGTACTAATTTATTTAAGACAATTATAACAGTGGATGATAGACAAAATAATGTATATCAACAATATTACGTAATAGGTAAATTTGACTTTAATAAATGGGAAATAGAAGTTAGTAAGCCAAATCAAGTACCTAAAGATTGGAATACAGTTGGGAGTAATCAATAATGAGTAAATGTGATAGTTGTGCAAGTAAAAGTTCTTGCAGTTCAAAAGGATTAGAGATTTGTCCATCAGTAAAAACTCCTAATTACGGAAACATAAAAAATGTTATAGGTGTAATTAGTGGAAAAGGTGGAGTTGGAAAATCAACAGTAACAGGAATAATGGCATCAATTCTTAGAAAAAAAGGATACAGCGTAGGTGTTCTTGATGCTGATATAACAGGACCATCTATTCCAAGATTTTTTGGAATAAATAATAAGAGAGCTGGAATAAAGCAAATTGATAATGAAAAAATTAAATTTATACCAGTAGAAACTGAATCAGGAATAAAGGTTATATCAATGAACCTTTTAACAGAGGCTGAGGAAGATCCAGTTATATGGAGAGGACCTGTTATAAATGGAGTATTAAATCAAATGTATTTTGATACTGCATGGGGAGAATTAGATTATCTTTTAATAGATATGCCACCAGGAACAGGTGATATTGCATTAACAGTAATGCAAGAATTCAATATTAAAGAATTAGTAATAGTATCAACACCACAAGATATGGTATCAATGATAGTTAAAAAAGTTGTTATTATGGCTCAAAAGGTTGGAGTTAATATAAGAGGTGTAGTTGAAAATATGGCATACATCACTTGTGGAAAATGTGATACTAAGATTAGAGTATTTAGCAAAAAATCAGCAGAAGAACATGCTGAATATTTAGGATTACCACTTATAGGGGAGCTTCCTATAAATCTAGATTTTACAGAAGCTTTAGAAGAAGGAAAAGCAGAAGAATATGTAATAGATAATCCTTTATATTCATTAATATTTGAAGGATTATATTAAAAAAGAACCCAAAGATTTGGGTTCTTTTTTGTGTGAAATGTATTAAGAGAACATTTTAAATTAAGTTGTTAGTAGTATTAACATAGGAATGGCAAGAGGTATTAACAAATGCAGGGATAAAAATTGTATCATTTATAGATAAAGTACTTATCTTTGATATAGGAAGTTTATAAATACTATCATCGGAAAGAAGTACATAAGCTTCCATATCAGTTAAATCAATAATTTTCCCAAACATATTAATTCACCTCCATAAATAGTATGTGTTTAAGAAAAAAATTTATACAAAAAAGGCATTGAAATTCAATGCCTTTTAATAAATATCATTATAAATTAAATTAAAAACTTCTAATGCCTCTTCAATTCTAGGTTTTAAAAGAGCTTTTTTTCTTAAGTAATCAATGCGACCTTCATCTGTAATTGAATATATTTTTTTGAATTTTTTCTTAGGATCATCCCATTCACCTACGATAAGACCCTCAGTTTCAAGCTTTTTCAAAATAGGATAAATACCACCAGTGCTTGGCTTCCATTTATCAAATGTTCTCTGAGCTATTTTGTGAGCAATTTCATTTCCGTTAGTAGGGTTTATGTTTAATATGTGTAGCACATATATAGGTAACAATCCTTTAGTAAAAACTTGCCCTTTAGATGAACTCTTAGATTCATTTTCTTTTTTAGCCTTTTTAAGCTCAGCCATTTTCTTTTTATACTCATCATAAAGACGCTTTTCTTCAGATTTTATGTCTTTTAAGCTAGTGTATTCAGAGTGTAAGCTCATATTAGTGAATCTCTTGTAGAGATATTCCTACAGTCCCAGGGCCAGTGTTTACACCTAGAGCTGGACCTATTTTTGAAAATCTAACACTTTTAATTTTATCAAAATCTTTTACTAGCTCATGAAGTTTTTGTGCTAAATCATCAGCACCACCTGAAAGAATTGTAGCAGTACAATCTCCATATTTATTTAACTCTTCTTCAGTAATTTTTTGTAATCTTGAAAGAGCTTGTTTTTGTCCTCTAACTTTTGCATAAGTTTCATAAATACCTTCATCAGAAACCCAAATAATAGGTTTAATGTTAAGCATAGAACCAACAGTTCCAGCAACTTTACCTATTCTACCACCTTTTTTTAGATATTCTAAAGTATCTATAGTAAAGTAACCATGAGATTGGCTTCTAAGAAGAGGTAATTTTTCAATTATTTCTTCAAATGAAAGTCCTTCTTTAATTAAGTTTGCAGCTAATAATACTAGTGTACCTTGAGGTGCACTTAGTGTTCTTGAATCAAAAACATGAGTTATTAAATTTGGATGGTCCTCAGCTAAAAGTCTAAATGAATTTCCAGTACCAGAAAAATGACTAGAAATAGAAATCATAATAACATGAGTAAAACCTTCAGATTCTAAACGTGTCATTAAGTTTTCCATAAGGTCAACACTTGGAAGTGATGTTGATGGAATAACTTCCTTTAATCTATTGTATACATCATCTGGTGATATATCTATAATGTCGTTATATTCACCATCAGGATAAATAATCCTAAATGGAACAAGTTCTATATTATTATCATTTAATTCTTGTATTGTTAAATCTGAACCACTGTCAGTAACTAAAGCAATTTTTTGCATATAAATTCCTCCTGAGTCTAAAACTCTATCACTATTGATAAGATAAACTATATCACTACTGATATAGTTTTGCAAGTTTCGACAAAGACAGTATTAAAATTAAAGTATTTTTTGAATACAAATACCAATAGTTCCAGGACCGGTGTTTACCCCAAGAGCAGGACCTACTTTAGAAAATCTAATAGATTTAATATTAGGAAAATCTTTAATTAGTAAGTGTAACTTCTTAGCAAGTTCATCAGCACCACCAGAAACTATAGTTATATAGTATTCACCAGTCTTATTTAAAATATCTCCAGTTATTTTTTGAATTTTAGAAAGTGCTTGTTTTTGTCCTCTAACCTTAGAGTGAGTTTCATAAACACCTTCATCTGTAACGTAGATAATAGGCTTAAGGTCTAAAATAGAACCTATTGTTCCAGCAACTTTTCCGATTCGACCACCTTTTTGTAAGTACTCTAGTGTATCTATAGTAAAATAAAGGTGTGATTCTGTTCTTAAAAGATTAAGTTTATCTATAAGTTCATCAAAAGAAGAACCATTTTTAATCATTTCAGAAATGATTAATGCCATTGCTCCTTCGGAACCACTTAAGGTTTTTGTATCATAAACAAAGGTAGTTAAGTTTGGGAAGTTTTCTGAAACAAGTCTAAATGAATTTCCAGTACCAGAAAAAGCACTAGATATTGATATCATTAAGACATGAGTATAGCCTTCTTTTTCAAGGGTAGAAAAAAGGGTAGTCATTAAATCCATAGAAGGAAGTGATGTTGAAGGAATTACCTCTTTAAGTCTAGAATAAACTTCATCAGATGTAATCTCTAATACATCATTGTATTCTTTTTCAGGATAAATTACTCTAAAGGGAACTAGGTGAATATTATTTTCTTTTAATTCAGTTAAAGTTAGGTCAGAACCACTATCTGTTACTAAAGCGATTTTTTGCATATTGCTTACCTCCTAAAAATTGTAAAATATTAATTAAAACTATATCACTATTGATATAGTTTTACAAGAAAAAATGGAAAGAACCATTCCTAATGGAATAGTTCTTTTAAATTAAGATATTATGACTTAATATCAATAGTTGATTTGTTATCTACTATATTGATTATTGTATTTCCTTGAGAAAGTTCAATTTCCTTTCCAGATAAATCATAGAATTTAGTCCCACTATATTCAGAATCTTTTTTCCAAGTAATATCTATTTTCTTTCCATTAGAAAGTAAATAACCAGTTCCAGTTCCAATAATATCAATATCTAAATGGCTTCCATCGTTACCAAGAGTTATATTGGTTTTTTGAATCAATACATTGGAGAAAGTTAATGGAAAGTTATTGTTACTGTCAGTAGCCAATTCACCATCCATATACTTAGTGTACTTATTATCCTTAAACTTATAAGTTGTATTATAAATTTTATTAGGTGCGATATAAACTTCAGTTGCTTTTTCATTAGCATCAGAAAGTGCATTTTCTTTAAATTTAAATGATTCTTTAGGTGGAGTATTAAATCCTTTAGAAGATACTAAATCTAACATATGTTTAGGGGTGGTATACAAGTTATGTGGAGCTTTTCTGTCAGAATCTCTAAAATAACTTGAAGGATTTTTCATTTCATTTAAACTCATGGATGTAGAATCAGAATCTATTTCTGATAAAGCATCTGACGAACCACCACAATGTCCAAAGGCTAGAGAATGCTCTTTAGTTAATGTTAAAAAATATGGTCTAACGCTTCGGACAGGACCAATTTTTTCAGGCGTATTTTTGTGAAATAAAGCTAAAAATCTTGGAATTCCACCTTCGGCAGAAGTTTCATAAATTATATCAGCTTCAGATAAACCACTTTGAGGTCTAGCAAATGTTGAGTTTTCTACTATAACCATGTAAGGAGTTTTATTTAAAGTTTCTTTAGTAACCTTTTCACCTGTATAAGGAGAAGCATATTCTTTTGTAGTATTTTTATCTATATCCCCTGATGTTTGAGTATCATTATTATTTTTTGAATTACAGCCTATTAGTGAAAAACTAAATAATAATGATAATAAAATAATTATTTTTTTCATAATGTCACCTCTTTATTATATTTTTACCAATTAAGGATAAATTTAAACTGATAAAATATTCATGTATTGGAATATTTAAGATTATGAATCAAAAGGGAAAAATATACATAATTAAAATTATAGATATGAAAAGATATTGAGAGATAAATTAGGTAATATTAAAAATATGAAGTAATTTATGAATTTTAGGCAATTGCACCTTAAAAATATATAAAGTATAATTGAATTTGGAAAATACTATATATTGTGCAAAGGGGGTAGTTTGAGTGCTATATATTGTGAAAAGAGATGGGCGTGAAGTAGAATTCAATTCCATAAAAATAGCAAATGCAATTCAAAGAGCCGCAACAGAAGTTGGAGTTAAACTCAGAACAAGTCAAAACTTCGATATAGTTCAAAAGGTAATTAACTATATTGAAATGAGTGGAAATGATAAGGTATCAGTAGAAGAAGTTCAAAATCTAGTTGAAAAAGCATTAGAAGATACAGGACTTCAAAGTGTAGTTATAGCATATAGGAATTATAGACGAGAGAGAACAAAGGTTAGAGAAATAAAATCTGATTTAATGAGAGCAATAGGAAAGATAGGTGTAGAGACTGATAGAGATAATGCAAATGTTGGAAATAACTTTAGTTCAAAGTTATTAAGAATAGCATCAGAATCAAACAAGTGGCACAACCTAGCAAGTATGCCTAAAAAACTATCAAAAGCACATGAAAATGGAGATATTTATATTCATGATTTAGATTCATACAATCTAACTGTAAATTGTTTGCACATACCAACTAAAGAAATTTTAGAAAAAGGATTTAATCCAGGGTATGGAACAATAAAAAAACCTAAGAGAATAGAAACAGCAGCAGAGCTTAGCTGTATACTACTTCAATCGAGCCAGAATGATATGTTCGGTGGACAGTCACATCCAGATTTTGACAATGATATGGGGATTTTTATTCAACCAACCCGAAATGAAATTAGAGAAGAATTTAAAGAATTAGGAATTGAAAATGAAAAAATAAATGAAATAGTTGAAAAGAAATTAAAGATGAGAATTCGTCAAGCTATGCAAGGGGTTGTTTACAACCTAAATACGATGCATAGTCGTGCTGGTCAAAAGTGGGCCGTTTAAAAGCTAATCGCATAAGTTTTTAAATAATTAGTGGGGAAAATCGGTGAAGGCTAAGTAGTTTAATGATTAATAAATTTGACAATAATAAAAAGGAGGTGAGAAGAGATGACTCAATATGTAGAATTTACTAAAAAAATTATTGAATTATATGAGAAAGGCGTGAGCTTAAAAGGTATAGGGTTTGAACTGGAGATAGAAAGTGTTTATGCAATAAGGAAAATTCTTGGTGAGAACAATGTAAATATAAGAGGAAATGCTGGGTATAGAGAAAATTATAAGATGGGAACAAAGAAACTAGAAAAAGAAATTATAGAATTATATAAAAGGGGATTAAGTTTAAGTCAAGTAGCCCAAAAAACTGGGTATAAAAGTCCAAATACAATTAGGAATATACTTAAAAAATACAATATAGAAACAAGAGGGAAATCAGGATATAAAGAACCATTCAATGAAGACTTTTTTGAAAATATAGATAGTGAGGAAAAAGCTTATTTTTTAGGATATATGATGGCAGATGGGAATGTGTATGAAAGAAGTGATTCGAGCCCTTGTGTGAGGATTGAATTAAGCAATAAAGATAGATATATTTTAGAAAAATTTCAAGAATGTTTAGATTTAAAAGATAAGGTGAAATATACAAGAAAAAATTGTAGTGTATTAAGAATACATTCAAAGAAAATGTTTGATGATTTAAATAGATGGGGTATAGTTCCACAAAAAACTAAACATGAAACTATGAAAAAATTAAATTTTTTAGATAAAGATGTAATAAGACATTTTATTAGAGGCTTTTTTGACGGAGATGGATGGGTAACGAATACAACATCGCACGGAAAAAGAAAAGGTTCAAGGAAATGTATTGGATTTTGCAGTAATAAAAAGATGTTGGAAGAGTTGATGGAGTTTTTAAATAAGAAAATAGATACAAAGATTCTAAAAGTAACGGAACGAAGAGGATGTTCAATGATTCTTTATTCATCAAAAAAAGATACGCAAGCATTAATAAAATATTTTTATGAAAATTCTACTATATTTTTAACGAGGAAATTTAATGAGTGCAATAAACTATATGTTAATACCGAGACTACTATAAGCAAATAGTGGTTGTAACGCATAGGAAGTGAGCGATAATGTTAGCAAAAATCTTCCCACGAGTCTCCGCAACCCTTGCGACAGAGAGGGTTAAAATATATGCTGAACTTTAGGGAAACCTAAAGAGGTAATAGATAAAAAACTATTACGATAACAAATTGTCACAAGTTCCATTCTCATCAATAAATTTAGGGATACCAAATTCTAAAGATGCTGCACTTGTATGTGAAATATTTTTAGAAGAGTATGAAAAAGGATTAGGAAAAGGAGAGCAACCAATTTTTCCAAATATTATATTTAGAGTTAAAGAGGGAGTTAATAGAGAAAAGGAAGATGAATATTATTATCTTTATGAGCTTGCATGCAGGGTTGCTTCAAAGAGGATGAATCCAACCTTTATGAATATAGATGCTTCCTTTAATAAAGAATATTATGATAGGGGCTATATGCCAAGTACCATGGGTTGTAGAACTTATTTAATGAAGAATATCAATGGTGAGCCAGGCTGCACAGGGCGAGGAAACATTGCGCCAACAACATTAAATTTACCTCGTATTGGAATATTAGCAGAGGGAAATATTGATAAATTCTTTAAGATTCTAGATGAAAAGATTTTAATTGCAAGAGCATCTTTAATGCATAGATATAATATCCTTAAAAATTTAAAGGTTAAAGATTTACCTTTTGTTGCAGGTCAAGGGTTAATGAAGGGTTCTGAAGGGCTATCTTCAGAAGATTCTATTGAGCCAATTTTAAAGCAAGGAACTTTTGGAATTGGATTTATAGGGCTTGCAGAAACTTTAGTTTCTTTAGTTGGATCACATCATGGTGAATCGGAAGAGGCTAGAGAGCTTGGAATAAGAATAATAACTCATTTAAGAAAAGCATGTGATAGATTATGTGAGGAAACTAGATTGAACTGGAGTGCTTATGCAACACCAGCAGAAGGACTTTCAGGTAAATTTATAAAGCAAGACCAAAAGATGTTTGGATATATAAAAGGTGTAACGGATAAAGAATATTATACAAATAGTTTCCATATTCCTGTGGGACACTCAATTTCAATAACTAAAAAAATAGATGTTGAAGCGCCATATCACAGTTTATGTAATGGTGGTCATATTAGTTATTTAGAAGTAGATGATTGCCCTGATGGTGAAACTATAATGGATATATTAAATTATGCATATAAAAAGACTGATATAAGTTATTTAGGAGTTAATTTTCATATAAGATATTGTAAAAATTGTGGAACATATCTTAAAAATGAAGATAGATGTTGTCCTGAATGTAAAAGTAATGATATTCAAGGGGTATCAAGAGTTACAGGGTATTTAAGCCTTGATGAAAGATTTGGTCAAGGAAAACAAGCTGAAAGAGAAGATAGAATAACTCATACAGAAACACATACAAATTATTATAGAAATTGTTAAACAAAGATAAGCGTCATTTAAATAGTGATGCTTATTTTTTTGAATAAAAAATAGCGTAATTAATATAAAATATTTTAGAAAAAAAGTAACACATATACAAAATTAAATAAATGTATTTCAAATTAATAGAAAATTGAATTTTAGAAAGAAAAACTTGCAACATAATATCTAAAAATCCAATTAAAAGACATAAAATGGGGATAAAATGAATGGAACGGTACAAAACTTGCAAATTTATTTGCCTTGATAAATTAAGTGTGATAAAATGGGAATAATTAGTAAATAAATGGTAAATGGAAAGGTGGAGAAGGAGGGGGCTAAATGGCAATTATAAATCCTGAAAATGGGAAAAAAATATATATAGTTGATACAACTTTAAGAGATGGGGAGCAAACAGCAGGGGTAGTTTTTGCAAATGCAGAGAAAATTGCAATAGCAGAAATGCTAAGCGAGCTTGGAGTAGATCAATTAGAAGTTGGTATTCCAACAATGGGTGGAGATGAAAAAGAAGTAATAAAAAATATAGCTAAAAGAAATTTGAAAAGTAGCATAATGGCATGGAATAGAGCTGTAATATCAGATATTGAAGAATCAATAGACTGTGGAGTAGATGCAGTTGCAATATCAATATCAGTTTCTGATATTCATATAAAACATAAACTAAAAACATCAAGAGAATGGGTTTTAGAAAATATGATTAAATCAGTTCAATTTGCAAAGAAAAATGGTCTTTATGTATCTGTAAATGGTGAAGATGCATCGAGAGCTGACAAAGATTTTTTAGTTCAATTTATTGAGGAAGCAAAAAAAGCTGGTGCAGATAGATTTAGATATTGTGATACTGTTGGGATTATGGAGCCTTTTGCACTTAGAAAAGATATTGAATATATCTATGGCAAAACAGGTTTTGATATAGAAATGCATACTCATAATGATTTTGGGATGGCTACAGCAAATGCACTTGCAGGAACAAAGGCTGGTGCAAATCATATTGGAGTTACTGTAAATGGATTAGGTGAGAGAGCTGGAAATGCAGCTTTAGAAGAAGTGATTATGGCATTTAAAATATTGCTTGAGCATGATACACATTTTGATACAAGGATGTTTAGAGAAGTATCTGAATATGTTTCAAGAGCAGCAGGAAGAGAATTACCAGTATGGAAGGCTATAGTTGGAGATAACATGTTTGCACATGAATCAGGAATTCATGCAGATGGAGCTATAAAAAATCCTAAGAATTATGAAGCTTTTGATCCTAATGTAGTCGGACTTGAAAGACAAATTGTTATAGGGAAGCATTCGGGAAAAGCAGCAATTGTTAGCAAGTTTAAGGAGTATGGAATTACTTTAGAAAAGAATGAAGCAGATATCATTTTAGAAAAAGTAAGAGCTATATCTATAAGAATGAAAAGAAGTCTTTTTGATAAAGAATTAGTTGGAATGTATAAGGAGTATAAAGCTGGTATAAAAGAAAAAGAGGCACAGGTTTAAGATAAGGGGGCAGAAAATGGGAGATAATTTAGTTTTTAAAATTTTGAAAAATCATATAGTTGAAGGAAAGTTAGAGGATGGGCAAGCTATAGGGTTAAAAATAGACCAAACATTAACACAGGATTCAACTGGAACAATGGCATATCTTCAACTTGAAGCTATGGAAATAGATAGAGTGAAAACAAAGAGGTCAGTAGCCTTCGTAGACCATAATATGCTACAACAAGGTTTTGAAAATGCAGATGACCATAAATTTATAGAAACAGTAGCATCAAAGCATGGGGTATATTTTTCAAAGCCAGGAAACGGAATATGTCATCAAGTATTTTTAGAGAGATTTTCAAAACCAGGAGAAACATTAATAGGGTCAGATAGCCACACACCAACAGGTGGAGGAGTAGGAATGCTTGCAATGGGAGCTGGTGGACTTGATGTTGCTTTAGCTATGGCAGGTGGAGCTTATAATATTAATGTTCCAAAGGTATGTAAAATAAACTTAGAAGGAAGCCTAAAGCCAATGGTGGCAGCTAAGGATATCATATTAGAAGTATTAAGAAAGTTATCTGTTAAAGGTGGAGTAGGAAGAGTTTTTGAATATGCAGGAGAAGGTGTAAAAACTTTATCAGTTCCTCAAAGGGCTACTATCACTAATATGGGAGCAGAGCTTGGAGCAACAACATCAATATTTCCAAGTGATGAGAAAACATTAGAGTTCTTTAAAGCACAGGGAAGAGAAGATGAGTGGATAGAGTTTAAGCCGGATGAAGATGCTATTTATGACGAGGAAGTAACTATCAATTTAAGTGAGTTAAATCCTTTAGCAGCAAAACCACATTCACCAGATAATGTTTTAGAGGTTTCTGAAATTGGCAAAATAAAAGTTGACCAAGTAGCAATAGGAAGTTGTACAAATTCTTCTTATGAAGATTTAATGAAAGTAGCTAAAGTTTTAAAAGGTAAAAAAGTACATCCAGAAGTAAGCTTAGTTATAGCACCAGGCTCAAGACAAGTGATGGAGATGATGGCTAGAAATGGAGCTTTAGCAGACATTATAAGTGCAGGAGCAAGAGTATTAGAAAATTCTTGTGGACCATGTATCGGAATGGGACAAGCACCAGGAACTGATGGAGTTTCATTAAGAACTTTTAATAGGAATTTCTATGGAAGAAGTGGAACATTATCAGCACAAGTTTATCTAGTAAGTCCAGAAACAGCGGTAGTTTCAGCGATAAATGGATATTTAAGTGACCCAAGAGAATTAAATGTAGATTTAAATGTTGAGATGCCAAAGGAATTTATAATAGATGATTCTATGATTTTAGTACCAGCTGAGAAAAATTCAGATGTTGAAGTAAAAAGAGGACCAAATATAAAACCATTCCCAATAAATAAAGAATTAGGTGATAATGTTAGTGGAAAAGTTGTATTAAAGGTAGAAGATAATATAACAACAGACCATATAATGCCTTCAAATTCAAAACTACTTCCATTTAGATCAAATATACCTTATCTTTCAGAATTTTGTTTCAATACAGTAGACACGGAATTCCCAAAGAGATGTAAGGATAATGATGGTGGGTTTATTATAGCAGGAGAAAACTACGGACAAGGTTCAAGTAGAGAGCATGCAGCACTTGCACCACTGTATTTAGGAATAAAGGCTGTTTTAGCAAAATCATTTGCTAGAATTCACAAAGCAAATCTTATAAATAATGGAATAGTTCCTGTTGAGTTTGAAAATAAAGATGATTATGAAAAGATAGAATTAATGGATGAAGTTATTTGTGAAAATATTAAAGAGCAGTTAGCAGAAGGTATTTTAATATTTAAAAATAAGACTAAAGGTACAGAGTTTAATGTTACTGTCAATTTAACAGAAAAAGAAATTGATGTAATAAAAGCTGGTGGAAGATTGAATTATGTAAAAATAAATAATTAATCAAAAAAGAGTAATGATTTTTTTCATTACTCTTTTAAAGTGCGATAACAATAGCACCAACGAAAACTAAGATTACTCCAAGAATTGTTTTTATAGTTAAACCTTCTTTTAAAATAAGTGCGGATAAAAGTATTGTTATAACGATAGAAAGCTTATCTATAGGAACAACTTTTGTTACACTACCATGCTTAAAAGCATAATTCATAAAAAGCCATGATAAAGCACCAAAAAGTCCAGTTAAAATAAGAAAGAAAAAATCTTTTTTATGAGCAAAAAGCGAGTTTAAATTATTAAAATCACCTTTAAAAGATGAGATGAAAATAAAAAATACTGCCATAATAATTGCTTTAATAGTTCCTGCTAAGGACGGACTTAAATGAGTTACTCCAAGTTTCGTGAAAATGCTAACCATACTGGCACATACAGCACCAAGTAAAGCGTAAATTAGCCAAAGTGGCATAAAAAATCCCCTCCATTCCTATCTAATTATACATTTAAAAACAAGAAGTGCAATAGAGATTAAAGAGAGAAGTGAGGGAGTGAAAATCACGAAAATAAGTTATAATAAAATTATAAAAAATGAACTAATTAATAATTATTATTAATTGTATTTATTAATTCTGACTAAAGTAGTATAATATAAAGGAGCTGATTTATAATGGGGAAAAAGGTAAGGCTAGCAGGGATTTGCTATGAAAGTCTTGTTAATGGACCAGGAATGAGGCGTGTATTTTTCTCACAGGGTTGTAAGCATAAGTGTGATGGATGTTTTAATCCAGATACTCATAGCTTTAATGATGGAGAAGAATTCGATATGGATGACTTAATAAAAGATGTATTAGAAAATCCTTTATTAAAGGGCGTTACCTTTAGTGGTGGAGACCCATTTGAAAGAGCAGAAGAATTTTCTTATATGGCAAAGGTATTTAGAAGAGAAAACTTAAATGTATGGGCTTTTACAGGATATACTATAGAAGAAATTTTAGAAATATCAAAAGAAAGAGATGGGTTTAAGGAATTCTTAGAAAATATTGATGTGCTTGTAGATGGAAAGTTTATACAAGCTTTGGCAAAGGAAGGGTTAAAATTTAGAGGGTCATCAAACCAAAGGATAATTGATGTAAAAAAAACATTAGATAATAAAAAAATAGTTTTAATAGATAGATATATGTAAGGAGAGTGCGAGTATGAAGTTAACAGTTAGAAATAAAAAATGTAAAGAAGCTAAAGGATTAATAATATCTTTATTTGAGGATAGATTAGAAGTTAAAAATCCTGAGATAAATAAAATGGTAGAACACCTTAAAAATAGCGAAAGATTTTTAGGTAAGAAAGGTGAAGTATACAGTTTCACACGTGAAGTAGAAGGTTCAATACAAGATGTTGTTCTTTTAGGACTTGGGAAAGAAGAAAAAGTTACATTAGAAGATATTAAAGTTTCTATGTCAAAAGCATATAAAAAAATACAAGAATTAAAAATCAATGATTTAGTAGTTAAAATGATAAAATCAGAGAAATTTAAAGTAACAGAATTAGCACAAGCTATGACTGTAGCATTAGTATTAACTGATTATAAGTTTGATAAATATAAATCAGATAGAAAAGAAGAGAAAGAAGTAGAGGTTTCATTCTCAGGGTGTGCTATAAAAGCTGAAGGTGATGAAGCTGTTTTAGAGGCAGTTAATGAAGGTGTAGACATAGCAGAAGGAATTATAATTGCTAGAGATTTAGTAAATGAACCTGCAAATGTTATGTATCCTAAGGTTTTAGCTAAAGAAGTTTCAAAATTAGGAAAAGATTATGGTTTTGAAGTAGAAGTTTTTGAAAAAGATAAAATTGAAGAGTTTGGAATGGAAGCATTCTTAGCAGTTGCAAAAGGTTCAAAGAAAAAGCCAAGATTAATAGTTATGAGATACTTTGGAGATGCTGACAATAGAGAAAAAACTATTGGATTAGTAGGAAAAGGGTTAACTTTTGATACAGGTGGATATTCATTAAAACCATCAGCAAGTATGGATACAATGAAAAGTGACATGGGTGGTGCAGCAGCAGTTGCAGGAGCTATGGCATTAATTGCAAAAAGAAAGCTTAAAGTTAATGTTATATCAGTAATTGCAGCTTGTGAAAATGCTATTTCAGGAAATGCATATAAGCCAGGAGATATAATAGGAAGCATGAAAGGAACTACAATTGAAGTTCTTAATACAGATGCTGAAGGAAGATTAACTTTAGTAGATGCAGTAACTTATATTCAAGAAAAAGAAAATGTTAAAGAAGTTATTGATTTAGCTACATTAACAGGAGCAGCTTTAGTTGCTTTAGGTGATACAACATCAGCTATTCTTTCAAACAATGATGAATTCTTTAAAGAGCTTGAAGAAGCTTCATTAAGAACTGGAGAAAAGCTATGGAGATTACCAGCATTTGATGAATATAGAGAATTAATAAAATCTGATATAGCAGATTTAAAAAATATTGGTGGAAGATATGCAGGAACAATAACTGCAGGATTATTTATAGAGAAGTTTATAAATGAAGGAAATTCATGGATTCACATGGATATTGCAGGAACTGCTTGGACAGATGCACCAAAACCATATAAAGCAAAAGGTGGAACAGGAATTCCAGTAAATACTTTATATGAAATGGTAAAAGAAAGAAGTTCTAAATAGAAAAAAGATATATAAAAAGATGATTTCTAGTAAGTAGAAATCATCTTTTTTATTGTAGATTATTATTAATTTTTTAGGGTATCTGAAGAAATATCTATATTTTAAGAAGTGGTTTCTTCAGTAGAATTTAAGTTGGTATTTTGAGTTTTATGTATTTTATCAACTATAGGAATACCATATTCCTCAATAGTCTTTGAGATTGCCAATGGGACATCAATTTTCCCGTGAGCATATCCAAACTTATGATTATTTTTCATTATAAATAAAATCATGATTTTCCCTTTACCTGTATAAGTAAGCTCTGCTGAAGTAAGCTCTGTTAAAGGTAGTGCACATTCTCTAAAATACATTTTTTCTTTTGTAATTATCATTGTATTTTTTACAGAACCTATAAGCAAGAACAACATTAATGCAGCTGCTAATAAAAAGAAATATTTTTTTGATTGAATAGTTAAAAATACTGATAGTATTAGTACAATGAAAAATAATATAGTAAATTTTTTTAGGTTAGCATCTTTGAATATTTTATATTCACCTTTGCAAGTACTTAAAAAAGCTTTTTGTTTTTTTAGTGCTAAAGGTATGTTTATAGCTAACACAATTAATAAAATAATTTCTGCAATAAGTATTGCCATGAAAATTTCCTCCTATGTATATAATAATACTATCCATTATAACAGAAGAGGGGAAAAAATTAAGAATTAAGAATTAATAATTTAAAATTAGAGGGGAAATTTAATATTTTTTGGAAAAAAACAGAGGTTTTCTATAATTAGAAACCTCTGTTTAAAATTTTATTTAAATTTTAGAAGTCAGATTGTCCTGTAGTTCTTGGGAATGGTATAACGTCTCTGATGTTTGTCATTCCAGTGATGTACATGATTAATCTTTCGAATCCTAGACCAAATCCAGCGTGTTTAGTTTCACCGTATTTTCTAAGTTCTAAGTACCACCAGTAATCTTCTTCGTTTAAGTTAAGTTCAGCCATTCTTTCTTTAAGAAGGTCTAATCTTTCTTCTCTTTGACTTCCACCTATTATTTCTCCTATTCCAGGAACTAAAAGGTCCATAGCAGCAACTGTTTTGTTGTCTTCATTCATTCTCATATAGAATGCTTTAATATCCTTTGGATAATCAGTTACAAATACAGGCTTTTTGAAATGTTCTTCAGTAAGGTATCTTTCATGCTCAGTTTGTAAATCAATTCCCCATTCAACTGGATATTCAAATGTTTTTCCACAGTTTTTAAGAATTTCTACTGCTTCAGTATAAGTAACTCTTCCAAAGTTAGAGTTTGCAACGTGGTTTAATCTTTCTACTAAACCTTTGTCTATGAAGCTGTTGAAGAATTCTATTTCTTCAGGACATTCTTGCATAACATATTTTATAACATAAGTTAACATTTCTTCAGCTAATTTCATGTTGTCATTTAAATCAGCAAATGATATTTCAGGTTCAACCATCCAGAATTCAGCTGCATGTCTTGCAGTGTTTGAGTTTTCAGCTCTAAATGTTGGTCCAAAAGTATAGATATTTCTAAATGCTAAAGCATAAGTTTCCCCGTTTAATTGTCCTGAAACTGTAAGGTTAGTTTCTTTTCCGAAGAAGTCTTGTGAGTAATCAATTGAACCATCTTCATTTGTTGGAGCATTGTTTAAGTCTAAAGTTGTTACTTTAAACATTTCTCCAGCACCTTCACAGTCACTTCCAGTTAAAATTGGAGTATGAGTGTATACGAAGTTTTGCTCTTGGAAGAATTTGTGAATAGCATAAGCTGCAACTGATCTAACTCTGAATACTGCTGAGAAAGCGTTACTTCTTGGTCTTAAGTGAGCTATTGTTCTTAAATACTCAAAAGTATGTCTTTTCTTTTGTAATGGGTAATCAGAGTCTGACATCCCTTCAATAACTATTTCAGTAGCTTGAATTTCAAAAGGTTGTTTAGCATTTGGAGTTTCAACTAAAGTACCAACTACCTTTAATGATGAGCTAATAGCTAATTTTGAAATTTCTTTAAAGTTTCCTAGTTTGTTGTCAAAAACAACCTGAACATTTTTGAAGAAAGAACCATCGTTTATTTCAATAAACCCGAAAGCATTTGAAGCTCTTAAAGTTCTTATCCATCCTGTTATACTTACTTCTTTTCCTAAATGGTCAGAAGTTTCTCTATAAAGAGATCTAACTAATACGTTTTTCATTTAAAAATCCTCCTATTTACTTAAAAAATTGTATAAAAAAAATCCT